>NZ_SMMF01000763.1:0-7651 GCF_009711355.1 Roseibium sp. RKSG952 | reverse complement strand
CTTAAATATGTGTCACGTTCAAATGGACTTAGTATAAGTCAATGTAATTAATATTATATTTTTAGAATCTAGATTTTATTAATATTTAATATGAAGCGCACTGTAATAGTTAAATTAATTAATTATATGTTTGAAATGCGCTACGTATCAAATAATTCATACCTGTTTAATTATCGAGAGTAATCGTGAGAATAGTTGGTTATAATTTAAGTCACGATAGCAGTATAGCTGTATTGGAAAGCGGTGATATATTATCGGCACTTTCCCTTGAAAGAATTAGCCGGGTCAAGCGTGGTGTTGTCCCGCTGCATGTGTATGCGTCGGAAATGGCCAGGCTGACTTCGCACGTCCTTTCGTCATCTGGTCTAACACTTGATGACATTGACTATTGGATTGCAACGTCGACTGAAACCAGAAACGAGCCCGAAGAGAGCAAGCTGTTTTCCTTGCTAGGTTGGCCTGATACTAGGAAGGTCCTGCAGATGCCCTATCCTGGGCATCATCTGAGTCATGCAGCCTCTGCTTTTTTCGGGTCGGGTTTTGACCGGGCCGGGGTTTTGGTTGTCGACGCGTATGGCGCAAGGATAGGAGGCAGGCGCGAGCGTGAAACGGCCTTCCTTTTCGAAGTTAACAAGGCGCCTGAGAAGGTGTTTCAGATGTTCCGCGACACGACCCGGATTGCAGGGCGCAATGTCCGTGGGGAGTTACAGGTCCCCGCGGAATTTTGTGGTGTTGGAGAGCTTTACCGGATGGTTACGCTTGGGCTTGGGTTTTCCGAGTGCGGCACAAGCTATGACGATGCGGGAAAAACGATGGGACTGGCGGCATATGGGAAGCCGTTTTCACAAGATCCTCTCTTCATCAGAACGGGATCCGCCGGTTTTTCGTTTGACGGGGCACGGGATTCTTTGTCCGATCTGGGGCTTATCGAGATTTGCAATGATGGTGGACGTGTAACCCCGTACACCCGAAATGAAAAAGGGCGGGTGCGGCGCGAGGACATAGCGGCCCAGATTCAGTTCGAATTCGAAAATGCTTGCATGCGGCTTGTCGAGGATCTTGTCGGTCAAACGGGGGAACGCCGGGTTGCAACGTCAGGCGGATGTTTTTTGAATACCGCGTTGAATACGAGATTGCTGCGGGAGGGTGTCGTCGACGAACTATTTGCCTTTCCGGCGGCAACCGATGACGGAAATGCGATTGGAGCAGCCCTTTATGCCCATCATTACCTTGTGAAAGCAGCGGCAGCCAAGTCTTCGCGGATCAGGTCCGTCTACTGGGGGCCTAAACCGCCGGAAAGTTATCAGATTTCGGAAATAGCCAAGCGATGGGGCGCCAATTTTAAACACCATAATTGCGGCGGTGATGTCGTTAGGAATGCCGCGGAAGCGATCGCGTGCGGAGAGATCATTGGCTGGTTCCAGGGCCGCAGCGAGTTTGGTCCGCGTGCTTTGGGTGCGCGTTCAATCCTCTGTCACCCAAGTATTGCCGGGATGAAGGCAAAGCTCAACCGGCGGGTGAAATTCAGGGAACCTTTCCGCCCGTTCGCAGCCTCAATTCTGGCCGAGGATGCGGCGGACTGGTTTGAGTTACCTGCTCCTGAAAGCCCGTTCATGATGCTGATCTCCGACGTTTTGCCTGAAAAGGCGGACCAGATCACGGAAGTTGTTCATGTAGATGGAACATGCAGGCTTCAAACGGTAGCAGAAGATGGTTCGGAACGTTACCGCGGGCTGTTGCGTGCCTTCAAGCAGCTGACAGGATTGCCGCTTGTGCTCAACACATCCTTCAATCTGCGTGGTATGCCGATTGTGGAGGGGCCGGAGGAGGCTTTGGATTGTCTGTATGGTGCACGCCTTGACCGCATTTTTTGCGAGGATGTTGAAATAGTGGCACCTGATTTCGGCAAGCTGACACCACAGATAGTTTGCGAGGTCAGTGTGATCAGAAACGCGCAGTTTATTGATGGGCCCCACGCGCGACTGTTCCCCTTGTTTGATGGCAGAAGATCGCTTGATGAAGCCGCTTCAGAGGTTGAAGTTGAGTTCGACGAGGCCCTCGATGCGGTGCTGGAATTGAGGCATATGAAGCTCGCGGACTGGAGGGAAACACCAGCCCGTCCGCTACCCAATTTTATAGTCAGCCAATACGAAGCAGCCGAAATGTGATCGTCAATTGTGGGATCTTGCCGCAAAGCCGTACCGGCAAGCCGGTGCCGAAATCTAGATCAGATGCACGGCATATTGAGAATGACGCGTTTTGGCGGGGAGCGTGATGCCGGGCCTGCCCCGGCTTCGTTTGATGGGATAGGTACTGCCCCGGCAAATTATGCAAGGAAAGGACTGTCACACAGGGAATGGCATTCGGAGTTCATTGTTACAGCCGCTGAACGAGGGGCACGGGTCAAAGTAACGCAGTACCCACTTAAATATAGAAGCCGATTTGAACGGATACTTCTAGCCGGAGTTAAAGATGTTCCAACGCTCGCTCGAGAAGTTGATAGGAAAGACGCCGATTATTGAGTTGAATGGTCTTGATGTTCCGAAAAACGTGCGGATTTACGCAAAATTGGAGTTTTTGAATCCGGGCGGATCAATTAAGGATCGTGTCGTCAAATACATTTTGGATAGCGCGGAGTGTGATGGCTTGCTCAAGCCGGGAGCGGTCATCGTGGAAGCGACTTCCGGAAACACCGGCGCCGCCCTGGCCATGATGGGGCCAGCTCGCGGCCACCGGACCATACTGACGGTACCCGCTAAAATAAGTGCGGAAAAAAGGAATGTACTGAGCGCTTTGGGCGCAGAGGTGGTGGTTTCCCCGCAGGGCACTGCGCCAGATAGTGCCGAGCATTATGCAAATGCTGCCAAACGCATTCACAGTGAGCGACCCGGTTCCTTCATGTTGAACCAGTACGATAGTCCGCTTAACCGTGAGGCTCACTACAGGACGACAGGACCGGAAATCTACAAGCAGCTGGGCGGCCAGATTTCAGCCTTTGTGGCGGCGGGAAGCACGGGCGGTACCATATCCGGAGTAGGCCGGTATTTGCGGGAGAAGAACCCCGATATCGAAATCGTGCTTCTGGATCCTGTGGGGTCACTGTACCATACCTATTTTCATCATGGTGTCGAGGAACCGTCTGATATCCATCCCTACCAGACTGAAGGGGCGGGAAAAGACCGTATTCCGACGTGCATGGATTTTTCTGTTCTCACCGATAGTATCCGTTTCACCGATCAGCAAGCGTTCAACATGTGCTGGTGGCTTGCGGGCACCCATGGTCTTCTTGTCGGCGGGACGGGTGGAGCGAATGTCTGGGGGTGTGTTCAGGCCGCCCGGAAGATGAAGGGGCCGGCGACTATCGTCACAGTCCTTCCAGATTCCGGTCAACGATACCTGTCCAAGATCTTTAGTCCGGACTGGCTTCGTATGCAGGGTATCTCTGTCGGCAGTGCAGTTCAGGCAGTTGCCTGATGCACCGATCTTGTGCGCCAGAAAAACAAAACTGCCCCGGTAAATCCTTGGCTTCGACAAGATGTTCATTCAGCATGTCTCACCGACAATGAAAATTCCATAACACACAGACATCAATTTTGCCGTGGCGCTTCGTCCTTTTCTTCCGGGCGCTAAAGCGACACCGGTTTGCAAATAACGGCCCATAAGCCGTGGGGTACGTCATGAGAAATCAAAAACACTCTGTAGCAGGGCTTGGCCAGCTGATCAGTGAAAGAGCCATCTTGCAGCCAGACCGGCTTGCTTTCCGGTTTTACGGTTTTTCGGGTCAAGGGCCGTCGCAGGACTGCGAACACACCTACAGAAGTTTGATGCAGCATGCCGCAGACATTGCCGCGCGGCTGCGATCCCGCGCCCAACCGGGTGGCCGGGTTTTGATCGTATGCCCGCCCGGTCTGGACTACGTTACCTCTTTTCTTGCCTGCCAGCTTGCAGGGCTCATTGCGGTTCCAGCCTATCCGCCCCGTAATTTCAAGCATATGGAGCGGCTGGAGGCCATTCTGGCTGATGCGGATGCGGCGCTCATTGTGTGTTTGGCTGCCCAGATAGCCAAGCTTGACACCTGGTTGCACGCAAGGAGGGATCTGACGCTTCTTGCCGTGGACGAAATTTCCCAGGCCGGGTCAGGGCAATGGGAGCCCGTCAAGGGGGATCCGGACGCGATCGCCTTCCTGCAGTATACCTCCGGAACAACCGGTGTTCCAAAGGGCGTGATGGTCAGCCACCGGCAGGTTATCGAAAATCTCCGGCGCATCGACGAAATGCTCGCAAACGGCTGCCGTGAGCCTGCGGACCATGAGCACGCCATGTGCGGCTGGTTGCCCCCCTATCACGATCTTGGCCTGATCGGCACAATCCTTTACCCGCTTTATGCCGGTATTCCATCCCATTTGATGCAACCAGCTGCGTTCGTTCAAAAGCCGGGCCGCTGGCTCGACCTCATTTCAAGGACGCGTTCGACCCTGACGATGGCGCCGAATTTTGCCTATCAGCTGTGTTGTGACGAAATACCGGAGAGTGACCGCGCCCGACTGGACCTGTCTAGCCTGCAATATGCTCTCAATGCGGCCGAACCGGTGCAAAAGAAAACCCTTGATGCGTTTTCAGATCTTTATGCCGCACAAGGATTCAGGGCGTCTGCATTTGCTCCGGCTTACGGCATGGCGGAATGCGTGTTGATGGCGACCTCCAGCTGGGCCGGACCAGCATCAAGCGACAAGTCCACGGTGGAGGTTGGCCCCTATTCCAGCGTACCCGTTTCCGGATTTGAGGAACACGGATCAATCCGGGGGCAGTCCGGTGAAGCCGTTTCCTGCGGCCATTCCCTCGGCGGACAGGCCTTGGCGATTGTTGATCCTCAGACATGCATGCGCCTGAAAGACAAGCGGGTAGGGGAGATCTGGCTGAGTGGGTCTTCAATCGCTTCAGGCTACTGGAACAGGCCAGAGCTTACCAAAGAAGTCTTCAAGGCGTCGATGAGCGGTGAGACGGATGGTCAGGAATGGCTTCGCACCGGTGATCTCGGCGCCGTGATTGATGGTCAGCTCTATATCCTTGGACGGCGCAAGGAAATGGTCATTATCCGTGGCCAGAATTTCTATGCAGTTGATCTGGAAGTAACTGCGAATTCCAGCGATCCGGCCCTTGGCAACGACCGTACGATCGCATTCGGGACGGAACGGGAGGGTGAGGAACAGCTTGTCCTTGTTCATGAATTAAGCCGGTCCACGTTACGGATATTTGACCCCGGCAACCTTGCTCGCGCCATGCGCCAGGCCGTTCTCGACGCCCATGAAGTTGACGTTTCCTGTGTGGTTTTTATCCGGCCAGCTTCCTTGCCCCGGTCAACCGCCGGAAAGCTCCAACGGCTGAAAGCCCGTTTCCAGTATCTGAATGCCGACCTGAGTGAAATTGCCAGATGGGAAGCAGGCACTGATGTCCCTGTTTTGACAGATCCGGGCATCATCCGGCGCTTTGGCGGCCTGGATCGAGCTGCCGGCAGTCCGCATGTGTCTGCGGTCCTGGGGACGCTTGAAGATCTTCCGGGGTGCGGGAAGGCAAATGCCATTTGGTATCTTGACGGCGGCGGACAGGCCCGTTTGCGGGTGGCGGTCACCCGCGCGGAAACGGGCCTGCCACAAACCGGTCTTGCCCGGGAAGGCGACGGCCGCATGCGTTTCGGGTTGTTCTTTTTCGGCTCGGACGATCCGAAGTCTGCGGAAAACCATGGTTATGACCTGCTTCTTGAAGCAGGTGAGCGCGCCGACGAGGCCGGACTTGAAGCCGTCTGGACACCGGAGCGGCACTTTGGCGAGTTCGGAGGCCACTATCCGAACCCGGTTGTGACCAGTGCGGCCCTTGCTGCCAGAACACGGCAGATCTCCATCCGGGCTGGCAGCGTCGTGCTGCCACTGCACCACGTGGTGCGCATTGCCGAGGACTGGGCCATGATCGACAACCTGTCCGGAGGCCGGGTCGGATTTTCGATTGCCGCCGGCTGGCACGCACGTGATTTCATTCTCATGCCCGGTGGTTACAAGGCCCGGACACAGCGGATGATGGAGATGCTCCCGGTATTGCGGGCGCTCTGGCGGGGAGAGGAAGTGGACTTCTCCAATGGGTCCGAAGTCTTTTCTGTGCGGATAAGGCCCTTGCCTGTGCAAGAGGAGATCCCTGTATGGTTTACTGCGGCCGGTAATCCGCAAAGTTTCGTTGACGCAGGTGCAAACCAGTTAAATCTGTTGACATTTCTGGCTAGAACCTCGCCGCAGGAACTGGGCGTCAAAATTGATGCCTATCTGAATGCATTCGCGGAAGCCGGACAAGACACGGTTTTTGCAAAGAAGCCGCATGTTTCGGTGATGGTTCATACGTTCTTGGCCGGGTCCGCGAGCATTGCCCGTGCACAAGTCGCTGAACCGATGCGTCACTATATTCGTCAGGCCACCGACCTTGTGCGCTCGTCCCGGTTCGAAACCACTGGCCAGTTGTTGGATGACGGCAAGGCCGGGCAGGCTGTAATTGACAATGCGGTACCGCGGTTTCTCGAGACAAGGGGTTTGTTCGGATCGCCGAAGGATGTGCTGGAGCGGGTGAATTATTGGCAATCCCTCGGGATAGATGAACTCGCCTGCCTGATTGATTTCGGACTTCCCGCCGAAAAAATCCTGACCCATCTCTCCTATTTGTTCGAACTCGACCAGCTTGTGCGCAAACAGGCCGCCAGTGCCCCCGCAAAAGTCAGGAAAAAGGTCCTCGCGGCACGTGTCCGCTCCCGTTTGAAAGCTGGTTTCCCGGAACTTTCCGGTCTACTGGATGTTACTGTTGAAGGTGATGGAGACCTCGACGTTCAAAACCTTCTCAAGGAAATCGGAGCAAAAGAGGAGGCAAGCGGAGACTGTCCAAATGGACCACTGGAAGAGCTCGTTGCTGATTGTTTCGCCGAAGTCCTGAAGCAGGAGCGGATATACCGGGATACGGATTTCTTTCAAAAAGGTGGCAGCTCCTTGCATGTGGCCCGCTTGGCCGGGCGGCTTCAGGAGAAAACGGGCTTTAATGTTCCGTTGCAGCTGGTATTTGAAGCACCAACTGTCCGCCGGTTGGCGGCGGAGCTTGAAAAATGTGGCCGGGAATCCGTCGTTCCGCTCGCACCTGTTGATCGGTCCGGTCCGGTCCCCCTGTCCTGGCAGCAGGAGAGCCTTTGGTTTCTTGACAGGCTCGATGCACGCGCCGGCGTTGCCTATAATGAAATTCATGTTTTCAAGGTGTTGGGGCAACTCGATAAACCGGCGCTGCGGCAGGCGTTTGACCACTTGGCGCAGCGCCATGAGAGTATGCGCTCCCGGTTTATTGACAGGGACGGAGTGCCGTATCAGGTGGTCGACCTTCCGGAGACATCCGGTTTCCGGTTTGAATATGAAAACCTGAGTGCGTGTTCCGAAGAAGTTGTTGCCGAGCGGATTTCGGATCTGCGCCTTGCTCCGTTCGATCTCAAAAACGGCCCTGTGTTCAGGGCCCATTTGCTTGACTCGGGAGACGGGCAGCAATTTCTGGTTTTTGGTGGCCATCACTCAGTGCGCGACGGCTGGAGTGACGCGATCCTTCTCAAGGAACTGTCAGCGTTATATTTGGAGGCTTG
>NZ_SMMF01000952.1:0-133578 GCF_009711355.1 Roseibium sp. RKSG952 | reverse complement strand
GAACTGTCAGGTGATTACTAAAGCAGGACAATCAGACATCATTTTTGAGATTTTCATATGCGACCAAAAACCGAAATCGCAGTTTCAAAACTATGATCACGTCTTGAGACCTCTTTAGCGCGTTCCCGCATAGAATTTCTCAATTCAGAATTGCTAAGCAGCTGCAGAACACCATTGCAGAAACTGTCTGCGTCATCCTCGACAAATGCATCATGTCCGTTCTTAACATCGATACTATCAAATGCTATGCTTGTACCAACAACAGCGCAGGAATGCGTCAAAGCCTCAACTGTTTTAATTTTCATTCCGGTTCCATACGTAATCGGACAAATGACAACCTTCGAATTGTGATAAACGGTTGCGATATCTTCAACAAAACCCTCGATCATGATACGGTCCGAGAACGCTGCCATTCTAGGTTTTACTTGCTCATTTGAACTTATTCTGCCAACAATACGCAGCGTAGTGTCCGGACGATGCTTTAAGATATTTCGAAAAATTTTATCAAGGAACCAGATAAGCCCATCTCTATTGGGATCGGAATTCGATCCGACAAACAAAAGATCGTGACATATCTGTTCCGGTAAATCTTGTTTTACGGATTTAATATCGAATGTAGCCGGCAGGTACCTTACATCGGTTTGATTGCAAGCAAGTTCCTTTATCCCGCTCATCTCACTTTTTGAAATGGCAATAATTGTATCGAACTTCCTAAGCGCACTCTTCTCAGAACGCTTGAACTTCCACAGTTTAAAGCTTGAGATAACGCTCGGAGCTTTCTTGATTTTCAGCGTGTTTCTTATGCGCGTCCACTGAAGGTCGTGTATGTCTACGACTTTAGCACCTTCAAATTTTGCCAAGTATGATCCTTGTATTTTAGCATAATTGCAAAAGACCACATCATACTTGTTTTTCAGAATCATTTCACGAACAGAATTCTTGAATGTTTTTGGACACTCCTTCTCGTTACAGATCTCTAATGTTCGTAGAGTCACCGCATCGCAGAACCGTCTTAAGACATGCGAATAATAAATCGGTTTGAGGTAAAATCTATTTTTTGCTTTCAAAAACGATGGATGGTTATGAACCGTAGTTGTAGATTCGGGATATGCTTTTTCGAGGCGCTCTTCAATATCCCTTGGAGAATTATTGGGCTCACTTCTGTTCAGAACAATAAGATCTACAAAATACCCATTATCAATGAGCGCACGAATACTTTGATCCGTCCTCTGAGCACTGCCTCGATTTATAGGCAGAGGTATCACCGGGGTAATAAAGAGAATTTTTTTTTTAATTTAGATACACAAGCGGGCAATTTTACGTCGTAAAAATCTATCTCTCTTACAATATTTCTAAGTGACCCATCCTTTTGCTTAACAATTTCCATTTTCGATTTTCCAAATGAGTATATCCGATTTTTTAAATGAAAAAATAATCGATTCCGTGTGCACTTGTCGACTATAAAAAGATCATCCTGAAGATAAACAACAACATCGTCAGCTGTTTCCACCTTGCGGTTCAATTTTGGGTGCCCATAATATGTTTTACCAAAATATAAAACAGGCTTGTTGAACGCGGCGGCCAATAAGCCAACACCGCTGTTTATCAAACATACTGCATCGCAGGCATCTAAAAGATCATGAATATGTACATCGTCTTCTACAAAAATCACTCCAGCAGGCGGGTTTTTAACCTCAAGCGGATGACGTTTTGCTACTATTGACCATTCAGGCGAATGTATGGCCAACAGATTCGATATATCATCAATCAAAGAGACGAATTGTTCAAAGCTCGATACTGAACCAGAAAAATACTTCACAGTCGTGTCAGAAGGCCTTTGAAACGGAACAAATAGGATTTTTTTTCCGTCAAGGCCCAGTTTCTTTCTTAGCGCGCGCCCTCCAACTCTTGGTCCTTGACGCTCAAGAGGAAAAGCTTCTTCTTTTAAATGCTGAATGTATGATTCGATTTCATCATCAGCGCCGATAGGGAGTTTCTTGTCCCAATTTAGCAAGCGATAACTTTCACTATCAGCGTTAAAGCCCGTATCAAAAAACCATGAATCAGGGAGACCGCCCCGATCCCACACTACTACCGGAAAGGTCATTCCTTTTAATGCACGATAAATTGCGAGACGCCGACCATTACCATAAGGATTCGGCATCATGACTATATTAAATGTTTGACCTCTGAGATAATCAATAAAATCCTGCACATCTCTAAAACCATGCTCGGAAGTATATGTTAATTTTCCAAAAAGATTTGTAACTTCGACAATAGATTGATAGGCTGAGCTTAATCTATCTCCCAGCGCAAGAACGTTCATCCTGTCCAAATCAACATTTTTTAACTGTTCAAATTTCAAAATTTCTATCCTCTCTTTAATTTTCTATTTGCAATAGAGAAGCAACCACTAGGTATCATATTCCAACGATATGAGCACCATTCAAACTAACGTCCACCGTACAAATGCAGCGACAGCATACCGTACATTATATTCATAAAATAATTGAATGGTAATAAGTTCATGTGTGCTTGTTCTCCAACACATCCCACACCATGGCGGCCACGTCGGGGCCGCCGAGGTTTTGGATGGCGCGGATGCCGGTGGGGGCGGTGACGTTGATTTCGGTCAGCCAGCCGTCAATCACGTCGATCCCGACCAGGATTAAACCTTTTTCCTTCAGCGACGGACCAAGACGGGCGCAGATTTCGCGCTCGCGGCCGGTCAGGTCGCTGTCGGCCGGCGCGCCGCCGCGCACCATGTTGGAGCGCAGGTCACCTTCCGCCGGAACGCGGTTGACCGCGCCGGCAAATTCGCCATTCACCAGAAGGATGCGCTTGTCGCCGTGTTTGACATTCGGCAGGAACTGCTGGACCACCCAGGGTTCGCGGAAGGTCGCGGCGAAAAAGTCGTATAATGACCCGTAATTGAGGTCGTCGCGCGTGATCCGGAAGACGGCTGCGCCCCCGTGGCCGAACAGCGGTTTCATGACGATGTCGCCATATTCTGCCCGGAACAGGTCGATCTCGTCCCGATCGCGGGTGATCAGCGTCGGCGGCATCAGATCGGCAAATTCTGTGACAAACAGCTTCTCCGGCGCGTTACGGACATGCGCCGGGTCGTTTACCACCAGTGTTTTCGGGTGGATTTTTTCCAGCATGTGGGTCGCCGCGATATAGGCAAGATCGAAGGGCGGATCCTGCCGCATCAGCACCACATCGACATCGGCCATGTCTGTGCGTTGGCGTTCGCCCAATGAAAAATGATTGCCCTTTTCGTCCCGCACCTCGACCGGTTCCAGTCCGGCATAGACATCATTGCCGATCATCGCCAGCCGGTCCGGGGTGTAGTGAAAAAGCGCGTGCCCGCGCCTTTGAGCCTCCAGCATCAGCGCAAACGCGCTGTCTCCTGCAATGTTGATCGAGGAAATGTGGTCCATCTGGACCGCGACCTTGAGGGCCATTGAAGAACTCCCGGCGGGGCGCAACAGCGCGTTGGGCAGACATTTGGAACGAGGGCCAGATATGCTGACCCGAAGGGGGTTTGTCCAGTGGGCAATCGCAACCTTGACGCACCAACAGGTGCCTGCCAAGAGTTCGCGGACCAGTGTTTCCATTTTGCATTGATGCGCTTTCGAAAACCGGAACGCACTGCGTCATTCTGGCATTCCTGGACCGGTATTGCCCGGAAAACCGGCTTTTCCGCTTGGTATGAAAATTGTTTCGCACAAGCCGAACATTACTCTGGCGCTGCTGCGCCGGGACCATTTTCCAGGTTGGAAATCGGGTGGAACCGGAATGTACGGTGCGCGCGAGTAACCATGCCTGATCAGCAATTGGGAGACGCGTATGCCCGGCGCAATTCTTTGGCCTCGCGAACAGGCCCGCTACACCTCCGATCACCACATCGGTCTTTGGCTCAACGGTGAAATCGAGATCGTCAAAAACCTCGGGACGATGCAAATCCCCGCAAACCCGGATTGGACCGAGGATCCCTACAACTCCAGGATCCATGCGGCCTATTACCAATCCATGGGCTGGGCCTATGCCGGAGAAGCCGCGTTTCGGGCCGGTCAATTCGACGAGTTTCCAGAATATGTCAAGAACCTCATTCTGGATTTTGCGACAGACAATTCCGACGGCGGTCAGCCGACACACCTGCTGACCTATCACGACGGCACCAATGCCTTCCGGCTGTCGAACATTGCCTACTGGTATGAAACCTATTTAAAGCCGGAGGCCGGTTACGGGATCTCCTTCACGGATGAAGAAGCGGCGCTTCTGCGGAACTCGCTGGAAATCCAGCGTGATCAGGTGCTCTATCAGCTGTCTCAGGAGGAGCATTGGGCGGGAAACAACCACCGTTTCTTCCATTCCATGGCGCTCTCCTCCTACGCCAGCGTTTTTGGCGAGGTTGATCCGGCTTCGGCACTCCATGAAACCGATGCTGCCAGCTTGCTGGCCTATGGCCTGAACGTTGTCGAAGAGATCATCAATACGCTGGTCTATACGGAAGAAGGCGTGACCTCGGAACAGTCCTTCACCTATCACCGGCTGGACCTCGGTCTCGTTCTGGAAGCCATCCAGAGCATTTCATCTCAAGGCTACGAGCTGGGCGTCGACTTCGAAGGCCTGATCACCAGGATGTACGAATTCGACCTCCTGTCTCGCCGCCCGGCCGACGAAAAATACGACATGTATGTCAGTGAGGTCGGCGATACCTTTTTTGGTGGCTTGTCCGGGGCCTTCTACATCAATCAGGTGGCCCGCAGCGGGGAGTATTTGTCTCCCGTTTCACAATGGATCACCAGCCGCGGCAAGGAAGGCACCCGGCCGGCGGACCTCAACCACTTTGAGCAATCCGGTTATGTGATCGTCAGACCCGAATATGTCTGGGAAGACGACCGCGACATGCGGGTGCTCATCGACGCAACACCAGCATTGCACTCCCACGGCCACTACGACAATTCAAACGTGCTTCTGAGCCTTTTCGGAGAACGTATACTGGTCGATTCAGGCGGCCCCTACAGCTACGACAACATCAATCCGTTCGGCTATGACTTCGGTTACAGTGACAGCCTGAAGGAGTTCTATTTCGAGCACTCTCAGGCACATAATGTCGTGTTGGTCGACGGCGTCAGCTCCGACAGCGACACCAATATCCTGTCCGTAACGGACACGGACGCCTATTCAGCCGTCAGTCTTCAGCGCGATTTCAACTATGTAATCAATGTGCCCGCTCCGGAGCTGCCGGACGGTATGACGCCCGATCTCTATCAGACACATATGCGCGAGACCTACGATACGATTTCGATGGAACGCGATGTGGTGGTGCTGAAAGAGGCCGGTGTCACTTTTGTCTTCGATTATATCGACAACAAGGGCAGCGGCAGCCACGATTATACGCTTGGCTGGCATTTCGACCCTGCCGCATATGGCCTGACCGCTTCCCTGAACCCCACGTTCAGCCAGAACGGCATTCACGGCGATGTCGCGTTTGCCGGTAGCGACGGGCTTGAACTTGGCTATTTCAACGGTTTTGCAGGCGAAGACCGGATGCAGGGCTGGGTGTCGCCCGGGTTCTATGAAATCGAGGCAGCCCCCGTGGTCGAGTTGCAACTCAACGATCTTGCCGGAGACGCCTGGTTTGCAGCCGCATTCACCGCATCCCGCGAGGAAGCTCCCGAGCTGGTCATGGCCACGGAAACAACCGATGGGGGCGGCTATCTCTGCCGGGTCGAGTATGACGGATATGTCTATGAAGTACTTGGCGACGGGCAGGGCGGCTGTGTGGTCAACCTCCTTGAGCGGCCTGATCCTGCAACCATAGACACAGGGCCACGACCTGTCGCCAAGGGCACGAATGCGGATGACTGGGTAGTGGGAACAGAGGGAAATGATGTTCTCAATGGCTACGCCGGAATTGATCGTGTCGAGGGGGGAGCAGGCGATGACCGTATTATCGGCGGGTTTGGCGACGATTATATCCTCGGCGGCGCAGGCAATGACATCATCTACGACCTGAGGGACAGCAACACGGTCGAGGACGGCGACGGCATTGACCGGGTCAGTCTCGGAGCGGGCACCGACAGGGTTGTCAATGGCAGCGGCAATGACCTCATACGCTTGGGCGCGGGCGACGACACGATCGTTCTTGGAGCCGGCAAAGATCGACTTTATGGTCAGGACGGCTTCGATACGGCTATCGTGAACGGATCGAAGAGCTCGCACACAGCCGTTGTTCGAGACGATCATGTGCTCCTGTGGGACCGGGATGCATCGGATGGCGATCTGGGCCGGAACTATTTGTTCGACGTCGAGCGGATCACCTTCGAAGGCAGCTATGATCAGATCTTCATCGACGATGAGGCAGTCAATCTCTATGAGGCCTGCATTGGCAACGACACCTACGTACTTGGCGGCGGGAACGACATTATTGACTGTGGGGCAGGAGCGGATGATGTGATCCTGCGTGGCCATCTGGATGACTTCGACATACGGATCGATAACGGCCTACTGACGGTGATCGACCTCAACACCTCGGACGGCGACCTCGGGACCAACCAGATCCAGAATGCCGAAGCCATCAACTTCACCGACCGCTCGTCGGGCACGGTGCTGTTCGGCAGCGAGGCAGGCGAGCGGCAGACAGGCACAAAAGGCAATGACGTTGTCCTGAGCAGTGCCGGAAATGACGATATACGCACCTATGACGGCGACGACAGCATCCAGCTCGGCGAGGGCAACGATCGCTGCTACGCAGGCGACGGGTTCGACGTGCTGCAGGTTGATGCGGCAAAGGGCGACTTTTCGTTCTTTGCCAGGGGAAGCTACTCGGTGCTCTGGGATCGACTCGGGGACAATGGCGATCTCGGCCGCAATTATCTCTATGACGTCGAACGGATCGACTTCTCCGGGACGGATACAATCTTCATCGACGGCCTCGCGATCAATGCTTATGCGGACGGAGCGGGAAGCGACACCTATGTTCTAGGCGCAGGCAACGACGTCATCCAAGCCGGAGAAGGGTATGACGACGTAATCGTTCTGGGCATGGCTGCGGATTTTGAACTCGTCGATCTTGGAACCCATTGGCAGTTGACCGACCTCGACCTTTCAGATGGCGACTTCGGGTCGAACAGCCTTTACGGTGTCGACAAGATCGCATTCGGCGACAGTGAGGTTATCCTTTAACCGCTCTCAGTCGTGTGCCTCGAAGGCATTTGCAATGTGTTCCGGCCACGTCCATGGCCGGACGACCATGACATCGAAACGCAGGGTGAAAAATGCCGCCTTGGGGTGCTCTGAAACGAAGATTTTTGCCGCTCTGACAATCCGTTTCTGGCTGGCGGGCGTCACCGCCTCCATGGCAGCACGCCGGTTGCGCCGCGCCTTGACCTCGATAAAGGCCACAACCTTCCGCTTCTTTGCAATCAGGTCGATTTCACCGGCCTTGGTCTTGTAGCGGCGCTTCAGAATGCGCCAGCCGGTCAACCGCAACGCCCAGGCTGCACGGGTTTCTGCGGACAAGCCCCACGAATAGGCCTTTTTGCGCGACTGCCTGTCTTGCGGGCCCGGAGACCGCATGCGCTCACTCCGCCTGCGTTTTCAGTTCAAGAGCCCGTTTGTAAAGCTCACCTCGATCAAGGCCGGTCTGCTTTGCGACGGACTTGGCAGCAGCACTCACCGGCATCTCTTTCAAGGCCTCTTTCAACAAACGATCGGCGTCTTCGGCGCAGGCTTCAGGTTTGGCCTCCGGTGGCCCGACCAGAACCACAATCTCGCCCTTGACGGTCTGATCGCGAAAGCGGGCGGCAAGCCCGGCAAGTGTACCACGCTCAAACGTCTCGAACCGCTTGGTCAGCTCCCGCGCCACAACCGCTTCGCGGCTGCCTCCAAGCTGATCAGCCATCAACTCCAGTGTCGCAGCGACACGATGTGGCGATTCAAAAAACACGAGCGTTGCCGGGATATCCGCAAGGTCCTTCAGCCGGGCCGTTTTCGGGCCGCCCTTCTGCGGCAGGAAGCCGGCGAAAAGCACGGTATCACTCGGCAATCCGGCCCCGACAAGGGCTGCCATGGGGGCAGAGGCTCCGGGGATCGGAACAACCTTGTAACCGGCTTCCAGAACATCCCGCACAAGCCGGTAGCCGGGGTCCGACACCAGCGGCGTCCCGGCATCACTGACAAGCGCAACGGCGCGCCCCGCTTCGAGAGTTTCCAGAATTCTGGGCCGTTGTTTTTCCGCATTGTGCTCGTGATAGGGCAGAAGCGGGGTTTTTAGCGCAAACCGTTGTGTCAGGGTGCTGGTTACCCTTGTATCTTCACAGGCAATCACGGAGGCTGCTGCCAGCGTTTCAAGTGCCCGCACCGTGATGTCGCCGAGATTTCCGATTGGAGTCGACACAATGTACAGCGCGGGTTCCATATTCGGGGCGTCAAAGGCATGGGCCGACAGGACAAACCGCCGGTCATTATCCTGATGGTCAGGATTTTTCGTCATATTCGTGACCTCCGGAGCAGCGTGTTTTCGGCTTTGATATTGCGGCCGCGACCTTATCTGTCAGCGCTAACGCCGTAAGGAATGCGTTTCAAGTGCAAATCTTGGTTGTCGAAACACTTGGTGCCTTGATATCACTTGCAAAACTGGACACACCCGCTTTGAAAACGTAAGTCTTCGGCAGGGAAATTTCAGGAGGCAATCTTGCTTGGCACTCTGGGGAACACCGTGAAAACGCGGCTCGGCTCTTTAAAGCGCGCGGCGGCAGTCACCATGGGCGCCCTTGCGCTGGCGGCGTGTCAGGGCTCGACACTTGGCACCGTTCCGGGCCAATCGATCAATCCCGGCGCACAGCCAACGGTTTCCGGAGAAGTCATCGGAAATGGTGCTGTTCGGGTCGGCCTGCTCCTGCCATTGAGCGGCGGTGGCAGCGCAACCTCCATTGCCTCCGCTTTCCGCAATTCCGCAGAACTCGCCCTTGCCAATTTCCCTAATGCCGACATTCAGCTTCTGGTCAAGGATACCGGCGGAACGGCCGAAGGTGGCCGCGCCGCCGCTCAAGCTGCGATCGGGGAGGGTGCCGAACTAATTCTCGGGCCGGTCTTTGCCCCGGCTGTCAAGGGAGCTGCCAATGTAGCGCGGTCGTCCGGCATCCCGGTTGTGGCGTTTTCGACCGACACATCCGTTGCGTCGCGCGGCGTCTATCTGCTGAGCTTCCTGCCGAAAAGCGATGTGAACCGAATCATCGGCTATGCGGGCAGCCAGAACAAGCGCGCCTATGCCGCCATTTTGCCAAATGACGCCTATGGAGCGGTCGCAGAAGCTGCCTTCAGGCAAGAAGTCGGGCGCGTCGGCGGGCGCATGGTGTCAATCCAGCGCTACACGCTAAACGGCTCCGACACTTCGGATCTGGTTGCAAAAATCAATGCGCTTGTCCCGAACATGGGGCAAATCGATGCGCTTTTTGTACCTGCTGGCGGCGGCGTTCCCCCTCTGGTGGTTCAGACACTGACCCAGCGCGGGGCCGATATCGGACGGGTCAAGTTTCTGGGAACCGGTCAATGGGACACACCCCAAATGAAGTCGAACCCGATCATGGCCGGCAGCTGGTACGCCGGACCTGACGATACCGGGTTCAGGTCTTTTGCGCAGCGCTATGCGAGCCGGTTCGGATCGCAGCCGCCGCGAAACGCGACGCTCGCCTATGATGGGGTCACGCTTGCAGCCGGTCTTGTACGCTCTGCGGGCCAACAACGGTTTGACCTGAACATCCTGACCAATCCGGACGGTTTCATCGGAATTGACGGCTTGTTCCGGTTCCGGAGCAATGGCGAGAACCAGCGCGGCCTTGCCGTCTACCAGTTGACGGGTTCCGGCGCCCAGGTCATCTCACCTGCCCCGCGCGACTTCCGCTCAGGCTCCTGAAGCACGTTTCAATCGGTCACATATCGGAGACAGGCGATGCTGGCGAACAAAACCATCGTGTTGATCATCAGCGGCGGCATCGCGGCCTACAAGTCGCTGGATCTGATCCGGCGCTTGCGGGAGCGGCGCGCTCGGGTGCGCGCCATCATGACCCGGGGCGCTCAGCAATTCATCACGCCACTCGCAGTAGGCGCACTGACTGCCGACAAGGTCTACACGGAGCTGTTCGACCGCGAGGCGGAACAGGATGTCGGCCATATCCGGCTTGCCCGCGCTTGCGATCTGGTTCTGGTCGCACCTGCAACGGCCGATCTGATGGCCAAGATGGCGCACGGGATTGCCGACGACCTTGCAACAGCGGTTCTTCTGGCAACCGACAAACCGGTTCTTCTGGCCCCCGCCATGAACCCAAAAATGTGGGAAAACCCGGCCACCCGGCGCAATACAGAGGCCCTGCGCGGCGACGGCAAGAAATTTGCCGGCCCAAAGAGCGGCGAAATGGCCGAACGGGGCGAGTCAGGGGTCGGACGCATGGCCGAACCTTTGGAAATTGCAGACGCCGCAACGGATCTGCTGCTGCATAGACGCCCTCCCACACCGGATACGGCCAAACCCTTGGCCGGGCGGCGGATCGTGATCACATCAGGCCCGACCCACGAGCCGATTGACCCTGTCCGCTACATCGCCAATCGCTCCTCCGGCAAACAGGGACACGCCATTGCGGCGGCCGCTGCTGCGGCTGGCGCAAGGGTCACACTCGTTTCAGGGCCGGTGGCCCAACCGGATCCGGCCGGTGTGAAGGTCATTCACGTCGAAACCGCCAAGGAAATGCTGCAGGCCGTCAAGAATGCGCTACCCGCCGATGTGGCAATCATGGCGGCCGCGGTCGCGGATTGGGGGGTCGCGTCAGAGGGCGATCAAAAAATCAAGAAAGACGGCAGCGGACATCCACCGGCGCTTGATCTTGTCGAAAACCCGGACATCCTTGCAACGATCGGCCACAACGACACGCTTCGCCCCATGCTCCTGATAGGGTTTGCCGCAGAGACGCAAAACCTGATCGAGAATGCAAGATCAAAGCTCGCCCGGAAGCGGGCCGACTGGATCGTTGCCAATGATGTCAGTCATGAGTTTGGAGTGATGGGCGGGGACCGGAATACGGTCCGGATTGTTGATGCCGGAACAGTCGAAGACTGGCCCAGTCTCAACAAGGTTGACGTGGCAAAACGTCTTGTCGACAAGATTGCGACCTTCTTTTCGGGAACTGCCGTTGATATGCCCGAAGCGGAAGAACAATAGGAACGGCAGCGCTTTTTCGCCGCCGTTCCATCCATGTTGCAGCTTATGGATAGCCAACATTGATCAACTGCACCCGGCGATTGACTGCCGCATCCGGATTGCTGCGATCCTGAAGCTGCTCTTCACCAAGACCAACCGCCTCCAGAGAGCCGGGCGGCACCTGGAATGTCGTGACGAGCGCTTCGCGCACGGCATCGGCACGCCGTTGCGACAGCTCCAGATTATAGTCGCGCGCGCCCTTCGCATCCGTGTGTCCAACCACGAAAAACACCTGTCCCATCAGATAGGGCGTGTGCAGCGCATCCGCGATCACACCGATTGTCTCGTAAGAATCCGGTTGGATGCGGGCACTATCAAAGTCGAAATTGATTTCAACGTTGAACTGGCGAAGTTGAGCCAGCTTTGCCGCCAGGGGCAGATCTTCGGTCGAATTATCACCCGGATACTTCTTGACGTGTTCAATGGCCTGCCGGCGCAGCTCATCCGCGCTGACATCCACCTTTGACTGTGCGCCTTGCAAAGAGTTGATGATTTGGTTGCGTGACAACTGGGATTGAGCTTGCGCATCGGCGGTCACCGCAAGACAAATAAGACCGGCTGCCGCGGCCGAGACAATGGTTTTCATGAAACGCTCCAATTTTCCGGTCTGAAATCAACGGTATCCAGCCAAATCGATGGCCTCGTTGCACTTCTTGCTTACCGAGGGTTCGGCCTTCAAGATGCATCGCAGGACATGCCCGGCACCGGGCTCGACCAGTTTGCAATATTGCTGGATGTCGCGATTGCAAAGCTGGGCAACCGCGGCCTGCGCCGCCAGGCGCGCCTGTATCAGCGTCGCAACGCGCTGCCTGTCGGCATTGCATTGCGGCGAAACCTGCGCCTGATGCTGATTGAGACACTGACCAATCCCGTTGTTCCCCAGATTGGCGGTCTTGCAATATTTCTGAATATCACTTCCACAGCTCGCGCTTAGTATCTTGATGGCGTCGGCAAACCCTATGGTTTGCGCGGAAGCGGTGGTAAACAGGGCCGTCGCAGCGACGGCGATAAATGCGAAAATCAAACGAGACACGTTGCTGTTCTCCCGTGATTGCAACCTTGAGACACATCACTTTTTCAGCTTGCCCAATCTGACGCAAGGGGACTTTCGGTCAGATGTGAAGATAATTCGCCTGCGCTTGACAAGGCCCGGAGAAACCCTGTCAGTGCCTGCGGCTTTTGAATGAGACACAGGGAATGTCCGTGAAACTGGAACTGAAAAAACTGGCCCATGCCGCCGATCTGCCTCTGCCAGCCTATCAATCCGACCTCGCGGCCGGACTTGACCTGATGGCCGCAACAGACGGGCCGATTACGCTGGAACCGGGCAAACGGGCATTGGTACAGACCGGTCTCGCCATTGCGCTTCCAGCCGGCTATGAGGCCCAAGTCCGGCCACGTTCCGGACTTGCAGCAAAACACGGTGTCACGGTCCTGAATACACCGGGAACAATCGACGCGGACTATCGCGGCGAAGTCAAGGTGATCCTGATCAATCTCGGCGATGCGCCATTTGTCGTGGAACACGGCATGCGCATTGCCCAAATGGTTATCGCCCCCGTCGTTCAAGCCGGGATTGTCGAAGTCAGCGAGCTTTCGGACACTGCGCGCGGCGCAGGCGGTTTCGGCTCAACCGGGAGCAACTGAATGGGCAGCGGGTCACACATGCCGTTTGAACTGGTGATTTTCGACTGTGACGGCGTTCTGGTCGATACGGAACGGCTTGCCAACCGGGTTCTTGCCAACATCATCACCGATCTTGGTCATCCCATTACCGGTCTTGAATGCCAAAAGCGCTTCATGGGCCGGACCCTTGAAGCCGTTCAGAGCATGGTAGAGGGCCTCACAGGCAAGCGGCTGCCGAAAAGCTGGCCCGAAGAAGTGCGCGAGCGTGACCTTGAAGCGTTTGCCGCGGGCGTTCCCCCGGTCGAGGGAATTTCACAAGTGCTTGATACGCTCGACAACCGCGGCCTGCCCTATTGTGTCGGGTCTTCCGGACGCTACGAAAAGATGCGTACCACACTGGGCAGCGCTGGTCTTTTGGATCGTCTTGAGGGTCTTCTCTATTCCGCCCAGGATTGCGCGCATGGAAAACCGTCTCCCGATATTTTTCTTTACGCGGCCAAGGGCATGAAAACCGATCCGGCCCGATGCGTGGTGATTGAAGACAGCGTACCGGGAGTCAAGGCGGCAAGAGCTGCAGGCATGGCCTGCTTCGGATTTGCCGGCGATCCGGCAAGTGACCGCGCAGCCATGGAAGCTGAAGGTGCGGTCTTGTTCGACAACATGCAGCACTTGCCGGAGCTACTTTTTGACAAGGTGGCCGCATAACCGCCAAGGCATACCAAATGCCCGTTTCTGGGAAGGTTCTTTCAAAATCCTTCCAAAAAACTGAAAGGTATGCCTTCAACACCTGTTTACCGCGCACTACCTTAGCGCGGTCCAATTACAATCAGGCTTATTCCGGAGGAAATTGTCATGAGCGAGAGGGCACCGGGGCGCGGGCGCATCTACGGGTCGATTACGGAAACCATCGGCGATACCCCCATCGTCCGGCTGGACCGGTTGGCGCATCAACACGGGGTGAAGGCCAACCTTCTGGCGAAACTCGAATTCTTCAACCCGATCGCCAGCGTCAAGGATCGCATCGGCGTGTCCATGATCGAGGCCATGGAAGAAGCCGGGACGATCTCGCCGGACAAGTCTGTCCTGATTGAGCCGACCTCCGGAAACACCGGGATCGCACTCGCCTTTGTTGCAGCGGCAAAAGGCTACCGGCTGGTTCTTGTCATGCCCGAAACCATGTCCGTAGAGCGGCGCAAGATGTTCAAGATCCTCGGCGCGGAGCTGGAGCTGACAGACGGTGCCAAGGGCATGAAAGGTGCCATCGGGCGTGCCGAGGAACTGGTGCAGGAAATCGATGGCGGGATCATCCCGCAGCAGTTCGAAAACCCGGCCAACCCGGAGATCCACCGCAAGACCACGGCGGAGGAAATCTGGAACGACACCCAGGGACAAATCGACGTTTTCGTCTCCGGCATTGGCACCGGCGGTACGATCACCGGCGTGTCAGAGGTCCTGAAGGCCCGCAAGCCGGATCTGCATGTGGTGGCCGTCGAGCCAGCTGACAGCCCGATCCTGTCCGGCGGCAACCCCGGCCCGCACAAGATCCAGGGAATTGGGGCAGGTTTTGTTCCAGGTGTCCTGAACACCGAGGTCTATGACGAGATCCAGACAATCGGCAATGACGACGCTTTTGCCATGGCGCGGGAAGTCGCCAAAACGGAAGGTGTCCCGGTCGGTATTTCGTCCGGGGCTGCCCTGACTGCCGCAATTCGTGTGGGGCAGCGGGACGACATGGCAGGTAAAACGATTGTTGTGATCATTCCGTCCTTCGCCGAACGGTATCTGTCGACAGCCTTGTTCGAAGGTTTGTAAGGCGGGCACGGACTCGCCTCCGCCCCCCATTCCAAAAAGTGTTTTTGAGACCGGTTGCTGACTTGGCAACCGGTTTTTCCTTTTCGAGTGAATTGGGAATACCGCCGTTTCCTATCGGACCAGAACGGCGGTCCCCGTCGCGCTGACCATCAACATCGATCCGTTCTGCCCGACAGTCTCATATTCAAGATCAACTCCAATGACCGCATTGCAGCCTAGTGATTGGGCCTGCTGCTGCATTTCCTCAAGCACGATCCGGCGGGCCTTGGCGAGTTCCTCCTCGTAGGCTCCGGACCGGCCACCAACAATGTCCCGGATACCAGCGAACAAGTCACGGAAGATATTTGCCCCGAGAATTGCTTCTCCGGTGACAACCCCCCTGTAATCGACGATTTCCTTGCCTTGCAACGTTGGAGTAGTGGTCACAAGCATGTGTGGTATCTCCTCATTTTAATCGCGATAAAGAGTGGGGAGTGGTTGCAGCCATTGCAAGCTTGCAACAAAAAGCCCCGCTGTGAGCGGGGCTTGTAAATGGCGGAACTCCAGCCGACTTCACCGGATCAGCGGACTTCAAGAAATCCGACAATCTTGCGGACATCCTTCAGAACCGGCTCGGCAATTGCGGAAGCCTTTTCAGAACCTTTTTTCAGGATCGCATCAATCTCGGACGGATCCCCGGTCAGGCGACGCATCTCGTCGGTCATCGGTGCCAGTTTTTCAACCGCAAGGTCGGACAGGGCCGGCTTGAACGCCGAAAACTGCTGGCCGCCAAAATCGGTCAGGACTTCGGCCTTTGATGATCCGGCAAGCGCGGCATAGATCCCGACCAGATTGTCGGCCTCGGGCCGTCCCTCCAGGCCATCGACATCACTCGGCAAGGCATCCGGATCGGTCTTCGCCTTTCTTATCTTCTTGGCAATCGCATCGGCATCGTCGGTGAGATTGATCCGGGAAAGGTCCGAAGGGTCGGACTTGGACATCTTCTTTGTGCCATCACGCAAGGACATGATACGTGTCGCAGGCCCGGCGATCATCGGCTCGGTCAACGGGAAATAGAGATTTTCCGGCAACTCCGGTGAAGGTGCCGGGTTCGGCACGCCGATCCCCAGCTCGGTGATCCGGTCAGCGAAATCGTTGTTGAACTTCGCGGCAATGTCGCGCGTCAGCTCAAGGTGCTGCTTCTGGTCATCGCCGACCGGCACATGTGTGGCGCGGTAGGCCAGAATGTCGGCAGCCATCAGGTTCGGGTAGGCAAACAACCCGACGGATGCGTTTTCCTTGTTCTTGCCAGCCTTCTCCTTGAACTGGGTCATGCGGTTGAGCCAGCCCATCCGCGACACACAGTTGAAGATCCAGGCAAGTTCAGCGTGCTCGCGCACCTGCGACTGATTGAAAATGATCGACTTTTCAGGATCGATTCCGGCTGCGATATAGGCGGCCGTCACTTCCCGTGTTGCTCCCTGCAGCTCACTGACGGCGGGAAAACCGGCGGTGATCGCATGCAGGTCAACGACGCAGAATATCGTTTCCATCTGGTCCTGCAACGGGACCCAGCGGGATACGGCTCCGAGATAGTTTCCGAGATGTAGGTTTCCGGTCGGTTGAACGCCGGAGAAGACGCGATCCTTGAACGCAGCCATAAAGTGTCCCTCTTCTCAAAGGCCGGTTGGACGGGCCCGAATGGGTTTGACAGGTGGCGCAGGTCATAGGCAGCGCGCGCAAAGAATGCAAGTCAAACGGGGGCTGCACCCCGCTTAAGCCCTAACTGTTGCGCCGCTTCAACGATTTGACATGTGAAATCAGATTGCTGGCACCGGTCATCTGAACAAGGACAGCAAACACGAGCATTCCGAGCGCGACCAGGATCACAAGTGCCGGACCATTAACCACAAGATCCCTGTGAGCCAGGTACGGACTCATCCATCTTGCGGCGAAGTCGATCACTGCGCCCATGAGAATGCTCGACAGCAGGATCAGTCCGATCTTCCTGATAACCCGGGCATCGGGCGTGAAATGCCCGCGCCGCCACAGGACGATCACAAGCAAACCGGTATTGACCCAACCGGCAATGGCCGTCGCCATCGCGATGCCGACATGCTTGAAAACGGGAAAAAGCGCCACAGACAACGCCACATTGACCAGCATGCCGACAAAAGCAAACTTCATCGGGGTTTTCGTATCCTCGCGGGCAAAATAGCCGGGCGAAAACACCTTGTTTAGCACAAACGCCGGAAGACCTATTGCAAAGGCAGCAAGAGCGGCAGCGGTACCGCTGACTGCTTCCGACCTGAATTCGCCCCGCTCGAAAAGGACGGAAACGATCTCGTCCGGGATGACCGCCAGCGCCACTGCAGCCGGCAATGTCAAAACCAGGGAAAACTCCAGCGCATTGTTGAGACTGCGCTGATATTGATCGTTCTGCCCCGCCCGCAACTGACGTGTCAGACTAGGAAGCAGCACCACCCCGATCGCAATGCCAATCACGCCCAAAGGCAACTGATAAAGCCGGTCGGCGTAGTACAGCATCGAGTTGGCACCGTCCTGCAGGGACGCAATGATCTGGCCGACCACGATATTAATCTGGGTCACGCCCCCGGCAAGTACGCCCGGAACTCCAAGCACAAGCAGTCTCTTGGCCGATTTTGTGTAACGCGGCCGAAGGCGGGGAATGGAAAAGCCGAGACGTTTCAGGTCAACCAGCACGACCGCAAGCTGAACCACACCTCCAACTGCGACCCCGAGCGTCAGTATTATCCCAAGTGTCGTATGATCCTCTATCCCGAGAAACAGCACGACCCCCAATACCGCGCTCATCACCACATTCAGCATGACCGGTGCAAAGGCCGCCGCAGCAAAGCGCTGGTAAGTGTTCAAGATACCGCCGATAAAGGCAAGGAGGGACATGAAGATCAGATATGGGAACGCGATCCGCGCCATCATGACTGTCAGATCGAATTTTTCCGGCTCCGCCAGAAAGCCGGGTGCAAGTGCCCAAACCACGGCCGGCATGAAAATCTGTGCAAGCGCCGTCAAAACCAGCAGGCAGAACATAAGTGCAGACCCGATTTCGCCTGCAAACTTGCGCGCTCCGGGCTCGCCATCCTCTTCAAGCGCCCGCCCGAACAGCGGGATGAAAGCCGAATTGAAAGCTCCCTCGGCGAAGAGCCTGCGAAACAGGTTCGGAAGCCGGAACGCGACCACAAAGGCGTCCGCAACGGGGCCCGTGCCGACAGCAGCAGCGAGAAGGAGATCACGCACGAAGCCGAGCACCCGGCTTGTCATCGTTGCGCCGCCGACTGTGGCGAAGTTCTTGAGTAGGCTCATAGACCCCTGCGAGACTGAACCGGACCAACCGGCCGTGAGTTTGCGATCAGGACGCTTGCCGGGCAATCGGCGCGGCCGGGCTCATATCGACATGCCCGTCCACTGCCGCAGCCAAGCGTTCGCGAATGATCTCTTGCCGTCCGATATTGGCAATTTTCTGCCCGGTCAAATCGGTGACATAGAAAACGTCGACAACCCGCTCGCCAAACGTTGAGATATGGGCCGATGCGATGTTGAGATTGAGCGTTGCGATCGACCGGGTCAGGTCATAAAGGAGCCCCGGGCGGTCCAGACCGGAAATCTCCAGAACCGTGTAGTCGTTGGACCAGGAATTGTTGACCAGCACCTCCGGCTCGATCTTGAACGCCTTCACACGCCCCTTCAAGACGGTCTTTCTGGATACGGGATCCGGCAACTGCATCGCGCCTGCCAAGGTTTTTCCGATCACTTGCACGATCCGCTCACCGCGCCGCCTCTCGTCGCTGTCATCGGGCAACTCGCGGCCAATGAAAATCGTATCGAGGGCAAACCCGTCCGTGGTCGTGTCGATCTGTGCATCGACAATGTTTGCGCCTGTCGCATAGCAGGCTCCTGCGATCGTCGAAAGCAGCCGCGGATGGTCGGGCGCGAGCACCGTCAGTTCGGTTACAGCCTCGAAGGCATGGGGTGTCACTTCAAAGGCCAGATTTTCATCGGCGAGATCCGCCTTGCGGATGAGTTCGGCATGCGCCTGCCGCCGGTCAGCGGCGACCCGAAGCCAATAAGCCGGATAGTGACGGTCGACATAATCCTGCCGGGCGTCTTCAGGCCAATGGGCAAGCTGTGCTGTCAACTCTTCCTTGGCCTGCGCAATCGCCTGATGATGCGGGAGCCTTGAGTGTCCGCCCGTCAAATAGGGCTCGCATTCGTAATAGAGTGTCCGCAACAGCTGCCCTTTCCAGCCATTGAAGACACCCGGCCCGACCGCGCGGATATCGGCAACGGTCAGGATCAGGAGCAGTTTCAAACGCTCCATCGACTGCACGGTGTTTGCAAAGTCGGTGATGGTCTTTGGATCGGACAAGTCACGCGACTGAGCGATCGTGCTCATGTCCAGATGATGCTCGATCAACCAGGAGACGGTTTCGGTTTCCGCGCCATTGAAGCCAAGGCGTGGACACACTTTTCTGGCTATTTTGGCCCCTGCAATGGAATGGTCTTCCGGCCGCCCCTTCGCAATGTCGTGCAGGAACATGGCCACATAAAGCACTTTCCGGTTCTGAAGCGTCCGGATCAGCTCTGTCGACAACGGATGATCTTCGCCCGAATCACCACGCTCGATTTCCGACAACACACCGATCGACCGGATCAGATGCTCATCGACCGTGTAGTGGTGATACATGTTGAACTGCATCATCGCCACGACCTTGCCGAATTCGGGAAAAAACCGGCCCAGAACCCCGGTCTCGTTCATCTTCCGGAGGATTTTTTCCGGCGCATGGCGGGACGTCAGGATCGACAGGAAAAGCCGGTTGGCCTCTGGCGAATTCCGCAAATCCGTATTGATCAGCTTCAGCGACCGCCGGATCAGTTTGGTCATATGGGGGTGCAGGTTATAGCCATGCTTGTCCGCTATCTGAAACACCCTGAGCAGATTGGCCGGATCATCCTCGAACACCTTGTCCGAAGTGACATTGATCCGGTTCCGGCTGACGACAAAGCCCGCCCCCAAATCGGTACTGGTCGTCCGGCGGCTGGTGAAACCCGGCCGGAACCGGCGCATCAAACCGGTCAGACCGGTGGCGCGCATGTTCTTGAAGGTTTCAGCTTCCAGGGCCGCGCACAGAATGCGCGTCAGGTCTCCGACATCCTTCGCGACGAGGAAGTAGTGCTTCATGAAGCGCTCAACATCCTTCATGCCGGGATGCTGCGTATAGCCGAGCCGGATTGCGATTTCCCGCTGGACATCAAAGGACAAACGCTCCTCTGGCCGGCCGGTCAGGAAATGAAGGTGACAGCGGACTGCCCATAGAAAATCCTCCGACTTCACGAACCGCTTGTATTCCGGCCTGGACAACACTCCCTTCTTCACGAGTTCGGATTGTTCGCGCACCTCATAGTGATACTTGGCGATCCAGAACAGGGTGTTGAGGTCGCGCAATCCCCCCTTTCCCTCCTTGATATTCGGCTCGACAAGATACCGGGACGTGCCTTGCCGCTGATGCCGCTCGTCGCGTTCCCTGAGCTTGGCGGAAATGAATTCCGTGCTGGTTCCGGCCACGATGTCCTTGGCAAACCGCTCGATCATTTCGGAATAAAGCTGTTCATCGCCCCACAGGTAACGCGCCTCCAAAACGGCCGTCCTGATGGTCATGTCGGACTTGGACAAGCGGATGCATTCGTCAATGTTCCGCGTGGCATGCCCCACCTTGAGACCAAGATCCCAAAGCATGTACAAAATGTACTCGACGATCTGTTCGCCCCACGGCGTTTGCTTGTATGGCAACAAAAACAGAAGATCGACGTCGGAACATGGCGCCAACGTCCCCCGCCCGTATCCGCCGACAGCAACAACCGACATTCGCTCGGCCATCGACGCATTCGTGATCCGATAGACGTGATGACACGCAAAGTCATAGGTAACCCGGATCAGCTCGTCCTGCAGGTATGACAGCCGCCAGGCACATTTCAGACCGCCCCCATCAGCCTCCAGCCGCCGTTTGATTTCGGCACGCCCGTCCTGCATTGCCGTTTTGAGTTCAGCAAGAACCTTGCTCCGAACCGCCGGATCGGACGCAGCCTGTCCCGATTGCTTGACCATTTCTGTCAGGCGTTTGCGTAGCTCCAGACCATCAATGATGCCTGCAATATCGTCCGGGGATAGTTTCATGAAACCTGCCTGATCCTGCTGCAGCGGCCCGCACTTCACGGCCTGTGCCCTCTGCTACGGCAGGGGGTATAATGCGCGCTATAGGAAAGAAGGCCAAGCCGCAAGCTTGTCACACGTTGTCCTTTGCCGCCACGACCCGCAGCTGATGCAGCAAATGCGCCAGCGAACCGGAAGACAACCCTCCGATCTTCAAGGCCAGTTGATTGGCGAGCTCCGTGGCCTTGGGATCCATGCCGGAAGTATCGATGGACACTTTGGGGTCCGACAGCTCGGCAAGCCGCTGGATTTCCTCCGCCTCGTCCCAAATCACGTTGAAATAGGAAATGATCCGCTGAACAAGGAACCAGGTCGGCTTGCCACGTTTACCGTGTTCAAGCGCAGACAAGTAAGCACTCGAGACCGAAAGCGCTGCCGCCATTTCCTTGAGTGAAACGCCACGTTTCTCACGCAGTTCACGGATCTTTGCACCAAGGGGTGTCACGTTTCGATTACCTTCGCCTGCGTATCCGCACATAAAGCGCACCCGTGCCGCCGTGGGTGACATGCGCCTCTTCATAACCGATCACAAGGGAACGCATATCCGGCATGGCCAGCCATTGCGGCACAACCCGGCGCAAAACGCCGCGTTCCTCCATGAAGCCGGTGCCTGGAGCCCCTTTGCCGGTGATCACCAGAACCACTTTATGGCCTCTGGCCTGGGCCTCATACAAGAAACCGCGCAAACGGTCATGGGCCTGATACTGGGTCAGGCCATGCAGGTCGATCCTGGCATCAATTTGATTGACCCCGCGCACAAGCTTTCGGCGATGCCTGTTTTCCATTCTCCGAAGCGGCGGAGGCGCAGGCGGCTTGCCACCGGGTTCTGGAGGACGGATTGCAGTCGACGTATTGGTTGTAGCATCCGGCTGTTTTTCGATTGGAGCCTCAACGGCAGACTCGACGGGCTCAGGGATTGCCTTTTGCGGATGAAGAGGTGTCAGCGTCTTCGCTACTTTGGCCCACAAGGCACGATCCTCGGGAGACAGCTGCCCTCTTCGCCGTTTTTTATCCGACGTCACCGCAACGCCCCCGGCTCATCTCCAGTGGCAAGAGCGTCCTTTGGCACAAGCACGACAAATTGGCCGCTGTGCCGGATTTCACCGGCCGTTTCTCCGGCTTCTTCACCTGATCCGACAAAAACATCACCGCGCGCTGGACCCTTGATCGCGGATCCGGTGTCCTCCGCAATCATCAGCCTCTGAAACGGTTTCCCCTCACGCCGCAAGACCGGTGCATCCGATTGGACAAAAACCGGCAGTCCCAACGGAATATGGTCCGGATCAACTGCAAGGCTTCGCATCGCGGTCAAAGACACGCCAGCCGATCCGACCGGACCGTTTGCTTCAGACTCAATCTCGATTTCCCGAAAGAAAATGTAGGACCGGTTCTCACGCATGAGGGCGTCACTTTCATCCGGGTTTGCCTCAAGCCAGTCACGCAAGCCGGACATTGTGAACTGTTCGGGCGTTCCCGCACCGCTCTTGACCAGAACGCGTGCAATTGAGGTGTAGGGGTGTCCGGTCTTGCCGGCATAGCCCACCCGCATGACAGACCCGTTCGTCAGCCGCAGCCGTGCAGATCCCTGGACATGAACAAAAAACGCATCGATCGGGTTTTTGAGCCAGACAAGTTCCAGCCCCTGTCCCGACAAAGCACCATCCATAATCGCTCCGCGATCCGGAAGCTCGATAATCCCTGCCGGGGTTGCACGCCCATGCGTCTGGCGGTCGGGCCAATCAACAGGCCGATTGCCGTCCTGAATGGAAACCAGACCTTCGGGCGGACCCAGAAGCGGAACTGCAAATTCCTTGGTGGGCTGGCGGGAGGCGGGCAATTCGGGTTCGAAATACCCCGTCAAGAAGCCTTCAGAACTGATCTCGATGGCTATAAAGTGATCTTCGAAAAACTGTCTTGCAGAGCTGTCTTGTTGTGATGCCGCCAAGAATGGGCAGACTTTTTCGGCAGCGCTTGCAGCGACGCCCTCAAATCGATGCTTGCAGTGATCCTGCAGAACTCGGAGAGCGGCAACATGATCATCTTCCGCCCAGCCATCAAGTTCGGCAAATGCGATGGCACGCGCGCCCTTGAACAGGTTCGAAAGCCTGTCTTCCGCCACCACATGCCGCTCCGCTTGCTCTGACGCGGCCATCCCCTGGCCAGCGCATAACACACCAAGGGCCATGCCCAGAAGGACACGGCCCCTGACCAGACTTGAGATCATTCTGCGGATTCAGTCGCAACCAGCTTCCAGTTCGGATCGCGGGACTCGGTGTCGCGCGCAAAGGTCCAGATGTCGACGACTTCCGTCACCTTCTTCGGGTCACCTTCGATCACTTCACCCGACTTGTCGCGTGTGGCGGAAATGAGCTGGCTCTGGACCTTCACGGTCACTTGGGCAGTTGATCCCTTTAGGGCCGCTTCAACGATTTCGGACTTGTCGATCCCGACAAATGTCGACTCAATGGTCTCGCCGCGCTTTTCCCGGTCATCAATCGCACTGACGAACCCGTCATAGACTTCTTTCGACAAGAGCGTCTTGAGCGTCTTGCGATCGCCTTCCGCAAAGGCGGTCACAATCATTTCATAAGCCGCACGCGCGCCCTGCACAAACTCCTGGGGTTCGAAACTCCGGTCAACAGACAGGATTTGCTTCAAGGCGTCGTTCAAGGCAGACCCAGCCGGGGCCACCTTCTCGATGACAACATCATCGGACTCCGCACGGACCGGCTCCCCAGTCTCCTGATGCGGTGCCGTTTGTCCCGGCAGAGGTATTACGTTGTCGTCCTGACCGGGCCGCTGCGTCTTGCCAGCCTCGGTGTTGTCGGGTTTCGAATAGGGATCAAAAGGCGGACGTTCATTGCCGGTACGCTTACCCAGAACGGATCGCAGCCTGAAAATGATGAAGACCGCCAGCGCCAGGAAGATGATGTTATAAACGTCGAAAATTTCGTTCATTTCGCTTTTACCGGCTAGTGTGACTGAGCCATCCGGATCTGCAAAAAACGGTGGACCCACCGCAGTGTATATCCGGATCGCTGGCGTTGCTACCTATGTAAGGCGTCCTTGAACCAGCATCCAGAGCCGAGAGCAAGTCGCTTTTTGGCCTGAACCCGCAATCTTGCTAATGTTCTCGCAATCCGGTCACAAATTCCTTACCTTAGCCCAAACAGGTATGAAGCCATTTAACCAACGGAGTTTTCGTGGCCCCTTACGTCATTGCCGCCATCGTGCTTTTGCCACTAATCGAAATAGCGGTCTTCATAGCCGTCGGTGAGGCTATCGGCATTTTGCCCACAATCCTGTTAACGGTCGCAACCGCATTTGCCGGTTCGGTCATGCTGCGTCAGCAGGGCTTGTCCCTTGTCAAACGGATGCAGAATGAACTGAATTCCGGTCGCGTTCCGGCAGATGACATCATGCATGGCGCACTTATGGTGCTGGCAAGCCTGCTTTTGCTGATCCCGGGGTTTGTCACCGATGCCGTCGGGCTGCTGCTTTTCATTCCGGGCGTTCGCAAGCGTGTCGCCAAATTCATTGTCGCGCGGTCGAACGTGGTGATTGTTGAAAATGGCTATCCACGTCCGCGCGGCGACCATGTTGTCGATCTGGATGATGCCGACTGGAGCGCAAAGGACCAAAACAATGACCCTCGCGGACAGACCAACAACAAGCCGGAACAACTGAGCCCATGGTCCGAGAACGACCGAAAACCCAACTAGCCATTCAACGGATCGCAACGGCTGCAATCACAAGATTGTGATGTCCCGGCAAATACAATGACAGGCGGTGCTTCGGCCCCGAGCCGAACACGCCAACATCCTGACGAATTGATGGCCGGAGCATAAAGCCACTGGAGGAATGGTTTTTGGGCTTTTCAGCCTGAAGGTCAGGAGGCATGATCCGCGCCATGTCGACAGAAAATTCCCGCTCCGTGCTCACCGCCGATGACCACCTGATCCTGGTTGACGGCTCCACCTTCATCTTTCGCGCCTATCATGCGCTGCCACCCTTGACGCGCAAACCCGACGGGCTGCCGGTCGGAGCAGTGTCCGGCTTCTGCAACATGCTCTGGAAGCTGCTGCAAGAGGGGCTTTCGCCGGAAAAAGGGGATGAGCCCACCCATTTTGCCGTGATTTTCGACCACTCGTCGAAAACCTTCAGATCGGACATATACCCGGAATACAAAGCCCACCGCCCCGAGCCGCCCGAGGACCTGGTTCCGCAATTCGGCCTGATCCGCGAAGCCACACGGGCTTTCTCGGTTCCTTGCATCGAGCAGGAAGGCTTTGAAGCCGACGACCTGATCGCCACCTATGCGACCCAGGCGGCTGCGACCGGTGCACGCGTCACCATTGTCTCCGGCGACAAGGACCTGATGCAATTGATCGGGCCGCGGGTCGGCATGATCGACACGATGAAGAACAAGACCTTCGGCGAGGCGGAAGTTATCGAAAAATTCGGCGTCGGTCCGGACAAGGTCGTCGAGGTCCAGTCACTTGCCGGCGACAGCGTCGACAACGTGCCGGGCGTACCGGGGATCGGGCTCAAGACGGCCGCCCTCCTGATCAATGAGTTCGGCAATCTGGAAACGCTTCTGGATCAAGCAGATAGCATTAAGCAAAAGAAGCGCCGGGAAAACCTGATCGAATTCGCCGAACAGGCCCGCATTTCGAAGCAACTGGTCACGCTGAAGGAAGATGTTCCGATAGAGGTTCCGGTTGGCGATCTGGCCGTGACCGATGTAAACGGTCCGAAGGCTGTCGGCTTTTTGAAGGCAATGGGTTTCACCACCCTCACAAAGCGCGTTGCTGAAACCACCGGCGCCGAGGCGGCGGCTGTCGAGCCGGTCGCCTTCGAGGTTCCAGGCTGGGACGTTCCGGATCACAAGGGCCGTCAGGCGGACCGTCCGGGCGCGATGGAACCGGGCGCAGCGGGAGGCTCCGGCAGTGACATCGCCGGGTCGACAGGCATGATGACGCCCCAAGCCTTGACCGGGGCCCGGCAGGAGAAAGCCCAAAACGCAGTCATTGATACGAGCACCTACGAAACCGTTCGCACGGTCGAGGGCCTGAAGGAATGGGTCGCAGACGCCTACGAGACCGGATATGTGGCATTCGATACCGAAACCACATCGCTTGATGCCATGAGCGCCGATCTGGTTGGCCTGTCGTTGGCAACCGCGCCCGGTAAAGCTTGCTACGTTCCCCTCGGCCATGTGGATGGCGATGGGGATCTGCTCGGCGGCGGCGGACTGGTGGATGGGCAGATCCCGCTTCAACAGGCCATCGAGATCCTCAAGCCCATGCTTGAAGACCGTAGTGTTTTGAAGATCGCGCAGAACCTGAAATATGACTGGCTGGTGATGACCCGCTACGGCGCTGATATCACGCCCTTCGACGACACCATGCTGCTCTCCTATACCGTCGATGCCGGGAAGGGCGGTAACGGTATGGACGAACTGTCGGAACGCTGGCTCGGTCACAAGCCGATCCCGTTCAAGGACATATGCGGCTCCGGCAAGTCGATGATCACTTTCGACAAGGTGCCGATTGAAAAGGCCACAGCCTATGCCGCCGAAGACGCGGATGTAACCTTGCGCCTGTGGCAGGTCCTGAAGCCCCGCCTTGCGTCCGACCGGATGGCAACGGTCTATGAGTCCCTTGAACGACCGATGGTGCCGGTGCTGGCACGCATGGAACAACGAGGCATTTCGGTCGACCGGCAGATGCTGTCCAGACTGTCAGGCGATTTTGCACAAGGGATGGCCGCTCTTGAAGCCGAAATCCATGACCTAGCAGGCGAAAACTTCAATATCGGGTCGCCGAAGCAGCTTGGTGAAATCCTGTTCGGCAAGATGGGCCTGCCCGGCGGCAAGAAAACCAAGACCGGAGCCTGGTCAACCTCTGCGTCCGTTCTGGACGATCTGGCAGCGGAAGGTCACGAACTGCCCTCAAAGATCGTCGAGTGGCGCCAGCTCTCCAAGTTGAAATCAACTTATTCAGATGCTTTGCCCGGGTATATCAACAAGGATACCAACAGGGTCCACACATCTTATTCGTTGGCTGCAACCACAACCGGCCGCCTTTCCTCCTCGGAACCCAACTTGCAGAACATTCCGGTTCGGACCGCTGCAGGCCGTAAAATCCGGCAGGCTTTTGTCGCCACCGCCGGGCACAAGCTGATTTCCGCCGACTACAGCCAGATCGAACTGCGCGTGCTTGCGCATATGGCCGACATACCCCAGCTGAAAAAGGCCTTTGAGGGCGGGCTGGACATTCATGCCATGACGGCAAGCGAAATGTTCGGCGTGGCGATCGAGGGAATGGATCCCATGGTCCGCCGGCAGGCCAAGGCGATCAACTTCGGCATCATTTATGGGATCTCGGCCTTTGGTCTTGCCGCCCAGCTCGGAATTTCCCGTGGCGAGGCCAGCGATTACATCAAGACCTATTTCGAGCGCTTCCCCGGCATCAAGGAGTATATGGACACGATCAAGAAGCAGGTGCATGCAGATGGCTATGTCACCACGATCTTTGGCCGCAAGGCGCATTATCCGGAAGTCAACACCAAGAACCCGAACATGCGCTCATTCTACGAGCGCGCGGCAATCAACGCGCCGATTCAGGGCTCTGCTGCCGACATTCTACGCCGGGCCATGGTACGCATGGAGGACCGGCTGCAGTCTTCAGGACTGGACGCGCAAATGCTTCTGCAAGTGCATGACGAGTTGATATTCGAAGTGCCAGCGGATCAGGTGGACCGGACAATCCCGGTGATCCGTGACGTGATGGAAAATGCCTGCGATCCGGTGCTGAAGCTCTCTGTCCCGCTACAGGTCGATGCGCGCGCCGCCGAGAATTGGGATGAAGCGCACTAGCGGCGCTCGCCTACGACCGTCTCCCCAGACCCAACCCGGCCGGGGAGGCGGCTCGTGTTCAGATCACTCAGCTGCCAACGTTTTTCTGCGCAGCTTTTTCCTGGTCTTTCTTCTTTTCCGCGATCTGCGCCTTGATATCAGACAGGTCGCCCTTCGGCGTTTTCGGGTTTGACGGATTGGTCGGCTCAAGTTCGATCAGAACCGGATTCGGATAGTGATCAAGTGTTGCGCCCGATACCGCGTCTACGCCAATTCCGATTGCACCACCCAAAATTACGTTGCCAGCCATACCCGCAACGCCTTTCGGCGCAACCCGGGTTTTCACGCTTACTGTCTGGCGCTCGTATCCCGTTTTGGAAGCTACTATTTCAAATTCTTCCTTACGCGAGATCTTGATATCGCAAGGCGACATGGAACAGGTCGTTCCTGTTGACGTCACCACTTGAGCGTCCGACGGTGCGTAATAAATCCGCACAACTTCCGTCGTCCCGCGCACAGCGGTCGCACAACCGGTGAGCATGGAGACAGCCCCAAGGGCCAATACCAGTCTTTTCATTTCAATCCCCCAGTACAACTACACTGTTGGGGCCTAGTTTATATTGTCAATAATTGCAATATTCAGAAATAATCATTCGAAGCCAATCAGTCATAGTGTTGCGCAGATTGCCCTTCTCCATTCAGGCCCGAACCCATGGAGTATCTTGCGACCAAAAGAATCCGTTGTGAAAATCCTACAAATTCAAGCGGCCAGAGAACCAATTTGATAGATCCGGCTTGGATATAATCGCACCGGAAAATTGACCCTGTTTCTCTCAAACCCGAAAAAAAAAGCATTCAGATAGACGTAGTGCGTAGCATCAATTGCAGGGAAACCATGGATGACTGATTTCCGTTACGTAAATCGCCAGAGGGCCCAAGATATATTCTTTGCCGCATCCACAGGATGTGTTTTAGTGAGACTCCACCAAAACATGAGGCAAGCCGATGGTCAGCCGGGTGACGACCGTAGCGTTTCAGGGCATAAACGCCGTTCCGGTCGACGTACAGGTACAGGTCGGACCCGGGATGGTCGCCTTCACCATTGTCGGTTTGCCAGACAAGGCGGTCGCCGAAAGCCGTGAACGGGTGCGGGCCGCCCTTCATGCGTCGGGGCTTGCCCTTCCTGCAAAACGGGTGACGGTCAATCTGGCTCCTGCCGATCTTCCAAAGGAAGGCTCTCATTTCGATTTACCGATTGCGCTTGGTGTGATGTCCGCAATTGGCGCGATCCCGGCCGATTTTCTGGAAAAATATGTGGTCCTGGGCGAATTGGCACTGGATGGCGACCTGGCGCCAGTTGCCGGCGTTCTGCCAGCAGCCATGGGCGCAAATGGACTTGGCAAGGGACTGATCTGCCCACAGTCTTCCGGCAGCGAAGCGGCGTGGGCCGATGGCGACATGGATATTCTCGCTCCACGGTCGCTGATCCAGTTGGCCAACCATTTCAAAGGCACCCAGGTGCTCTCCCGGCCTGCGGCGAAACTGCAAGGGATCCCGCCGGACTTGCCGGATCTGGCCGACATTCGAGGGCAGGAGACAGCAAAAAGGGCAATCGAAATCGCCGCAGCAGGCGGCCACAACCTGTTGATGATCGGTCCGCCGGGCTCTGGCAAATCAATGCTCGCGAGCCGTCTGCCCTCGATCCTTCCACCGCTTCAACCGCGCGAATTGCTTGAAGTTTCGATGATTTCATCGCTGGCGGGGGAATTGGCGGATGGAAAACTGACCGACAGGCGGCCCTTTCGCGCGCCTCACCACTCGGCTTCCATGGCCGCACTCGTCGGAGGCGGTATGCGCGCAAAGCCCGGAGAGGTATCTCTGGCTCATCACGGTGTTCTGTTTCTCGACGAATTGCCCGAGTTCAATCCGCAAGTGCTCGACAGTTTGCGCCAACCACTTGAAAGCGGGGAAGCGGTTATTGCCCGCGCGAACCATCGCGTCAGCTATCCGGCCCGCATTCAACTCGTTGCGGCAATGAACCCCTGCCGGTGTGGACATGCGGGTGAACCCGGCCACAAATGCCGGCGCGGCGAGCGCTGTGTCACCGAATACCAGTCCCGGATCTCGGGGCCCCTTCTGGACCGGATCGACTTGCGTATCGAGGTTCCAGCCGTCACGGCCGCCGACCTGATCTCACCGTCTGCCGGCGAAGCCTCCAAAGCCGTCGCCGAGCGCGTGGCAAAAGCCAGAAACCGGCAGCGCGACCGGTTTCTGGAGTTCGGCCAGCCCACATCGACAAATGCCCAGGCTTCCGCGGCGATCATTGAGAAGATCGCGGCTCCGGATGGGAAAGGGCTGGCCTTTTTGCGCGATGCCGCCGACCGTCTTGCCCTGAGCGCTCGCGGGTACCACCGGGTCTTGAAACTCGCCCGTACCCTTGCAGATCTTGATGGGGAGGACCGGGTCGCGCGTGTTCACCTCGCCGAGGCCATCAGCTACCGGGGCCAGAACATTATGCGTCAAGCAGCCTGAGTAATATTCGACCGGGTATCTTACCTGTTGTGGCAGCGGACTGGCCGGCAAATGCACACTCCAGGTCCCTTGCCGATTTTGCGGGAAACGAAATATCAAGCCTTGGTATCCATGGTTTGCGTGGCGTAGCCTAATAATTCTAATTGGAGACGTCTGGAGTTGGCGCATAGAAACTCGAAATTTGAGCGGTCAGAAGTCTCCAGCGATGCCAGTGTTTCATCGGCGCCTCCCTTTGCGTCGAATAATCACAACCCCGGAACACTAAAGCATCTGACAGATCATCCTGTAGAAACGACGAACACGGCCAGACGTGGAAAAACTGTTCGCCGGGTCCTTCTCCGCACATGTACTGGCGCTTGTCTGTTGGTCTTCATTGGGCTGTTCTGGTTAATCGAAATCACGCCAGCTGCCATGCCGTACGCTCTCGGTTTGGCATTTCTGGCAGGCGGAGTGTTTCTATGGAGCCTCAACCCGGTTGGTTTCAAAATATTCGGCAGGGCCAGCTCTGCCTCCGATGACGACCTGATCACACTCAAAAGGCGGTGCGAAGATCTTGAAGACCGCACTTGGGAACTGAGGGAATCAGACGAACGCAATGCCGGAATTCTGGCAAGCCTCGGAGATATCATTCTTCGCCGCGATGCCAGCGGAACCCTTGTCTACGCCAACGCGGCAGCTCATGAGACGCTCGGCACAAAAAACCGAATAGCTATTGGCGAAGCATTTGCACTTCCGCTTGCCGATATGTCACCGGCATCCCACGGCAACGAAGAGGCCCGGTCTTCCGGAGAACACAAGAACATCAGCTTTGGCGACATTCGCCTTGAAACCGCTCGCGGCCCGCGTTGGTTCTCCCGCCTTGATGTCAGTGTCCGGGATGCGGTCACCGACCAGCCATTGGTGCAGACCGTGCTGCGCGATGTCACCGATCGCCGTGCAATCGAAGAACAGCTCTTAGCCGCCCGCCAGACGGCAGAAAGCTCCAGTGCAGCCAAATCCCGTTTTTTGGCAACAGTCAGTCACGAAATCCGCACGCCTCTCAACGGTATCCTGGGTATGACCACGCTCCTTCGTGACACGCGCCTGACAAAGGAACAAGCGGCTTATATCGAAGCGCTCGAAACCTCGGGCGAAACACTGTTGTTGTTGATCGACGAAGTGCTCGACTTTTCCAAGGTCGAAGCGGGCAAGCTGGAAATTCAGAGCAAGCCGACGCATCTGGTCGCCCTGATTGAATCTGTTGCCGAGCTGCTTGCGCCCAAAGCCCATGCGAAGGGCCTCGAGATCGGGACCTATGTTGCCCCGATTGTTCCGGAGTTGGTGACCGTAGACGCCATGCGTCTCCGGCAAATCCTGTTCAATCTTGCCGGAAACGGCATCAAGTTTACCGATGAAGGTGGCGTTGCCATTGAGATCAGTGGTGAAACCGGGACTTCCGGCAGCACCAGCCTTGTGATCACGGTGCGCGATACCGGCATCGGATTTGATGCGGAACAGGCAGACCGGCTGTTTGTGGAATTTGAGCAGTTCGATCACGGCACCGCCAGAAAATACAGTGGTACAGGTCTCGGCTTGGCAATTGCCCAAAGGCTTGTGCGCTTGATGGGGGGAACCATAACAGCCGAAACTTCCGTTCGTCAGGAAGGCGCGGTATTTCGAGTCACCCTGCCGATCCCCGAGGAATTGACCCGCGCAGAGACCGGAACCAGCATTTCCGGAAAACGATTTCTGCTTGTCGGCGGCAGCCGCATCGAAAACCCGCTGCTTGCGGAGCAGCTACGAGACACGGGTGCTGAAGTCAACTTGATGGAGCCGGACACAGCCGTACCGAAGGACATCTCCGATCGCTTCGATGCCATGCTGATTGACAGCGGCACCATCTCTCAAAACACCTGTTGGCTGGAGCAGGTCCGGGCAAGCAACGAACGCTCTCCTGCCATCGTATTGGTTACCCCATCGGATAGGGACCAGTTGGACCGCATGCGCAAAACGGGGTTCGCGGCCTATCTGATCAAGCCCGTCAGGTCGGAAACGCTGATGCGGGTCATGAACCGGGTGCTGGATACCCGTAGCCGGACCTCGGGATGGGATGATGAAGCGCTTGAGGCAGACCATTTTCCGGAGGCCCCCAGAATCCCGGCCATATCCTCGACGCCTCTCAAGTTGCTTGTTGCAGAAGACAACGACGTCAACCGCATTTTGAGCGAAGCGCTGTTGCTCAAACTCGGACATGACCCAACCATGGTCATTGACGGCAGCAGTGCCGTGTCCGCAGCGGCACAAACCAGGTTTGATGCCATCTTGATGGACTTGCACATGCCGGGCGTTGACGGCGTCGAGGCGATCCGTCAAATCCGGCAGATTGAAACCCGGCTCGGCCGCGATCCCGTACCGATCCTGATCGTGACCGCTGATGTCATGCAGGAAGCCCGCATGCAGGCGGAAGCCGCCGGGGCAGCAGGGTACATTACCAAGCCGCTGACAGCGAACGCTCTTCATCAGGCCCTCGTGTCAATCCAAAAGGCCGCCGGCTAGTCCCCACGAAGTGCGCGCTTGCGGAAAATCGGCCATGATTGACGGGCGCACATGTCACATTTGAAATGATTCGGAAATTTCCCCGCAGTATGCGTCATCTTCCCGATGTCATTCAGATGTTGGAAAACTATGTTTTAGGGCAGGGCTGGTGCAATGCTTCGGGCCGTCGGCTTGCCTTGTCATGGCAAACAGAAAAAGGCACGATAGATCAAGACTCATGGTCCGTTCGAGACCATGAGACAACAAACGATATAGGGGCCGGATGCTGATGATGCGGTCGGGGATGTTTTCGCCGAGGAATTTGGTCAGGAAATTCGCGCCGATGGCGCGTCCATTTCCACTTACAGCGGGACGTGCAGCTAACGCCGACCCGGAACACGGGCCTGCAAGCGCCAGACACAGTTTGGGCCGGATCGGCCCGCTTGAAGTGCGGCTGGCCCGGAATTTCAAGGAAATCAAGAAGGCCCAAAGGCTGCGGTATCAGGTGTTTTATCAGGAGATGTCGGCCATTGCCGATGCCCACACCCTGGCCACGCAGAGGGATATCGATCCGTTCGACACGATCTGCGACCATATGCTGGTGATTGATCATTCCAGTCTCAAACGCAACAAGCTTGGCCGATTGAAGCCGGAAATCGTTGGCACCTATCGATTGCTTCGCCAGGATGTTGCGAACCGCCATGACGGTTTTTACACCGCCGGGGAATACAATATCCAGCCGCTGATCACGGCGAACCCCGATAAGAAGTTTGTCGAATTGGGCCGTTCCTGTGTGTTGAAGCCCTACAGAAACAAGCGCACGGTCGAATTGTTGTGGCACGGCATCTGGTCCTACATCCTGATGCACAATATCGATGTCATGATTGGTTGCGCCTCCATTCCGGGCACAAATCCCGACACACTGGCAACACAACTTTCCTTCCTGCACGCGAATGCCCTTGCGCCGGAAGAGTGGCGGGTCAGCGCACTGCCGGAACTGTTTGTCAAAATGGACCGGATCGCACCTCAAGAACTGAATGCCAAGGAAGCCCTGCGGTCGCTGCCGCCCTTGATAAAGGGGTACCTCAGGCTCGGGGCCTACATTGGAGACGGGGCCGTAATCGACCACCAGTTCGGCACAACGGATGTTCTCATCATCCTGCCGGTTTCCGCTCTCAATTCACGCTATGTGAATTATTACGGAGCGGACGCAAGCCGGTATTCGAGCTAAGCAGTGCCAAGTCCGGCAAAGCATATACAAAACCCGCAACCCGTTACTCTAATCTCCGGGTTGCGGTCCCTCATATCCTTCGATCATGATGATATCGGCATCTGAGACCGGCAGCCTCAGCGCTCTTGCCGCCTGGTATTCAGGTGAATTGAAGCACTCCAGAGCGGTTGCGCGGTCCTTGAACTCGAGCACGATGTTCCGGTACTTGCTGGCCCCTTCGAGTTCCGTGAATTCTCCCCCCCGCACAATAAACTTCGCTTTATACTTGGTGAATACGGGCGCGGAGGCGGCCATATAGACCTTGTATTGATCGGGATCATCGACATTGACGCGGGCAATCCAATAAGCTTTGGGCATGTTTTCGACCCTTAAAAACGAGACCTTCCTCCAAACAAATGCGACTTGAGCGCAGCTGCAGCGCAAGGTTCTTTCCGGAGAAATGACCATTCGTTGCAATCCAAAACTTGCCTCAGGTTCGAAGGCTTTTGAAGCTGGCATTTTCCCTTAACGTGCTCTTAATCTGCCGCAATTTATGGTTACCGGAATCTATCCGTAAACACGGATGGAAAGACGGGACATGCGCTTGAAATGACTGGGAAGGCACGCCGCCCAAGGCGGATTGAGCCGCGAATAGGGGGCAGCAACGCCAGCAAGCTTGATCTGCGGCCGACGCAGCAAGACCGGTCAGGTACGCCGAAGCCCCCGGCAAAAAAGCGCAAATCCGGAACTCCGCAGAAGCCTGCTTCCGCACAAAAGCCCGCTACTGCCAAGAAACCGGCTCCCAAACGGAAAAAAGCGGTCGCGAGAAAAACTGGCGGGACCGGTGGCCGTTCGGGCGCGGCCCGGCGGTCAGCAACACCAAAACGGACGCGCAGGCCAGTTGGCAAAATTCTGGGTTCGGTGTTAAAGGGGGCCCTTTACTGGGGCGCGGTCCTCGGTATTTGGGCCGGTCTTTTTGCACTTGGCGTTGTAATCTACTACGCGGCTTATCTTCCACCAACATCCGAATGGGAGGTGCCCGCGCGGCCACCCAATGTCAAAATCGTCTCGTCAAGCGGTCAGCTGATCGCGAACCGTGGCGAAACCGGTGGAGAAGCGGTGCGGCTGGAACAACTCCCGCCATATCTGCCCAATGCGGTCATTGCCATCGAAGACCGGCGGTTTCGATCTCATTTCGGCATTGATCTGATCGGTCTGACCCGGGCCTTTTACGTGAACATGACTGCCGGAACACTGGTTCAGGGCGGCTCCACGCTTACCCAGCAGCTTGCGAAAAACCTGTTTCTCGAACCTGACCGGACGATCAAGCGCAAGATGCAGGAAGTGGTTCTCGCGATCTGGCTGGAAACCCACTACTCCAAGGACGCGATCCTCGAGATGTACCTCAACAGGGTCTATCTCGGTTCTGGCGCTTATGGTGTGGATGCGGCTTCCCGCCGGTACTATGGCAAGTCTGCCAGGCTCGTCACCATCGCCGAAGCCGCAACCCTGGCAGGGCTTTTAAAGGCACCCTCGCGCTATTCCCCGGCACGCAATCCGGACCTGGCCGAAGAACGGGCACAGCTTGTTCTCACTGCCATGAATGACGAGGGCTTCATTACGGAAGACGAAGCCAAGAACGCACTCGCCGCACCGGCCCAGGTCGTGGCCCGCTATATCTCCGGGAGCGAGAACTACGCAGCCGACTATGTCGTCGACGTGTTGCCGCGCTATGTCGGCGCACTTGATAGCGATGTCATCGTGGATACGACCATTGACATGGACATCCAGCGGTCTGCCGAAGCAGCACTCCGCAAAACCCTGCGTGAAAACCGGGTTGAGAAAAACGTTTATCAGGGCGCAATCGTCACTCTCGACACTGCCGGGGCAATCAAAGCCATGGTCGGCGGATCGGACTATGGCCGGACCCAGTTCAACCGCGCTGCATATGCCGAACGTCAACCCGGTTCGGCCTTCAAGCCGTTTGTGTATCTGGCAGCCCTCGAAAACGGCCTGACACCGAACACCATTCGTCAGGATCAACCCATAACACTGAATGGCTGGTCACCAAGAAACTATACCAAGCAGCACTACGGCCCTGTGACCCTGACACAAAGCCTGGCAATGTCGCTGAATACGGTGGCCGCAAGTCTTACCCATGAAGTCGGCCCGAAAACGGTTGTCAGAACCGCACAGCGCCTCGGTATCAAATCGGACCTCAGCCCAACGCTCTCCATTGCCCTTGGAACCTCGGAAGTAACGCCGCTGGAGATTGCAGGTGCCTACGTGCCGTTCTCAAATGGCGGCTATGGCGTCATGCCCCACATCATCCGCAGGATCCGCACCGTCGACGGCAAGGTTCTTTATTCCAGAAACGGTGACGGCCTTGGCCGCGTGGTGTCGCGGACAAATGTCGGGAACATGAACCTGATGATGGCGGAAACACTGCTGAGGGGAACCGGCAAGACGGCAAAACTGGCAGACGGCCGCCCCGCCGGAGGTAAAACCGGCACGAGCCAGGATTTCCGTGATGCCTGGTTCATCGGCTACACGAGCCAGCTGACGACCGCTGTCTGGCTCGGAAACGACAACAATTCACCGACCAAAAAAGCGAGCGGCGGGACGCTTCCGGCAGTTGTCTGGAAAGAAGCCATGGATGCCGCCCATAAGGAGCTTCCTGCCGCCCGGCTTCCGGGCACCCCGAGCGTACCAATCGCGAACGCAGTTCCAAAGACCCGATCACCGGCAACAGCCAGCTCAGGGTCGGGCCGTGAAATCGTGCCGCCGCTCCCTGCCAACGAAAATGCCGGACCAATGAGGCTCCTGCGGAACATATTTGGCAACGGCGGCACCTGATACCACCGCTTCATGGATAATGAGGGAGCTATCCGTAGGAATGCAGCAGGACACCGTGATCCCTGAGCCAGTATCTGGCCGTCGGCGTTTGCGGCGCAAGAGTTTCACAGAGATCCCAAAACCGTTTGGAGTGGTTCATCTCGACAAGATGCGCGACTTCATGGGCGGCGACATAATCCAGGATTTCGGGAGGCGCGAGTATCAAGCGCCAGGAAAACGATAACCGTCCGGATGTCGAACACGACCCCCAGCGGCTGGTGGTATCCCGGACCGCAATGCCCTCGACCTTCTTGCCGACACGCTCGGCATGGTGCATGCAGGCCGCTGTAAGTTCTTCCTTGGCCCGTGCCTTCAGCCAGGTCATGACTTTTCGCGGAACATGCTCCTCAAGGCCCGGAACCCGAATTTCAGGGTTGGCTCCGGTTCCGCCTGTCGTAACCAGCCCCCGCAGGGTTCCGGTCGCGACGATCACATGATCGACACCACGCAACGGTACACTATCGCCTGGTCCGAGCGGGACCCGATCCGGGCGTCTGGACAGCCGCTCGAACAACCAGCCAGCATACCGTTCGGCAAAGTCCTGGGCGCGCGCCAAGGTTCCGCCTTTCGGTACCGTCAGCACGGGGCCGGACATGTCCGGGGGAACACGCAGGTGATAGTTTTTCGCCCTGTTGTTGGGCTTGACGCGGATTTCAAACTGCTGCCCCCGATGGGACACCCGGATCACATCCGGCAAAGGTTGTTTGCGCGCACGCAGAAGCATCAGGAAACCCGTCTTGACTGGCCGAATCAACTCTGGCCGTTCACCAGTGTATAAACGACGAAAACGGCGCTTTGATAGCGCCGCTTTCGGTCGGGAAACCGATTTTGACGGAATTCAGCCAGCGTTTGACGCGGGACCGCGCCCGCGGTCCGCCATGAAGCGGTCGAACTCTTCCTGATCCCGTGCCCGGCGCAACTCCGTTAGAAAATCGTCAAACTCGGCCCGCATGGCATCCAGCTTGGCGCGTTCCTCTTCCAGGCGCTTCAACTCACGCTCCCGGTAGTCATCGAAAGCAACATTGCCCGTGCGGGCATAGGCATGACCTTTTGCCATCTGATCCACTGCTCCCTTGAACGGACTTCCCCGCCATTGATCCCTGGCGTCACGAGCCATCGAGTGAAACCGGTCACCCCACAAGATATAGGCCAGCATGGCGAGGCCCAGTGGCCAGAACGCCACAAAACCAAGGATCATCAGGCCAGTCGTCAACGGCGTCCACGCAGGCTTGATTGTGCAACTGTTGGTCGTCATCGTCCCATCCATTACAGATCTTTAACAATCCTGAAATGGGGAGCTTTTCGCCAAGCTTCAAGTTTTGATCGTCAATAATCAAGCTTGAAAACCCTTGTAAATAAAAAACCCCCGCCTGAATTGGCGAGGGTTTTACGATGCGGAATTCGTTTAACAAGCGTTAACTTACTGATTCAGATAGAGTTTTTGCTTGCTCGATCCAGTTTTCCCGCTCCATGCGGCCCCGAAAATCCAGTTTACTGTCAAGAGCCTCGATCTGCTTGTCTGTCAGGGCCGCTATTTGCCAGTAATGGAAAATGCCTGCCGTGTTCAGCGCCGATTCCAGTTTCGGGCCGATCCCACTGATCGCTTTCAGATCATCGGCAACCCCACGCGGACTGGCCAACAGGATTTCCGCCAGCGGATCGGTCTTTCCCTCTGCAAGCTCCTTTGGGGCCTTGGGCGCAGAAGCCTTTGCCCCGTTGCGCGTCACCAGTTTTTTTGCAGCCGACGCTACCTTTGCAACTGTCGACTTGTCCTTTCCGCTTGTCGGGTTCGATCGCATGAAATCCAGCACACGCGGTGCAATTTCAGCCCGCCATCTGGAGCCATTGAACACACCATAGTGCCCGACACTCGGCTGTTCATAGTGGACCTTCATCGCATCGGGAAGCCGCGTGCAAAGGTCATGCGCCGCACGGGTCTGACCCCGGCCAGTGATATCGTCTTTTTCGCCTTCGACAGTCAGAAGTGCGGTACGGCGGATCGCCGAACAATCGACAAGGGTATCACGATGCATCATCTCGCCTTTCGGCAAGGAATGCTCCACGAATACGGTTTCGACTGTCTGCAAATAGAATTCCGCGCTGAGGTCCATGACAGCGAGATACTCGTCATAGAACTCCCGGTGCTTTTCTGCGCTGTCGCCGTCGCCTTCGACCAGATGCTGGAAGAATTCACGATGAGCCGAAACGTGACGGTCAAGGTTCATGCTCATGAACCCTGACAACTGAAGAAAGCCCGGATACACATCCCGCATGACACCGGGATGCGGGAAGGGCACCTTCATGATCACGTTTTGCTCAAACCACTGGATGCCCTTGGACATTGCAAGATCGTTTACTGCCGTAGGCGCGACCCGGGTATCGATCGGCCCGCCCATCAGCGTCATCGTCGCAGGGACATAAGGGTCGTCCCGGGCTTCCATGACCGCCACAGCAGCCAGCACAGGCACAGAAGGCTGGCAGACGCCCAGAATGTGTGTGTCCGGACCGAGAAAGTGCAGGATCGAGATCAGGTAGTCGATGTAATCATCGAGATCGAAGCGCCCGTCCGCGAGCGGCACCATACGGGCGTCGATCCAGTCCGTGATGTAGACATCGGCCTTCGGCAGCAGGGTTTCGACCGTACCACGCAACAGGGTCGCGTAGTGCCCCGACATCGGTGCAACCACGAGGATCTTGGGATCCTTTTTTCCCGATGCACCGCGCTCAAAGTGAATCAGATCACAGAACGGGCGGCTCCAGACAATGTTCTCGCGTACCGGAACCTTCACGCCACCGACGGTCGTTTCAGAGAGACCGAATTCCGGTTTGCCATACCGGCGGGTCATCCGTTCCAGAACCTCACAACCCGCGGCGACCGAGCGCCCGTATTCGGTATGGCTCAGAGGATTGAACGGATTTTGGAAGTAGAGGCGAGTCATATCGGCGGCAGCACGCAGCGGGCCCATGGCCGCATGATTCAACTCGTAAAGATGATAATAGGGCAAGTTTGTCTCCTTGCGACCTGACCCCTGTGGTCAGCCAGTCTATTACTTTTGCATCGCAACAGAGTAGGATAAAGCTCATTTAGGCTGCAATACGGCTTTTTTCTAGAAGCCAGCAGAGATTTCCTTATCCTGAAGTGAGTTCAATCACTTTATACTGGACCTGAATTGGCCGTGATTCAGCAAATTAACCAGAAGAATCAGAAAGGTATTAAAGGGTGAGGCAAAATCCGAACTGAATTATGCCGCCAGATCAGCAACAACCGCGTCGAGAACAAAAAAACCGTTTCGCGTTGCCCGGACGCGGTTTTCCCCGAGTTCCTCAACCATTCCTTCGTCAAGGAGCATCTTTAGCCGGCGTTGATCAACCTGACGCCGTGCCAGTTTCTCATAGCGGGCAAGGTCCACGCCCTCCTGCAGCCGTAATCCCATCAGCAGATATTCATCACCCTGTTCTTCTGCGCCAAGCCCGACTTCCTCGATCATGCCGTGGCCACGGGCTTCGACCTGATTCAGCCAGGTTTCAGGGTGCCGCTCGACCGCGGTTGCAAGCCGCCGCCCCCCGGCAGTCAACCGGCCATGGGCGCCCGGCCCGCTCCCGACATAGTCGCCGTATCGCCAGTAGACCAGATTGTGGCGGCACTCGGCGCCCGCACGCGCATGGTTGGAAACTTCGTAATTCGCCAGACCACGGACAGAGGTCACATCCTGCGTCAGCTCATAGAAAGCAGCCCCCAGATCCGGGTCCGGTACAACAAGCTTGCCGGCCTTGTGAAGCGCAAAAAACGGCGTGCCTTCCTCAATGGTCAGCTGGTAGAGCGACAAATGGTCCGCAGCAAGGTCAATCGCCTGCTCCAGTTCCTGCCGCCAGTTTTCAAGCGTTTGCCCCGGGCGGGCGTAAATCAGATCGAATGACAGGCGCGGAAAGGTCGCGCGGGCGGTTTCGATTGCCTTCAGGGCGGTGTCCGCATCATGAAGCCTGCCAAGAAGTTTCAGATCGTGATTGTTGAGTGACTGCACCCCGAGGGAAACGCGGTTCACGCCGGCCTGCCTGTAGCCCTTGAACCGTTCTGCCTCGACACTGGAAGGATTGGCTTCCAAAGAAATTTCGATGTCATCGCTCAACGGCCAAAGTGCCGCGATCTTGTCAAGAACCCGCTCGACCGTTGAAGGCGCCATCAACGACGGGGTCCCACCTCCGAGAAAGATGGAATCCACCACCCTTTTTCCGGTCAGATCGGCGAAATGCGAAAGCTCCCGTTCAAAGGCAGCGGCAAAGCGCTCCTGATCCACCGGCTGGTGCCGGACATGGGAATTGAAATCGCAGTAAGGGCATTTGGCCGCGCAGAAAGGCCAGTGAACATAAACGCCGAATCCACCTTCGGGGTGATCCCCGCCCATGGCTGTCATCAATCCTCCAGGCAGGCCTTCGAAAATTTTTCGAACGCCCTTGCGCGATGAGAGAGTGCCGGTGTGGTCCGGGACCAGCCATGTTTTTCCTGCGATTCCATTTCACCGAAGGTCACAGCATGTCCTTCGGGACGGAACAGCGGGTCGTAGCCAAAGCCCTTTGTACCGCGTGGAGGCCACACAACCTCACCATGCACTTCACCCCGGAAAAACGCTTTCCCGCCATCGGGCCAGGCAAGACACAAGACTGCAACGAATGACGCACGGCGCTGGTCCGGATCGACCGCACCCTTGGCTTGCAGTTTTTCCTCGATAGTGCGCATGGCCATGGTAAAGTCCTTGTCCGGCCCCGCCCAACGTGCGGAATAGATGCCCGGCTGACCTTCGAGTGCCTCGACACAAAAGCCACTGTCATCTGCAAGCGCAGGCAATCCGGCAGCCTGGGCCGCCGCAACTGCCTTCAATTCGGCATTGGCTTCGAACGAATCGCCGGTTTCCTCCGGCTCCGGGAGATCAAGCTCACCGGCCGACACGACATCAAAGCCATAGGGGGCCAGAAGCTCGTTGATTTCGCGGATCTTGCCCTTGTTGTGGCTCGCCACGACCAGACGCCCCGGTTCCAGCTTACGTTCGTCCATTTTCAGCTCCGAAACTCAGAGGATCGCCATTTTTTGCAGATCGACGAGCCGGGTGATCCCCTTCTTCGCCAAACCCATCAACTGCCCGAACTCCTCTTCGGAGAAGGGCGCCCCTTCGGCGGTTCCCTGGATTTCCACAATTCCGCCCGACCCGGTCATGACGAAGTTCGCATCGGTTTCCGCCGTGCTGTCTTCGGCATAGTCGAGATCCAGCACCGGGGTTCCGTCATGGATACCACAAGAGATCGCCGCGATGTGGTCCTTCAGGACGCCATCCTTGACCATGTCCCGGGCTTTCATCCATTCGATGCAGTCGTTCAGCGCAACCCACGCACCGGTGATCGCGGCGGTTCGTGTGCCGCCATCGGCCTGTATCACGTCACAATCAACCGAGATCTGGACTTCGCCCAGAGCTTCCAGGTCGACGATAGCGCGCAGAGACCGGCCGATCAGCCGCTGGATTTCCTGGGTCCGGCCGGATTGCTTGCCCGCGCTTGCTTCACGCCGCATCCGGTCGCCGGTTGCACGCGGCAACATGCCGTATTCGGCCGTTACCCAGCCGCGCTGCTGACCACGAAGCCAGGGCGGGACGCGCTCTTCGAGACTTGCCGTGCATAAAACGTGGGTGTCGCCAAACTTGACGAGGCACGAGCCTTCGGCATGCTTGGACACATTCCGCTCTAGAGTGACAGCGCGCAATTCGTCGGCGGCGCGTTTGGACGGGCGCATCAAGGTTCCCCTCGTCGTGATATGCGGTTGGCGACATGCCTCAGCTTCTGCCGCGCCTTTTAGCGCCGGAGACGGAAGCCCGTAAAGGGCCGCTTGCTTCTTTGACCGGTTTTGCGCCTATATCATGAGCTGAAACCATCAAAATGATCGTCGGCTCCCCATATGGTTGACCGACTGGCAGGAATGGAGTGCAAGGTTGAGCTTGAGCGACCTCGACAAACGGTCTCGGGAGATTTTTCGCTCGATCGTCGAGACCTATCTTGAAACCGGTGAACCTGTGGGATCACGAAATGTCTCCCGCAGTCTTGGAATTTCCCTGTCTCCGGCTTCGGTCCGCAATGTCATGGCCGATCTGGAACATATGGGTCTGTTGCATGCGCCCCATACCAGCGCCGGACGCCTGCCTACGGAAATCGGACTGAGGTTCTTCGTCGACGCTCTTCTGGAGGTTGGCGATCTGTCCCAGGAAGAACGAAGCCATATTGATGTCCAGGTCAAAGCCTCCCAAAAGGCAAATTCGACCGAACAGGTCCTGACTGAAGCCAGCCAGATGTTATCCGGGCTTTCCATGGGGGCAGGGGTGGTCCTGACCCACAAGTCGGACATGCGCCTCAAACACATCGAGTTCGTCCGCATCGAACCACTCAAGGCTCTTGTGGTTCTGGTCAGTGAGGATGGAACGGTGGAAAACCGCATCATCGATCTGCCTTCGGACCTGCCATCCTCGGCCCTTGTGGAAGCCTCCAACTATCTCAATTCCAATCTGCAGGGCCGGACCATTGCCGACGTCCGCAGCCAACTTGAAAAAGTCCGCGATGCCGATCAGGCCGAACTGGATGAACTCAGCAAAAGGGTTGTGGATGCCGGGCTTGCACTGTGGGCCGGCGATACCCAGACCGATCCCGGCACCCTGATCGTCAGGGGACGTTCAAATCTGCTGACCGATCTTGAAGCTGTAGAGGACCTCGAACGCATCCGCCTGCTGTTTGACGATCTGGAAAGCAAGCGCGAACTCATTCAGCTTTTAGGCCTTGCGGAGAAGGGAGACGGTGTCCGGATCTTCATCGGCTCGGAAAACAATCTGTTTTCCCTTTCCGGATCCTCACTCGTGGTCTCGCCTTACCGTGACAGCAGCCAACGGATAGTCGGCGTTCTCGGGGTCATCGGGCCAACGCGCCTCAATTACGCAAGGGTCATTCCGATGGTCGACTACACGGCGCGCCTGGTCAGCCGGATATTGGGGTAGACCGGCATCACCAATCCGCTAAACAGGCCGAAAATCCCAGAGGTATCTCAAGAACCATGCTTTCTCCTGCCGAACTAGAACGTTATGCCCGCCACATTGTCATGAAGGACATCGGCGGGCCGGGCCAGCAAAAACTCAAGAATGCCCGGGTGCTGGTGATCGGTGCGGGCGGGCTAGGCGCGCCGGTGCTTCAGTATCTGGCTGCGGCCGGTGTCGGCACACTCGGTATCGTCGACGACGATACCGTGTCCCTGTCGAACCTTCAAAGGCAGGTCATCCATGACACTGATCATCTTGGAGAGCCCAAAGTCGCAAGTGCCGCCGAATCAATCGCCCGCCTGAACCCCAACGTGGCCGTTGAGCCTCATCCACAGCGGCTTGCCGGGCACAATGTCATGGCACTGGTTTCCAGTTACGATCTGGTGGTTGACGGCTCCGACAACTTCGACACGCGCTATCTGACCTCGGATGCCTGCTACTACGCCGGGAAGACCCTGGTCACGGCTGCCGTCGGCCAGTTCGACGGCACGATCACCACACTTAAGCCGTTCGAGACAGGGGCTGATGGCCAGCCCAATCCGACATACCGGTGCATTTTTCCCGAAAAACCCAAAGCCGGCCTCGTGCCGACCTGCACCGAGGCAGGCGTTCTGGGGGCACTGACTGGCATTCTGGGAACAATGCAGGCGATGGAAGTAATCAAGGAACTTACCGGGACAGGCGACAGTCTTGTCGGCCGGCTGATGCTGTTTGATGCCAAGGCCTTCCGGATGGAAACCATTCGCTACCGGCATTCTGAAAACAATCCGCTCAACGGCAGTGATCGCAAAACCTGGAGCGAAATGCTCGAAGCGTCCTGATACCCAAAAAAATAGCCGCAGCACTCGCGTGCTGCGGCTTGAAAATCGTCAGCATGAGCCGATCAGTTCGGCATTTCAGCTGCCTTTTGAGCTTCCGCCTGCCGTTGCATGTTCTGCCGGTAGAGATTGGCGAAGTCGATCGGATCGAGAAGCAGCGGCGGGAAGCCACCGTTGCGCGATGCTTCCGCCAAAATGTTGCGCGCAAACGGGAAGATCATGCGCGGGCATTCGATCATGACGAACGGGTGCATGTGCTCCTTCGGAACGCCCGTGACCTTGAACAGACCGGCATAGACCAGTTCCACATTGAACATGACCATGTCCGGACGCTCTGCCTTTGCGGTCAGGGTCAAGGAAACCTCGAACTGATCTTCACCCATTTGCTGTGCGCCGACATTCACGTTGATGTCGAGCTTCGGCTGTTCCCCCTGCTGCAGGGAACGCGGTGCGTTCGGATTTTCAAATGACAGGTCCTTGATGTACTGGCCAAGGATGTGCATGCCCGGAGCAGCACCTGCTTCCGCCTGCGGCGTAGCGCCGCTGTCATTCGTATCGGTCATCTTGTCTCATTCCGTTTCGCGGTTCTGACAGGATATCTCAAGACCACTCTCATGATCCCGGATCGAGCAGGCGGTCCGCGGCTACCGCACAGCTTTCCGGCGGAGTGGCTACCATTTCGATAAGCGGCGCACAAGGCACAATGCTTGCCAAGGCTCGGAAAGCGCTCCACAAAGGCCCTATGCCTGATCAACTTGCCGCTCACATACGATTTCCCCATAGGCGCCTGAAGCTGGACACACTTGTCCGGCTGCGCTGGCTTGCCGTCGGCGGTCAGACGGCCGCTCTCCTGGTCGTCTATATCGGATTTGGTTACGCGCTTCCGGCCGGCCTCGCGTTTTCGCTGGTTGCGCTCTCGGCCTGGCTCAACGTCTTTCTCAAGATCCGATGGCCTTCTTCCACGCGCCTTTCGGAAAGCGCGGCCACACTTCAACTGGCATACGATATCCTGCAGATGAGTGGACTTTTGTTTCTCACAGGAGGGCTCGGCAATCCATTCTCTGTGCTCCTGATCGCTCCGGTGATGGTTTCCGCTACCGCGCTTTCGGCGATGCAAACGATCATTCTGGGCGTTCTGGCAACACTTTGTGCCAGTCTGCTTGCAATACTGCATCTGCCACTGCCGTGGCCAAATGGCGAAGTTTTCTCACTGCCGCTGATCTATTCCGTGGGTTTCTGGATTGCCCTTGTGACGACCCTCGGCTTTATGGCCACTTACGCGTTCCGGGTCGCCGAGGAAGCCCGGCAGCTCGCAGATGCACTGGCTGCAACCGAATTGGTGCTTGCACGGGAACAGCACCTGAATGCGCTGGATGGACTGGCGACGGCTGCAGCGCACGAACTCGGCACCCCACTTGCGACCATCTATCTGGTTGCCAAGGAACTGTCAGACGAGTTCGAGAAAGGCGACCTCCGGGGCGAGGATGTCGCCTTGATCCGCTCGCAAGCTGAACGATGCCGCAACATCCTGAGACAACTGACGTCTCTTTCGAGCGACGAGGACACAACATACCAGCGCATGCCGGTATCCCAGCTTCTGGAAGACGTTGTTGCCCCCCATCGCGGTTTCGGGATCAGCTTGAACATTTCCGCGTCGGGACAGGGAATGGAGCCAGTCGGATCGCGCAATGCGGCGATCCGTTACGGGCTTGGGAACATCCTGGAGAACGCTGTTGATTTCGCATCCGAAACGGTTGATGTATCGGCCAGCTGGGATGATGAAACCGTAGCCATTACAATCCGGGATGACGGTAACGGGTTCGCGCCCGAGGTGCTTGCGAGACTTGGCGATCCGTATGTTTCGGCCCGGGGGCGCAAATCCAACAGCCGCGATGAAGACAGTGGGCTCGGGCTCGGCTTTTTCATAGCCAAAACGCTTCTGGAGCGCACAGGCGCCAAACTCTATCTGGAAAACCGTCCGCCGCCGACACATGGCGCCCTCATTCGGGTGACGTGGCCTAGATCCGCAATTGAATCCACCGGTTCTATGGACGCCAAGCCATTTGCGCACCATAAGATGTAGGGAATAGACAAGCTTGACCTGCACGCTGGGTTGAAGTGTATCAACCTGACCCGTGCAGATGCGGCAGGAATAGGATGTTCAAAATGAGTGGTGCCCCGGCAGAGCCCGTTCCATCTGAAGAAAAGAGTCTTCTGATTGTTGACGACGACAAGCCGTTTCAACAGCGCCTCGCCCGCGCCATGGAAAAGCGAGGGTACATCACCGAAACAGCTGACGGTTTGCGGGAGGCTGTCGCCAAGATCTCCGCCAAGGCGCCAACCTATGCAATTGTCGACATGCGCCTTGAAGACGGAAACGGCCTGGACGTCATCGAAGCGTTGCATCAGCGGCGTCCGGATGCACGGGCAATTATCCTGACCGGCTACGGCAACATTGCGACGGCTGTTACTGCCGTAAAGCTCGGGGCCATTGATTACCTGTCGAAACCGGCCGACCCCGATGACATCATCGCGGCTTTGGAACGCAAGCCGGAAGACAGGGCCGACCCGCCGGAAAACCCGATGTCGGCGGACCGCGTCCGCTGGGAACATATTCAGCGCGTTTATGAACTCTGCGACCGGAACGTCTCCGAAACGGCCCGGCGCCTCAACATGCATCGCAGAACCTTGCAACGGATACTCGCCAAACGCGCGCCCCGCTAGGAAGCACTCCGCTGTTTGAGCGCATGAAAGGAATGTGCAACCATGACAGATCGGTTGCACACACCTTGCCCTCAGCTTGCCATTTTGACTAAGTATCGGCAGGCACTGGCCAGACCGAACAATGTCACCTGGAGACAGCCCATGCGGCGTTTGCCCGACGGCATCCGGAATTCCGGACGCACCCGTCACACGAAAACCGCTTCGATTTTGGCCGCAACAGCATTGTTTTTTGCGGCACCCTTGATGACCGCAGCAGCGCAGACGGCACCTGAAAACCTGAGGATCAATCTGGAACCGGCAAAGCCCGGCATCCGGTCGGTTCTCATTGACAAGAAATACAAGCCAATCATCAGCCGGGACGACGAGGGGGTCGTCATCGACACGATCGGAAGCGCCCCGGGTCTGCCAGACTGTACGGTTACGCTGGAAATCACTTTGGAAAACAGCCGCGTGCTCCATCGTGATGCCGATATCTGTACCGGGGACACCGTTGTTGTCGATGTGAAGAGCGGTGGCGCGTCCGTTTCGGCATCGCGAGTTGTCGGCGGAACAACAGGGCCTGTTGCCCCGTCGCGCGAGCCTGCACCAGAAAGCGCGCCGGTCATCACCGCGCAACCTTCGCAGCCACAACAACAGTCTTCATCACCACAGCCTTCCGAAAACACGACCGGCCAACAGCGGCAAAGCGACGCCAACCAAACATCCGGGAGCGACACTTTGCTGAAACCGCTGGAACCGGCCCGGGACCCGATCGCGGCACCGTCCGATCTGCCTTCCATCGTCCAGGAAAGCCTTGCCCGGCAATCTGCCGGGTCTGCGGCAGCCGCCGGCGAAGTAACCATCTCTCCGTCTGGTGACCGGACCTGGCACGCCGAGACCGGAACCGGACCAGGCGATCTGTCCCAGCTCATTCATGGCGTGCCGGGAACCAACGATACGGACTTCAGGGCATATTGCCGGACCCAATCGGGTGACGCGACCGTTGTCTTCAGCCAAACCAACCGGAATGTGCGCGACGGGGTGTCCCATCCGGTCAGAATCTCGGCCGCGGACTTCAGCCGAACCTATGACGCGGTCGGATCGCCCATGAACAACCAGACCGGCCAATCCTATCCGCAAATCACATTGCCGATGAGCGATCCGCTCTGGCAGGAGTTGGTCCGGCAAAGGGAAATCACAGTCGAGGTCCAGGGACTGCCTCCCTATCAGGTCTCCCTGAAAGGCAGTGCGTCGCCAGTGAAACGATTCATGACTGTCTGCTCGCAAGCCCAACAGATCATTTCGGACAACCCGATTGGCGGGTATCCGGACACCGAACCCGGAGCGGATCTGAGCTGCAACGAATTGGGCCGTGTTCGCTCCCCGCAGGGAGCCAATGCGCCCGGCCAGATTGTCTTCCGGAACACCGGACAGACCCCCGTAAGTGTCTACTGGATCGACTATAACGGCAATGAGCGGCACTATGCGCGCCTGATGCCCGGTCAAATTCTGGAGCAGCAGACCTTTAACGGCCATGCATGGCTGGTGCGCGGCGCGAATGGCCAGTGCCGGGGCATCTACGTTTCGAGAACGCCCTATCGCGAAGTCTATCTGACCGGCCCGGCTTCTGTCAGCGGTCCGGTGCAGCCCCAAGGCAATTTTCCGCCACACGCCCCCTATGGAACTCAGCCCGGGCGGCCAATCGCCCCCGGCCCGATACCACCGGCCAATATTGGCGGTTCTTTAAATCAGCCTGCCAGTCTTGCGAGACCGGGTGCAGCGGGTAGAGTTGCCGACTACCTTTGCACGGCGGGTGTAGATCTCAATGTCCGGTTTTCACCGGACGGGCGCACTGCGACCGTTGCGGAGATGGGGTATGGCGTTTTTACGCTCACCCGGCAGGGTGGCGAAGGCAGCTTCAACTACGCTGGGCAGGGCTATATGCTGAAGGGGCACCTGCAGAACGCAACCTGGTCCCGTCCAGGACAAAGGGACGTTTTCTGCGCCAAACGCTGATTTTGGTTGCCCGAATGAAAAATAGCCCCGAACTGGCATTGTTCGGGGCTATTTTTGTATTCCGGCTGATCAACCGCATTCAGGCACATCCAGAAAGCAAACAAGCCTCGCAACGCCGCTGGACGTATTCAGATTTTCCGGAGTGCTACCTTGGCAATGCGATGGCTTTCGTCCTTCGTCAGGATCAGATCGGCACGCGGTCGGGTCGGGATAATGTTCTCCCGAAGGTTGACGAGGTTGATTTCACTCCAGATCCGGTGTGCGGTTTCGACCGCCTCCGTGTCCGAAATCCGGGAATACTTATGGAAATAGGAGCTCGGATCCCGGAATGCGGTCTCGCGCAGGCGCAAAAACCGCTCCACATACCAACTGAGCAACAGTTCCTCAGTGGCATCAATGTAGACCGAGAAATCGAAGAAATCCGAGACGAAAGGCACCGCATTGCCGTCCTTCGGTAACTCGCGGGTTTGCAGGACATTCAAGCCTTCGACAATCAAAATGTCCGGCCTGTCGATGGCGACTGTATGACCCGGCATCACATCATAGTAGAAGTGCGAGTAGACCGGTGCGCGCACATGGCGTTTACCGGCCTTGATGTCCGACAGGAACTTGAGCAGGCGTGGGCGGTCGAAACTCTCCGGAAAACCCTTTTTCTGCATCAGGCCCTCGGCTTCCAGAACCGCGTTCGGGTACAAGAAGCCATCGGTCGTGACCAGATCAACCTTCGGGCTTGCCGGCCAGCGCGCCAGAAGTGCCCGCAAGACACGCGCGGTGGTGGACTTACCAACCGACACAGATCCCGCAACACCGATAATGAACGGCGTCTTGCTGTCATTGATGCCCAAGAAGGTCTGTGTCGCCTGATAAAGGCCCAAGGTCGCTTCGGCGTAATAGGCGAGCAGCCTAGAGAGCGGCAGGTAGATTTTTTCGACCTGCTCGATCGACATGGGGTCGTTCAGGCCCTGAAGCTGAGCGACTTCCGATCCGGTCAGGGTCATGGGCGTGTCTGCACGCAGATGGGCCCACTCCCTTTCGGTAAATACCCGGTAGGGAGACAGATCCATGTCCCGGCTGATTGGCACTTTCTGATCCATATCCAGCGCAAACCCCGCTGTGAGACCCTGCAGGCAGAGCCTAGTCTGCAGGCCGTGAGGCCTTCTCCTCAAGCCCGGATTGCCCGGTTCGTTGCTCGAGTACCGTCATGACATCCTGAAGCGGCACATTTCCAGCCTTCAGGACAACCAGCAAATGATAGAGCACATCGGCGGCTTCCGATGTCAGCTCCTGCCGATCCCGTTTGACCGCTGCAATCGCGGCTTCAACGGCTTCTTCACCAAGCTTTTGCGCGCATTTCTCAATGCCTTTTCCCAACAATTTGCGGGTATAGGATTGTTCGGCGTCCCCCGCCGAACGCGCAGCGATAATGGCGTCCAGATCTGCCAAAGTAAAATCGGTCATTGGTCTAGTGCTTCCCCATGGGAATACGTAAATTCACAGATCAGGCGTCCATTCGCATGGGAACACCGGCCTCATTCATAAAGGATTTTGCTTCATGAATGGTGTATTCACCAAAATGAAAGATCGATGCAGCGAGCACAGCAGTCGCATGGCCATCGCGAACACCTTCCACCAGATGCTCCAGCGTCCCGACACCACCGGACGCAATCACCGGAACGGGAACCGCGTCGGCAATCGCACGGGTCAGGGCGATGTTGTATCCGGATTTCGTACCGTCCCGGTCCATGGATGTGACCAGCAATTCGCCCGCGCCCAGATCCACGACCTTTCTGGCGAAGTCGACCGCGTCAATCCCTGTGGCCTCGCGACCGCCATGGGTGAAGATTTCGAACCTGTCCGGTTCTCCCGGCGCATTTACCTGCTTGGCATCAATGGACACCACAATGCACTGGGCTCCGAATTTCTCGGCAGCCTCGCGCACGAAGTCCGGGTTCTTCACCGCCGCCGTGTTGATCGACACCTTGTCCGCACCCGCAATCAGGAGCTTCCGAATGTCCTCGACGGAGCGGACACCACCGCCAACCGTCACAGGCATGAAACATGCCTCGGCGGTCCGGCGCACGACATCGAAAATCGTGTCCCGGCCTTCATGGCTGGCGGTAATGTCGAGAAAGCACAACTCGTCGGCACCGGCCACATCATAAGCCTTGGCGGCTTCCACCGGATCACCGGCATCCACCAGATCAACAAAGTTGACGCCCTTGACGACACGGCCATCCTTCACATCCAGGCAAGGGATGATACGGGCTTTCAGGGTCATGACGTGACCTTTCTGGATGCCAGGATCAACTGCATCGCTTCTTTCGGATCGAGGCGGCCATCATAAAGTGCCCGGCCCGAAATGGCACCCTCCAGAATCCGGCAATCTGGCTCAAGCAGGCGGCGGATGTCCTCGATCGAGGCCAAACCGCCGGATGCGATCACAGGGATCGAAACAGCATGCGCCAGTTCGAGCGTAGAGGGGACATTGAGGCCCTTCAGGACACCATCCCGATCAATATCAGTGTAGATAATGGCCGAAACACCGGCATCCTCGAAGCGTTTTGCCAAATCGACTGCGGTCAACTCCGAGGTTTCTGCCCAGCCTTCCACGGCGACCTTGCCGCCTTTGGCGTCAATTCCGACAGCGACCTTGCCCGGGAACGCCCGGCAGGCTTCGCGCACAAGATCCGGATCGCGAACCGCGACCGTTCCGAGGATTACCCGGGCAATGCCCTTGGACAGCCAAGTCTCGATATGCTCAAGCGTCCGGATACCGCCGCCAAGCTGGACCGGATTTGAGGTCGCTCGCAGAATTGCATCAACGGCTGAACCATTGACACTCTCACCGGCAAAAGCGCCGTTCAGATCCACCACGTGAAGCCACTCGAAGCCCTGATCCTCAAAAGCCCTCGCCTGAGCGCCAGGGTCATCATTGAAGACGGTTGCTTCATTCATGTCGCCGAGCTTCAGGCGAACACACTGACCATCCTTGAGGTCGATGGCAGGAAAAAGGATCATTCTGTTAGGTTCCCTCGACGATGATCACGTCGGACTTGGCGTATTTCTGACGCAACTTGGCCGCAGCCTGATACTCCGGAGAGTGATAGCAATCGAGCGCTTTTTGATAGCTTTCGAACTCGACCACGACATGGCGCGAACGAATAGGCCCCTCCGGCCCGGTACATTCGCCACCGCGCACCAGAAAATTTGCGTCGTACTTCTCGTATGCCGCAGCACCGGCGGCCAGATATTTAGGATAGTTTTCAGGATCAGTCACATCGACATGCGCGATCCAGTAGCCCTTTTTCATCGCCCGCTCCTATGGCGTCCAGTCGAGGAAATTCGCAATCAGGCCAAGGCCGAGACGCTGGCTCTTCTCCGGGTGAAACTGGGTTCCGATCATGTTGTCCCTGGCCACCATCGCGGTAAAGCTGCCCGCATAATCGAAGGAGGCAAGACGATCCTGCCCGCGAGCACAAGCAAAGTGATAGGAATGCACAAAATAGGCGTGAAGACCGTTCGGGCCGGTCTCGAGCCCCTTCAGCACAAAGTGGTCCGGGTCACTCACCGCAATCGTGTTCCAGCCCATATGTGGGATCTTGAGCATCGGATCTGAAGGCCGCATGGCGGTGACATCCCCGTCGATCCAGCCCAGCCCCTCAATGGCCTCGAACTCCAGCCCGCGGCTGGCCATCAGCTGCATGCCGACGCAAATGCCCATGAACGGCTTTCCGGCGCCTTTGACCGCTTCGGCCAATGCGTCGGGCATGCCGTCAACGGCCCATAAGCCGCGCTTGCAGTCGGCAAAGGCCCCGACGCCCGGAAGCACGATCCGATCTGCCTTGCGAACCCGGTCCGGATCGGATGTGACGATTACATCAGGCGTGTGGGCGTGATCGCGGGCCGCGCGTTCAAACGCCTTGGCGGCCGAGCGCAGGTTGCCCGAGCCGTAATCGATAATTGCAATTGTCATCTGCGCGGCTCCGGACGAAGCGTCAATCCGACCACTTGCTCGGTCCCCACACGCGGCACGATGCCTGCAGGGCGGGTGGTCTGGTTCGGTTTGAAATCAGCGGTATCGGTCGTTGATGCGGCCGGTTGGGACGATCTGTCGGCCAAGTTCCTGAAAAAACGGAGTTCGGCTTCCTCCCGGTCATCACCGCACACCATGGCAAGGGTCTTCCACCCCTTGCGTTCGAGAGACCACCGTTTAAGTGAATGCGCTTCGAACCCAAAGGCCAGAGCGACGGCCGCAGCAGCAATAGAAGGTGCAAGTCCGCCAATACCGGATGCGGCAATCTCCAAAACAAGTGTGATCACCAAGTAGGCCAGCAAAACCAGCCACATCCGGTTCAAAACGATCCAGATCAGAGAGAACACGAAGGCAAGCGCCGAAAACCGGTCCGGCACAAACACGAGACGGTCGGCCTGATGCGCGCTCGCAACCGGAGTCCGCACATCGGGTGGCGCCATCACGAAATAGGTCGTCATCGTCTCATCCTCACCCGCCGAGCTGACCCTTGGTGGTCGGCACCCGGCCCGCCTGCCGCGGATCCAGCTCGATTGCCTTGCGCAACGTTCTAGCCACCGCCTTGAAACAGGTCTCCGCAATATGATGGCAGTTTGACCCATACAGGTTGGCAATATGAAGCGTTATTCCTGCGTTCATGGTGAAAGCCCGGAAAAACTCTTCAAACAGTTCGGTGTCGAAGTCGCCGACCTTGTCACGGTCAAAGGTCACATCCCACACCAGAAAGGGGCGCCCCGAAACGTCCAGCGCGCAACGGGTCAGCGCCTCGTCCATTGCCAGATGCGTATCCGCATAACGGGTGATTCCAGCCATGTCGCCGAGCGCGTCGCGCAGTGCCTGCCCAAGCGCAATGCCGGTGTCTTCAACGGTATGGTGAAAGTCGATATGGGTATCGCCATCCGCACGGACCTTGATGTCCATGAGAGAATGTCGTGCAAGCTGCTCCAGCATGTGATCGAAAAACCCGACGCCGGTTTTGACGTCGTAAGTGCCGGTTCCATCGAGATTGATCTCGACCGAAATCCGGGTCTCCTTGGTGTTCCGCGCGACGGAGCCTGTGCGCATGCCTAATCCCCTTTGACAACCGGGCCTGTCCCGGCGAAGCGGCGCTGTTGTAACAGGCAGTCATGGTTATTGAAATAGGGTTTGACACAAGCCAAGCTCTGGCTCACGGCGACCTGTGGTGGTAAGGAGATCCGATTTTGCACAGTCTGGAGACCACCCGCCATGCCAACCAGTCCTTTCCGTCCGCAATCTGCAATTGACCGGCTGGTGATGGGACTGGATGTCCCAACCGTACGCGAAGCAGAAGATCTCGTGAAACAGACGCAAGGCACTGTCGGCGTTTACAAGATCGGCATGGAGCTGCAGTTTGCAGGTGGTCTGGAGCTGGCGCGCGACCTGGCAGCCGACGGACACAAGATCTTTCTGGACGTCAAACTGCACGACATCGACAACACCATCACCCGCGCGGTCAGGAACGTTGCCCAGATGGGGGTGACCTTCATGACCGTGCATGCCTATCCGAAGACCATGCGGGCGGCTCTCAAAGCCCTCGAAGACCGCCCGGACAAGCTCTGCATTCTGGGCGTAACCGTCCTGACATCAATGGACGAACAGGATCTTCTTGCAGCCGGTTACAAGGGGCCACTTGCCGATACCGTCGAAATGCGGGCGAGGGATGCCAAGGCGGCGGGGCTGGGCGGTATCGTCTGTGCGGCAACCGAGGCACAGAGAATGCGGCCGGTCCTTGGCGACGAACTGGTGATGGTCACGCCGGGAATCCGTCCTGCCGGTCATGCCGCCGGGGACCAGAAGCGGGTCATGACCCCGGCCGATGCGATCAAGGCGGGCAGCGACTATCTGGTCGTCGGCCGCCCGCTCAATCAGGCAAAGGATCCCCGGGCAACCGCTGTCGGGATTGTCTCGGAGATCGAAAGCGCTCTTTAGGCTGCAGCCCCGTTGTCTTTTGAGGCCGACCTGAGAACCATCCCGAACAAATCGCGCGGATCATCTGGGTCGGCCAGAAGGTCCAGCTTTTCAAAAAATCCGGTCTTGGGAAGAATATCACGGACATACCGGAGCGCAGCAAAGTCCTCAATCGCAAAGCCAACGCTGTCGAACAGGGTGATCTGGTTTTCCGACGTCCGGCCCGGAGCCTTGCCGGAATAGACTTCCCAAAGCTCGGTGACCGGATGATCGCGGTCGAGCTGCTGGAACTCCCCCTCGATATGGGTCTGGTCCGGGAATTCGACGAAGATGTCGGAGCGAAGGAGAATATCCTTGTGCAGCTCGGTCTTGCCCGGACAGTCGCCGCCCACCGCATTGATGTGCACTCCGGGACCAACCATGTTGTCGGTCAGGATCGTCGCATATTTCTTGTCGGCGGTGACCGTGGTGATGATCTGCGCGCCCTCGATCGCATCTTCCGCAGTCTTGCAGATCGTCACGTCGATCCCGGTTCCCGCAAGATTTCGCGCAAGCCGAATGCTGGCATCCGGATCAATATCATAGGCACGGATGTGATCGACCCCGAGCATTGCCTTGAACGCAAGGCACTGGAAATCGGACTGGGCGCCGTTCCCGATGATTGCCATTGTCTTTGAACCCTTCGGCGCAAGATATTTGGCAGCCAGCGCGGAATTGGCGGCGGTCCGGAGCGCCGTCAGGATCGTCATTTCGGTAAACAGCACCGGATAGCCGGTTGCCAGATCGGACAATACGCCAAACCCGGTGACGGTCTGACGTCCGTCCTTGGTGTTCTCGGGATGCCCGTTCACATATTTGAACCCGAAGGTCTTGCCATCACTGGTGGGCATCAGCTCGATCACACCCTGCGGTGCATGGGCTGGAATGCGCGGTTTCTTGTCGAAACTCTCCCACCGCAGGAAGTCTTCTTCAATGTATGCCGCGATGCCCATCATGAATTCCTCCACGCCGATGGCGTGAACGGTCTTCATCATGTTGTCGACGCTGACAAAGGGCACATAAGCGAGGTCCGATGGGGCCGGATTATATTTGATATTGCTCATGTCAGAAGCTCCGGGTTGGGCGGTCGAAGACGCGGCGGCCAAACAAGCTGGCCGTCAGGTCCACCATCAGGCGTGCCGTCTTTCCGCGATCGTCCAGAAATGGGTTCAGTTCAACAAGGTCAAGGGATGAGACAAGTCCGCTGTCATGCAGCATTTCCATGACCAGATGGCCTTCCCGAAAGGTTGCTCCCCCCGGGACTGTCGTTCCGACCGCAGGCGCAATGCCCGGGTCCAGAAAGTCCACGTCCAGACTGACATGCAGCAAGCCGTTGGCTTGCCGGACGCGATCCAGGAACGGACGGAGCAGGGCAGGCACGCCATGTTCATCAACCATTCGCATGTCGCGAACGCCAATGCCGTGCTTGACCAAAAGTTCACGTTCCTTTGGATCGATCGACCGGACGCCGAGGATCTCGACATGGTCGGGAGCAAGTTTGTGAACCAGCGGGCCGCCAAGGAGGGTGTCGAAGCCATTCAATCCGCAGGCAAAGGCAAGCGGCGTCCCGTGAAGATTGCCTGTCTCTGTCGTGTCGAACGTATTAAAATCCGAATGGGCATCAAGCCACAGAACAAAAAGCGGGCGGCCAAGTGCGTGAGCGGCAGCCGCTTGACCTGTTACTGTCCCCAGAGCAAGGGCGTGATCCCCTCCCATATAGACGGGAAAAACCGGCTCTTGGCCAAGTCGCTCCGCAGTCTTGAAGAGGGTTCGCGTCCAGCCCGCTACCGTATGAAAATTTCTGACGGCATCATTGGGCGGCCGCGCAGCACTTGCGTCTTCGGCTTGCAAGTTTCCAAGGTCGGTTACCCGATGTCCGAGCGCCTGCAGATTTTCAGCAAGTCCTGCAGTCCGATAGGCATCAGGCCCCATGACGCAGCCCCGGCGCCCTGCGCCTTCCTCGATCGGCGCTCCAACAAGTACCACGTCGTGCTGTGTCAACCTTTGCCCCATCAAACGCCTTTGCTAACTTGATTGTCGGTTAAGCGGATGGCGGAGTAAATTGTCTTGAGTGAACAATTTTGATGTCATATTGATCATTTCGGCATCATCTTTTTACCGGAATGATAATCATGGACGATCTCGACTTACAGCTTGTCAGCGCTCTTCGAACGGATGGAAGAAGATCGGTTTCGGACCTTGCAAAGGACCTTGGTGTTTCTCGCGCAACCATCCGCTCTCGGATGGAGCGATTGCTCGGTGACGGCGAGATCCTTGGATTTACGGCAGTCCTGCGGGACGATTGGCGCGACCTGCCGATCCGTGCTATCACCCTGATCGAGATCGCCGGCCGCAACACCGAACCGGTCACCCGCAAATTGTCCGCAATGACGGAAATCCGCGCCATTCATACGACAAACGGGCGCTGGGATCTGGTTCTGGAAGTCGCCACCGGCGATCTTGAGGCCTTTGATGATGTCCTCAACCGCATCCGGCTGATTGAAGGGATATCCGGGTCCGAAACCAATCTGCTTTTGACGACCCGGAAGGGCCCTGCTGTCCCCGAGTCTCCCAACTGAACCTGACGTGCTCGCAAATCGGGTGGAGGAAAGCGAAAGGGGCGCCTACACTCTGGCAATGCGAAAACACAAGGCATGTGAACGATGACCAAGCCCCTTGATCTGGCAAGCCTCGATCCGAAACCCGTCACTGTCGCGACTGGAGAGACGGCGGAAAAGGACTACGCAGTCGTTCGCCAAACCCTGGAGCGGATTACACGGGATTGGCGTGACCAGCCCAGCCTCGATCAGATGGCAGCAGAAGCCGGTCTTCAGCCAATCCAGTTACAACGCGTATTCTCACGTTGGGCCGGTTTGACGCCCAAGCAGTTTCTTCAGGCGATCACTCTGGACTATGCCAAGGCACTGCTGAGAGACCGCACCAGCGTTCTGGAAACAACCTACGAAGTAGGACTGTCAGGCCCCGGCCGGTTGCATGACCTGTTCGTCACCCATGAGGCCATGACGCCGGGAAACTACCGCAACCGCGGAGCGGGGCTAACCATTTCCCACGGGTTTCATCCAAGCCCGTTCGGCAAGGTCCTGATCATGGTCACAGATCACGGGCTGGCGGGCCTCGGGTTTGCCGATCCCGGTGAAGAACAATCGGCACTTGAGGACATGTGCAACCGATGGCCTGCAGCGGAGTTTTTAGAATCTCGCGAAAAAACAGTTTGCTATGCGCAACGCATTTTTGATCCATCCCAATGGCAACCGGAAACACCGCTCAACATCGTTTTGATCGGGACCGATTTTGAAATACGGGTCTGGCAGGCCTTGCTGCGCATACCGATGGGACAGGCAACCACCTATTCGGACATAGCCGCGCATCTTGGCAATCCCGGCGCATCCCGTGCTGTTGGAACAGCTGTCGGGCGCAACCCGATTTCCTTCGTGGTTCCGTGTCACAGGGTACTTGGAAAAACAGGAACACTTTGTGGATATCACTGGGGATTGACGCGCAAGCGTGCCATCCTGGGCTGGGAGAATGGCCTCACCCAGCCGGTCCTCGAGGTCGCGGACACCTGATTATTTTACGGGTCCTTCCGGCATTGGCCAGTTGGATGTCAGATCCCAGCCGAACGATGCCAACCGCTCGGCAGTCAGTGGCGTCAGGTCGCCAGTCACAACAAAGTCCACTCCACTGGGTGGGAACGGAAGTTGTTGGAAGCCTGTGTTCAGACTGTTGAAAGCCTGTGCACTGGTTTGTGTCCATGAAACCATATCGAGCGGCATGATGATCGCTGCAATTCCGTCTTTCCGTATCCCCACCGGATATCCGCCCACCAGCCGGACCCGCCCCAGCGATGCGGTCTTGTTGTGATAACTTTCAAGCAACACAATACGGCGCAGCTGGAAATAGGCTTCGTCACGGGTCTGCGCATCAGCCGCCCGGGCGGCAAGAATGTCGCGTCCCTCCACACCTGTCATGAAATCCAGACGATAGGCGATGATTGCCCGCTCGGTCGGGGTAAAGTTGGTGTTCTGGGACAGGCGCGTCACAACATCCGGAGTGGCACCCACCTTCAGCAGCGTTTCCCTTGTCCGTTCTTCCAGTTCGGCAAGCGTGCTATCAACGATCGAGTTGCGCAAGTCATCAGCACTGCTGGCGATGTTCGAAATCATGCCACCGGGGATCAGCGCCATCACGGCCTTGACCGTCCAGCCACCCGCCATGGAAACATTTGCCGCCTGATCAAGCTGCTCCGACAAGGGTTTGAACTTCGTATAGGGATCCACTCCGAGATCCACAGCAAGCTCCCGCTTCGCCCGCTCCTGACCGGTAATCGCCTTTGCAAATTCTGCAGGGGACCCTTCACCGCTGACGGCGCTTCCGACCCCTTTACCGATCCGGCCGAACAGGCGTCCAACACCGCTTACAGTGTTTTTCGCGGTCCCCAACGGATCGGTAACCGTACTCTCGACAAACTCGACCGGCTTCATCGCCGCCTGTTTCAAGCCATCCACAAACGTCTGATTGTTCTCCAGCGCTTCAAGGGCACGCAGGATTTCAAGCTGCTTGAGCCGAAGCTTCAGCAGCCCGTCTCCGGAGATCGTTTCGGTACCGTAAAAGGATTCAAGATCATAAATACGCAGAAAGCCATCGCTGCGCACCGGCGCAAGCACGCGATAGTCCGGCCCGCTCGCCTCCGCCCCCAGAACGGTTACAGGATCCTGTTCCGGAGGCGTTTCATAAGCATCTGAAAATGCAGAGGCACCTGTTGTTGGTGCAATCACCAGCAAGGCCGTCAAGGCCAATGCCGCCATGGAAGTCCGGAACATCATCAAACAGCCACTCCTTCTCTTTGCCGCGCATCAACGTGCCCGGCTGTTGCCTAAAAAGGAACGCCCCGCCACTGCGAGATTTACGGCCTGATCAGTCGGGTGTCATCCCATTTCGAGCCAGAACTTCGCCAACAAGGTAGAGCGAACCGCAAATCAGAATGCGCGGAGCCTCTTCATCACGTTCGGCAGATAGACAGATATCAGCCAACGCGGCCTCCAGAGACCCGAAGGCAGTGGCCTGGAGCCCGGATGCGCGCGCATGTTCGGCAAGCTCAAACGGATCACGGGCGTTCGTGGTGGTTGAAATCGGAACCGTTCCAACATGCCGCGCCAAGCCGTCAAAGGCACGAAAATAGCCTTCCGGGTCCTTCGTCGAGAGCATGCCCGTAACCAGATAAAGAGGCTTGGGATTGCGCTCTTCCTGCTCGCCCATGAAAGCCGCGACCAAAATACCGGCGCCCGGATTGTGTCCGCCATCCAGCCAGACCTCGGCACCGGCCGGACATTGCTCGAAAATCGGACCATGATTGATCGATTGCAAACGGCCTGGCCAGTTGATCGACTTGATCCCCCTTGCCGCAGCTTCTTCACCAGGCCAGAGACCCGCAGCCTTCAGTGTTTGAACCGCAAGTGCCGTATTTTCGATCTGATGCGAGCCCGGAAGGGCTGGTAGCGGCAGGTCGAACAGGCCGTCTTCGTCCTGATAGGCAAGTCTCCCCTGATCGAAACTGGCATGAAACTCCTGCCCGAACCGGGAAAGCGGTGCCTTGAGCCGGGCGGCAGAGCGTTCGAAAACCGCCTCGATCGACCCGTCCTGACCTGCAATAACAACAGGCTTTTCGGCCTTTATGATCCCTGCCTTTTCTTGCGCTATATCGGCAAGGGTTTCGCCAAGGAACTTTTCATGATCCATCGAGACCGGTGTGATCACGGTTGCGATCGGGTCGTCGATCACATTGGTCGCATCAAGCCGTCCACCAAGCCCCACTTCGAGCAAAAGCACATCGGCCGGGTGTTCGGCAAAAAGCAACAGGGCGGCTGCAGTCGTAATCTCGAAGAACGTGATTGGCTCGCCGCCATTTGCGTCCTCGCACCGTTGCAAGGCGTCAAAAAGCTGCGGATCTGTCACAAACGATCCGGTTTCACCCAGCCTGATGCGTTCATGAAAACGGACCAGATGCGGTGAGGTATAGACGTGGCAGGTCTTTCCACCGGCTTCCAGGATTGACCGCAGCGTGGCAGTCACCGATCCCTTGCCATTGGTTCCGGCAATGTGGATGACCGGAGGCAAGCGTTTGTGCGGAGCGCCAAGCGCGTCCAGCAGCCGGTACATCCGGCCGAGCGACAGATCGATCTCTTTGGGGTGCAGCGCCAGCAGGCGGTCCAAAATGGCGGTAACTTGATCCATAGCGCCCTCCGGTTCGCCAATACGAAGCGGTTCGACTTTCCGATGACCCGCCATAGGCCCTGGCTCTCACGTTAGCAAGGGCAGCTTGCAGGCTGCCCCTTCAAATGTCGGATTCTCGACAATTCTCAAGGCGAAGACGTTGCTTCAGCCCTGTTTTACCGGCACGGCCTCCGTAGAAACGTCCGGCTTGCCGTCTTGTATCGTTTCAGAAGACGCTTCTGCGTCCGTCCGTTCCTCGTCCAACTTGGGGAGCTGCACGTCCCGCTTCAACAGGATGGAACAGATGTTCGAGATCGTCTCTTTCAGGTCGTGGCGCTTGGTCACCATATCGACCATGCCGTGTTCCAGAAGGTATTCAGCGCTCTGAAAGCCTTCCGGGAGCTTCTCGCGGATTGTCTGCTCGATCACACGGCGGCCGGCAAACCCGATTTCAGCACCCGGCTCGGCAATGTGGACATCACCCAGCATCGCATAAGAGGCCGATACGCCACCCGTTGTCGGATTGGTCAAGACGACAATATAGGGAAGCCCGGCTGCGCGCAGCATCTGCACGCCAACCGTGGTGCGCGGCATTTGCATGAGCGACAGGATGCCCTCCTGCATGCGCGCACCACCCGATGCAACAAACAACACAAACGGCGTCTTGTCGTCCACGGCCTTCATCATGCCCGCAAGGATCGCTTCTCCGGCCGCCATGCCGAGTGAGCCGCCCATAAAGGCAAAATCCTGCACGGCAGCAGTGAACGCGTTGCCGTTGACATTGCCCTTGGCGACATAAATCGCGTCTTCTTCACCGGTTTTAGTCCGGTTTTCCTTCAAACGGTCGCTGTAGCGCTTGGTATCGCGAAACTTGAGCGGGTCGGCATGTACGTCCGGTGTATCGATACGTTCGTATTTGCCTTCGTCAAAGAACAGTTCCAGGCGCTTCTTCGCCGGCATCTTCATGTGATAGCCGGAACTCGGAACCACCCAGTGATTGGCCTCCAGATCACGATGGAACACCATCTCGCCCGATTCCGGGCACTTGATCCATAGGTTTTCCGGCACCTCACGCTTCTTTAGAAGATCGCGGATTTTCGGGCGGACGAGGGAGTTGATCCAATTCACGAGACGCGGTTCCGTTTTCTGAAACGTTTACTCAATACACAAAAAGCCAATGCAGCTGTTGTCTCACGCCTTGCGCGCGCGGGCAACGCCTTCGGCCAGATCCGAGACGAGGTCGGTGACCGCCGTCACGGTCCGCTCCGTCGCCCCGCCAGCCTCATTCAGGCTGTCCTTGATTGCGTTGACAAGCACCGACCCGACAACGACACCGTCGGAATCCTTGCCGATCTCGGCTGCCTGGTCGGCCGTCTTGACGCCAAATCCCACAGCGACTGGAAGCTTGGTATGGCCCTTGATGCGATTGACCGCCGTGGCTACACGGCCCGTATCGGCAATCGCAGATCCGGTAATGCCGGTCACCGAGACATAATAGACAAAGCCTGACGTGTTGGCGAGCACAGCGGGCAAGCGCTTGTCATCTGTCGTCGGAGTGGCAAGACGAATGAAATTCAACCCGGCTTCCAGAGCCGGGATGCACAGTTCATCATCGGCTTCCGGCGGAACATCAACGATGATCAGGCCATCGACCCCGGCCTGCTTTGCCTCAACGACAAACGCCTTTGGATCGCGGACATAAATCGGATTGTAGTAGCCCATCAATACGATCGGCGTGTCGTCATCCGTTTCCCGGAAAGTCCGCACCATTTGAAGGGTCTTTGCCATGGTCTGGCCTCCCTTCAACGCGCGCTGGGTCGCCAACTGGATGGGAATGCCTTCAGCCATCGGATCGGAAAACGGCATGCCCAACTCGATGACGTCGGCGCCTGCCTCGGGAAGAGCGTTCAAGACCGCCTGCGAGGTCGCCAGATCCGGATCGCCTGCCGTAATGAACGTGACCAAAGCCGGCCGCCCTGCCTCAGCACAGGCCTTGAAGCGGCGATCGATACGCGTTTCCGTCATGCACTTCCGGTCCTTTTAATGTTTAATCCCTGCCGGATACCCGGCCCTGCCGGAATTCCATCCGGCAGGATGTAGGGGCGAGGAGAACCCTATGTCAATGCGAAGCTCCGGAGAAAGACCCAGGAAAGCCATTGCCCGGTGTTGGCCCGTCGCAGGGCAAGTCGTCCACATATGCAAAAAACGCAAGGCTTTATCCGGAAAATCCCGCCTAACGCGGCCAAACAGGCCCCATATATAAAGCCGAGTGCTTCATTAATTGGAGGAAGCCATGGCGCGTTCCCAGATCGATACACAACCGGCGGTAAGACCAACTGCAAGAATTTACCAAATTCATTTAACCGATTTCAGAATTGCAGCCCTGACGCAGAAACATGCGCAAATGGATGCCCATTATTTGCAAGAGCTCTTGTACGCCGCATTCGACGGGACCAAGTCTGGCAATTCCAAACCGCGCAAATCCAAAAGAGGAAAGCCATCCGCGAAATAGCGGATGGCAATCCAATCCTCAAAACTGCCCGGTCAGAGATCGAAACCGAGCAGGTTTCCGACTGTGAAGACGTCCTTGTCACCCCGGCCGCACAGGTTCATGACAAGGATCTGGTCCTTGTCCATTTGCGGAGCCAGTTTCATGACATGTGCAAGCGCATGCGCCGGTTCCAGTGCCGGAATGATCCCCTCGACCCGGGTCAGCAACTGAAATGCTTCCAGCGCTTCGTCATCCATGATCGGCACATATTCGACGCGGCCAATATCTTTCAGCCACGAATGCTCCGGCCCGATGCCCGGATAATCAAGACCGGCCGACACGGAATGCCCTTCAAGGATCTGGCCATCATCGTCCTGAAGCAGGAAGGTCCGGTTTCCATGGAGAACGCCCGGCTTGCCCGCATTCAGGGATGCACAATGTTCTTCCCCCTCAAGTCCTCGACCACCGGCTTCGACGCCGTAGAGTTTCACTTCCGGATCGTCAAGAAAGGGATGAAACAGACCGATCGCGTTTGAGCCGCCGCCGACCGCCGCCACCAGCGCATCCGGCAGGCGCCCCTCGGCTTCCATCATCTGGTCACGAAGTTCCGTGCCGATCACCGACTGGAAATCGCGGACCATTTCCGGATAGGGATGCGGGCCGGCCGCCGTTCCGATCAGGTAATAGGTGCTGTCAACATTGGTCACCCAGTCACGCAACGCTTCGTTCATGGCGTCTTTCAGCGTGCCTGCCCCAGCCGTGACCGGCACGATCTCGGCCCCAAGCAGCTTCATCCGGAACACATTCGGTTTTTGACGCTCGACATCGGTCGCGCCCATATAGACGACACAGGGCAGTCCGAACCGGGCGCATACGGTCGCCGTCGCCACACCATGCTGCCCCGCACCAGTCTCCGCAATAATCCGCGTCTTGCCCATGCGCTTGGCCAGCAGGATCTGGCCAAGGCAGTTGTTGATCTTGTGCGAGCCGGTGTGGTTCAGCTCATCGCGCTTGAAGTAGATCTTGGCGCCGCCCAGGTGCTCTGTCAGCCGCTCGGCAAAATAGAGCGGCGAGGGACGCCCGGTGTAATGCGTGTTGAGATTTTCAATCTCGGCGTGGAACGCCGGATCTTCCTTGGCGTCCTTGTAGGCCTGTTCCAGATCCAGGATCAGCGGCATCAACGTTTCGGCAACGTAACGGCCGCCGAATATCCCGAAATGGCCACGCTCGTCCGGTCCGGAGCGCATGCTGTTTGCCATTGTGGTCACTTACTACTCCTTGCCACTGTCGCGCCGCGGGCTGCCGCAATGAACGCGCGTATGAGGTCACTGTCCTTGACGCCCTTCGCGCGCTCAACACCGGAAGAGGCATCAATCGCGGATACGCCGCTTATTTCTATCGCTTCGGCCACATTCGCCGGGTTCAATCCCCCCGAAAGCATGAAGGGCTTGGCGAGGTCAAGATCCTTGAGCAAGGTCCAGTCATAAGAGACACCGTTGCCACCGGGCAACTCCGATCCCTTGGGCGGTTTGGCGTCAAACAGGATGCGATCCGCGATGGCGGCGTAGATATGTGCTTTCTCCAGATCGGCAAGCCCGGATACCGAAACCGCCTTCATCACCGGCTTGTTGAACATGCCCTTGGCAACCGAAATCGCTTCCGGCGTTTCCGCGCCATGAAACTGGAACCAGTCCGGATCCACCAGTTCGTTAATCCGCGACAAGCTGTCGAGATCCATGTTGACGGTGACAGCCACGGTTTCAGCCTTGCCGCGCGCCATATCCGCCAGCCTTGCTGCGTCAGACAGGGTCACATGCCGCGGGCTTTTCGGAAAGAACATCAGACCGATCATGTCGGCCCCGGCGTCCAGCGCCGCCTGCATGGTCTCTTCTGTCGAGATGCCGCAGATTTTGATCGTTACACCATTCATGTCAGGTCACATTGTAAGCGGCAATGGCCGCCATATTGACGATATCGGAGTCTTTCGCTCCCATGGGTATAATCTGGACCGGCTTGTCCAGCCCGACAAGGAGGGGACCGATCACGGTCGATCCCCCGAGTTCCTGCAGCATCTTGGTGGAAATTGATGCGGAGTGGAACGCCGGCATCACCAGCACATTGGCCGGACCTTTCAGGCGGCAGAACGGATAGACGCCCATCTTGTCCATGTTGAGCGCAACATCAGCGGCCATTTCACCGTCATATTCAAAGTCGACCCGGCGGCGGTCAAGGATTCGCACCGCCTCCTGCACCTTCTCCGACCGCTCGCCCTTCGGGTGCCCGAAAGTGGAATAGGCGAGCATGGCAACCCGCGGCTCATAGCCCAGACGACGCGCCACATGGGCCGCTTCCTCGGCAATGTCGGCCAGTTCTTCTGCCGTCGGCATGTCGATCACCGCCGTGTCGGCAATCAGCACGTTCCGGCCCCGCGCCAGCGCAAGAGACACCCCGATCATACGGTGGCCCGGCTTGACATCGAGACAGGCACGTACCGTATCGAGCGCCACCGAGTAGTTCCGGGTCAACCCGGTCACCATGGCATCGGCATCACCACGGGCCACCATAACAGCGCCCCAGTAGTTGCGGTCGTTGTTGATCATGCGCTGACAATCGCGCAGCAAATAGCCTTTGCGCTGCAGCCTGCTGTAAAGATAGCTCGCATAATCCGTGTTGCGGTTTGACAACCGCGCATTCTGGATGGTGATCCCCGGCCGGTTGATATCAACGCCAGCGCTGTCGGCCATCTCCTTGATCTCGTTTTCGCGGCCGATCAGGATCGCTTCGCCCAGCCCCTGGCTGACAAAACTCGCGGCTGCACGGATCACCGGTTCTTCCTCGCCCTCGGCGAAGACCACCCGCTTAGACTGCTGACGAACCCTGGAGAAAATGCGCTGCAAGGTTCCGGCCACCGGATCACGGCGCGCGGATAACTGTTGACGATAGGCATCCATATCGACAATCGGTCGCTTGGCGACACCGGAATCCATGGCAGCCTGTGCAACCGCCGGCGGGATTGCCGAAATCAGACGCGGATCGAACGGCACAGGGATAATATATTCCGGTCCGAATTTCGGTCGCGTCCCGCGATAGGCGGCTGCAACCTCATCCGGGACTTCTTCACGCGCCAGTTCCGCAAGCGCTTCGGCACAGGCGACCTTCATCGCATCGTTGATGGTCGTCGCCTGAACGTCGAGAGCGCCACGGAAGATGTAAGGAAAACCCAGAACATTGTTAACCTGGTTCGGATAGTCTGACCGGCCGGTGGCGACAATCGCATCGTCGCGGATTTCGGCAGCCTCTTCCGGGGTGATTTCGGGATCCGGATTGGCCATTGCGAAAATAACCGGGTTTGGCGCCATCGCGCGCAGCATGTCCGGAGTGAGGGCACCCTTGACGGACACCCCAAGAAACACGTCTGCGCCTTTCATGGCGTCATACAGGGAACGGTTGTCGGTCCCGATGGCGTGTGCGGACTTCCACTGGTTCATACCACTGTCGCGGCCCTTGTAGATCACCCCCTTGGTGTCGCAGAGCGTAACGTTTTCATGCGGTATGCCCATCGCCTTGATCAGCTCGATACAGGCAATCCCCGCCGCACCTGCACCATTGCAGACGACCTTGGTGGATTTCATGTCGCGGCCGGTCAAATGCAGCGCGTTTATGAGACCCGCTGCCGCGATGATTGCGGTTCCGTGCTGATCATCGTGGAAGACCGGGATGTCCATCAGTTCGCGAAGACGCTGCTCGATGATGAAACAGTCGGGCGCCTTGATGTCTTCCAGATTGATACCTCCAAAAGACGGCCCGAGATAGCGAACCGAATTGACGAAAGCATCGACATCGGCCGTGTCGACTTCAAGATCAATGGAATCGACATCGGCAAAGCGCTTGAACAGCACCGCCTTGCCTTCCATCACCGGCTTGGATGCAAGCGCCCCAAGATTGCCGAGGCCCAAAATTGCGGAGCCGTTGGAAATAACAGCCACAAGATTACCCCGCGCGGTATAGTCGAACGCCCGTGACGGATCCTCGGCAATCGCACGCACCGGAACCGCAACTCCCGGAGAATAAGCGAGAGACAGATCCCGCTGGGTCGCCATAGGCTTGGTCGGCACGACTTCCAGTTTTCCGGGCCGCCCCTCCTGGTGAAACTGCAGGGCTTCCTGGTCCGTGAAGCTGATGTTGGTCTTGGACGGGGTGTCGGTCGGGGACATTGGTTCGGCGTTTCCTGTAAGTGCTTATTCTCGCGAAGGAGGCCGACCTTATCCCCTGAAAATATGGCACTCAAGGCGCGATTGGGCCCTTGGAATTGTGAAAGGCGCAAAAGGGTTTGATACTTTCGGCCCATGTCAGTTCAAAGCGCGCAAAAAACGGCCCCGGCAGACACAAAAGTCACGCCGATGATGGCCCAGTACATCGAGATCAAGACCGCCAATCCGGACAGCCTGCTGTTCTACCGGATGGGAGATTTCTACGAACTTTTCTTTGAGGATGCCGAGGTCGCTGCACGGGCTCTCGGCATCACCCTCACCAAGCGGGGAAAGCATCAGGGCGAAGACATTCCGATGTGCGGTGTGCCCGTTCACGCAGCTGACGACTATCTGCAGAAACTGATCGGGCTCGGCCACCGGGTTTCTGTTTGCGAACAAACGGAAGATCCGGCGGAAGCCAAGAAGCGCGGCTCAAAATCCGTCGTGCGCCGGGATGTGGTCCGGCTTGTCACCCCGGGAACTTTGACCGAAGAGCGTCTGCTTGATGCCGGTGCCAACAACTATCTGGCAGCACTCACCCGCCTGCGCGGCGGTTCACTTGGCGGCGATGCGGTTTACGGTCTTGCATGGATCGACATGTCCACCGGCGCGTTTCAGGTGTCTGAGACCGATGACCAGCGGCTCGGTGCGGATCTCGCCCAGATCAGTCCCCGGGAACTGATCATTGCCGACAACCTGCTGCAGGAAAGCGAGTTGCGTCAGACGGCAGAGCTGGCTGGTGGAGCCTTGTCCCCGGTGCCACGCGCGTTTTTTGACAGCGCGACGGCGACAGACCGTCTGGCTCATTATTTCGGGGTCAAAACGCTTGACGGATTCGGCACCTTCTCGCGGGCTGAACTATCAGCGGCTGCCGGTATTTTGTCCTATATCGAAAAAACCCAACTCGGGGAGCGTCCCCCGCTTGACCCGCCAACCCGGCAAGCCGGGGCAGGGCGGATGCTCATCGATCCGGCAACCCGCGCCAATCTGGAGCTGACCCGGACACTTTCCGGTGAAAAGCAGGGCAGCCTGCTGTCGACCATCGACCGGACCGTTACCGGTGGTGGGTCGCGCCTGCTTGCCAGCCGATTGGCCGGACCATTGATCGAACCCGAAACGATTTCCGGACGCCATGACGCCATCGCCTTTTTCCTCGACAACGAGATCATGCGCGAGGGCTTGCGCCAAACTCTGAAAGGCGCGCCGGACATGGCCCGCGCCCTGTCCCGGATTGCTCTCAATCGCGGTGGTCCGCGGGATGTTCTGGCAGTTTCCGAAGGTATGCGCGCGGTCCAGACAGTGCTTGATCAAACGGGTCATGCGGGTGCCTTTCCGGCAGAGATCGCAGCCGCCCGCACAAGTCTGGAACAGGCCCCGCACGAGCTTGGTGGCGAACTCGCCCGTGCCATCAAGGAGGATCCACCGCTTCTCAAGCGCGACGGCGGCTTCGTTGCGCCCGGATATGATGAAAACCTCGACGAATTGCGTGCGCTGCGCGACGAAAGCCGCAAGGTGATCGCCAGACTTCAGGCAGATTATTCGGAAGAGCTCGGTATCCGGTCTCTCAAGATCAAGCACAACAATGTGCTGGGCTGGTTCATCGAGGCACCGACCGCCCAGACGGAAAAGCTGACGGCCGATCCCGGACGCTTCATTCACCGTCAGACCATGGCAGGGGCCATGCGCTTTACCACGACCGAGCTGGCGGATCTGGAATCCAGGATCGCCAGCGCGGGCGAGCGGGCACTATCAATTGAACTGGGCATATTCGATCGGCTGGCCGACGCTATTGTTGCCGCAGGCGAGGCCCTCAAGGCGGCAGCTCACGGCCTCAGCATTCTGGATGTCTCCGCAGCGCTCGCCAAACTTGCCCAGGAAGAAGGCCATGTCCGGCCGCATGTGGACGATAGCCGCGCCTTTGACATCACGGGGGGGCGCCATCCAGTGGTCGAGCGGGCGTTGAAACTTTCCGGAGGCGAAACGTTTGTTGCAAACGACGCCGGTCTCGGACCGCAAAACGGAGCGGCCCACGGATGCATCTGGCTGATTACCGGTCCGAACATGGCTGGTAAATCAACCTTCCTGCGCCAGAACGCATTGATTGCCGTCATGGCACAAATGGGTGCCTATGTTCCGGCGGATAGCGCGCATATCGGCGTTGTCGACAGGCTGTTTTCACGCGTCGGAGCGGCTGACGACCTTGCGCGGGGCCGGTCGACCTTCATGGTCGAGATGGTCGAGACTGCGGCAATTCTGAACCAGGCCGGAGACCGGTCTCTCGTCATCCTTGACGAAATCGGACGCGGAACGGCCACTTTCGACGGTCTGTCGATCGCGTGGGCGACCATTGAACACCTGCACGAGGTGAACAAATCCCGAGCCTTGTTCGCAACCCACTATCACGAACTGACCGCGCTGTCGGGCAAACTGGACCGGCTGTCCAATGCCACCGTTTCGGTCAAGGAATGGAATGGCGACGTCATCTTCCTGCATGAAATTGTGCCCGGTGCCGCGGACCGGTCCTACGGCATTCAGGTCGCCAAGCTTGCAGGCCTGCCGGCAAGCGTGGTCGAGCGGTCCAGACAGGTGCTTAGCCAGCTTGAGGAGCAAGACCGGCAATCACCAGCAGAGAGCCTGATTGACGAGCTGCCCCTGTTCGCAGCTCTCACACCCACGGCCCCGGCCGCCACAGAGGCTCCTGTTCCCGATGCTGCATTGGAAAAAATCGACACGCTCAATCCGGATGACATGACACCCCGCGAAGCCCTTGAAGCGCTCTACGCCCTGAAGGCCGCACGGGCAAGGAGCAACACACACAATTAAGGGGTGACGGCTCTGCATGTGCGGGCTAGGGTTGAGGTCCTCTCGCCAACGCCTGTACAGTGCGCTTCCCAATGCTTCAGTTTCCCCGCCCGCCTCGTGAAGGCCTTTTCGCGTGCCTGCTCATTTTAGTCGGCAACATATGCGTGTCATCGCTCATCCCCTTGATGAGCTACTACATCGTTGATCACTTGGAAAAGCCGGCGTGGATGGTGAGTGTCTATGTCGGACTGGTTGCGGTCTTGTCCATGATGCTCAACCGGGCATTCGGCGAAAAGCTGGATCGGTCGGCACCTGTCCGGACCTTCCTGACCGCATCAATCCTGGCATTTATTGTCTATTCCGGCCTTTTGGCGGTAAACGGCAGTTATTGGCTACTCTTGGTGGCCGGTGTGCCACTGATGAGTATCGCAAATACCGCGAACGGCGTTGCGTTCACTTTCGGCCGCCTGCTCGCGACCGAACGCGGGTATGACGTGGCACGCATGAACTCGTGGCTGCGCATGTCCGTTTCGCTTGCCTGGATGATCGGACCCGCTGCAGCGTTTTCTTTGGTTGCCCTGTCCGGTTTCCCGGCAACATTTACTGTCTCCGCAGGCATAGGGATCTTCTGGTTCCTGCTGATGATCATAACGGTACCAAAACAATTTCGGGCTCCGGCCAAAAACCCGGGCGCTGACGAAAGCGGAAAGGACACCCCTCAGATCTGGATCGCGGCTGCCACAGTTACGCTTTTCGTCATCACCAATGTCCTCTACCTGTCAGCGATGCCGCTTTACTTCATCAAGGAAGTCGGACTGGCGGAGTTCGCTCCGGGCCTGTCGGTATCGGTCAAATGCTTCGTTGAGATCTTTGCGATTTTCGGATCGGTCTGGCTGGCACGCCGAATCCAGGCACCCACCGTCCTGATGATCTCCGCAGCACTCTCAGTCCTCACCATGATGTTGTTTGCTCAGGTTGAAACCCTGTCCGGCGTGCTGTTCATCGCGGTTCTGGATGGCCTCTATTATGGTATCGTTGCGGGAATTGCCCTGACCTTCATACAAAGTTTTGCCCCCGACAGGCCGGGTCGCGCCACCGCTGTCTACATGAACAGCTTGTTCCTTGGCTCCATGATCGGACAGGTCTCCATGGGTTTCATCGCAGATGCTTTCGATTTCCGAACCGTCGTCTATTGCGCGGCTGCAGCCGGGTTTGCCGCATTGCTGATGCTGCTTGCCACACGTGCCGTTACCGCTCGAACATCTGCTCGTGTTCCGTCGATCTGATCCGGCCCTAACGGCCGTGATAAGCCTTGATATCTGCGATTTCCGCCTGCATGAGCCGGAAGGCATCGAGCGTCTTCTTATCCTGCTCAGACAAGGGTTTGCGGAACTCGGCCTGCTCGATCAGAACTTCCAGCGCATCACCGATCCGGCCGAGCTGCCGCCCGTAACTGCCGACTTCCGTGATGATTTCCTGTTCGACCTCCGGGGCCGGTGATCGTCCGAGGTTGATGTTGATCAGGCCAAACTGGTTGCCAATGGACTTGAACATGTCCGTCCAGGGATTGATGGCCTGTGTTACGTCTCCGGACAAAGGCAACTTGAACATCGGCATCGTGAAGTCTCCGCTTTGGGAAGCAACAGCGCTCATTTACGTGCAATTTTCAAGGAAACGCAACCTTGAAGCGCGATCATCCCAACCGGACACCGCCCGACCGGGCAATCGACAATGCATTTGCCATGGCGCTGGCGAAACTCGTCCGGTCATCGGGATTAAGGAAATCGCCAATATCAACGCGTTCCCCCCGGCTGAACAGAGAGATCCGCGTCACCCCTTCATCTTCGAGACGCGTGACGGAAAGGCGCACCCAGACCGGATTGAACCGGAACTCCTGGCGGCGCTTGCGCGGGCCGATTTTGCGGATGATGATTTCCGTCGCCGAAACGCTGACCTCTTCATAAGCCTTGGCCGACGCGTAGTTCCACCGAAATGCCAGATAAATCAGGACCATATCGAGCCCGAAGAAGCCGAAGACCGGCCAGGCACCGATCATCAGGAACAGCATGCCCGCCACAAAGCTGATTAGCCCCATGCACAACATCAGGATCAGAAATCCATTTGGCCCGAGCGAACGATGCGGGGTGAGGACCGCCGAAAAGAACGGACGATCTGCATCAAATCCATCTGACGCCGGGTCTCGTTTCGGATTGTCCTCACTCATGCTCTGAGATTATAGAGGGGTCATGGCAAAAACAAATAACGCTCCAGTGACGAAACCGGCCGCGACGCGAACCAAAAAAGCAAAACCGGTCAGGAAGGCCCCCTCGGTCGACAATCCCGGCCGGGTGCTGAAACGGTCCCGTTACACCAAGGCAGAAACCTACGCCATTTTCGGGCGGTTTCATGCCGACAATCCGGAGCCCGAAGGCGAACTGGACTACGTTAACGCGTTTACGCTTCTTGTTGCCGTCGTTTTATCGGCGCAGGCAACCGATGTCGGCGTCAACCGCGCGACGAAAAACCTGTTCCTGATCGCAGACACGCCGGAAAAAATGGTCGCACTCGGAGAAGACCGGGTGCGCAAGGAAATCCGGACGATCGGCCTGTTCAAGACCAAGGCCAAAAATGTCATATTACTGTCCGAACAGCTGATCCGCGATCACAATGGCGAAGTACCGGAGGAGCGCGAGGCGCTGGAGAAATTGCCCGGTGTTGGCCGCAAGACCGCCAATGTCGTCCTGAACATCTATTTCGGCCACCCCACCATCGCAGTCGATACACACTTGTTCCGGCTTGGAAACCGTATCGGCATCGCGCCCGGCAAAACCCCCCTTGATGTCGAAAAGGCCATGGAAAAAGCGGTCCCCGCCGAACACAGCTTGCATGCCCATCACTGGCTGATCCTGCATGGCCGTTACATCTGCAAGGCGCGCAAGCCGGAGTGCAGCCGCTGCGTGATTTACGATCTTTGCAAGAGCCCGGACAAGGACGAACTCGAACACATTCCGCAGATCGCTCTGAAGGCGGCAGCTGCAATCGCCCGGCGCGAGACCGTTCAAGAATGAAGCACAACCGCGTTCCGGGCCGCGTTCCGGAAAGTCCCCGCCTGATCTTTCGGGCACCAACAACCGCCGACAGCAGGTTCATTCTCAAACTGATGAACCAACCGGACTATCACGAGTTCATCGGTGACCGCGGGGTCCGGACCCTTTCCGACGCAGAAGTCTATGTCAGGGAAAAACTCGCCCCGCCTTTCATGAAGAAGGGCTTTGGTCTCTGGCTTGTTATTGATCCGGTGATCGGGGACCCGATCGGATTTTGCGGCCTCGTGGACCGGGAACATCTCGACTGCCCGGATCTCGGATACGCACTTCTCGACGAATATCAGGGAAAAGGGTATGCGACCGAAGCGGCTCGAGCCGTGTTGTCATTCAGCCAAACCCAATTGGGCATGACCCGCCTTCTTGCAGTCACGTCTCCACATAATGCAAAATCCGCAAGTGTTCTTACGAAGGCCGGTTTTACGTTTTCAGGGAACACCGCGTTCCCGCCCAACGGCGATCCGGTTCACCTGTACGAGTGGTTCCTCGACGGCTGAAGGTCAGTCCTGTTTCGGCCGAACCCGGACAATCACATCGACATGAACGATTTCCATGCCTTCCGGCGCTTCCGGCAACTTGTCGATCTCAATACTGCCGCCAGGCATATCGACAACCCGGTTCTCGCCTTCAATAAAGAAATGGTGGTGATCGGATACGTTGGTATCGAAATAGGTCTTCGTACCGTCGATCGCGACCTCCCGCAGAAGGCCAGCCTGAGTGAACTGATGCAGCGTGTTGTAAACCGTTGCCAGCGAAACCGGAACCCGCGCAGACACCGCCTCCTCATGCAGGAGTTCTGCCGTGATATGGCGATCCCCCTGAGAATAGAGGATTTCGGCAAGACACACTCTCTGGCGCGTGGGGCGTAATCCGGCTTGCCGAAGCATGTCGGATACATGGGCGGTCGAGTGATGGATCGGCATGGAGTGGGTCATTTTCAGGCTATGTCTCGCAACTACCGTTTCCGGGCTATCCAGGCTTTCAACTCTATCATATTGACAACTTGCAGCAATTGGCCGTTCGTCAAGTCATTTCCAATTCAGTTCTCTCACCTTTTTGCCATTTGTTGGGCCTGTTGTGCAAGTTTTTTGCTCTTGCGACCGACTTGCAGAGGTAATCACCTGCTCGGCAAAAGAAACTTTTGTCGAAAAAGTGTCATACTCGGCCCTAATTTCCAGCTTACGTCACCTTTCGATCCGATTTCCCCTGTGATAGGAAGGCGCCAAACAAACGGACCGAAACCACGCTCTGGCCGGCCCCCGTGCGGATTGGACCGCCAGACCAAGCCATTGATGACGGAAATTGAATGACCGAGCGCCGCTCTAGCTACTCCTACGAAGACCTCCTTTCCTGTGGCCGGGGCGAATTGTTCGGGCCTGGAAACGCGCAGCTTCCCCTGCCGCCGATGCTGATGTTTGATCGGATAACAGAGATTTCCGAAACCGGCGGCGAGTTTGAAAAGGGGCACGTTCGCGCCGAGTTGGAAATCAAGCCAGATCTCTGGTTCTTCCCCTGCCACTTTCAGGGTGATCCTGTGATGCCCGGGTGCCTCGGACTGGACGCGATGTGGCAAATGACCGGCTTCTGGCTTGGCTGGCTCGGCCAGCCGGGACGTGGACGGGCGCTTTCGACCGGAGAAATCAAGTTCACCAAGATGGTCACGCCGGACACAAAGCTGGTCGAATACGGCATCGATATCAAACGCGTTCGGACCGGAAAGCTTGTACTCGGGATTGCCGACGGATGGCTCAAGGCCGATGGTGAAGTCATCTACAAGGCAAAAGATCTGCGCGTCGGCCTGTTTCAGGACTGACCTGACCAGTTCACTCTTCAGTTTCGGTCGCGTTCTCTTTGCGGCCGGACGGCCTTATGTGTTGTTAAGACATTCAGACCGCGCCTTAAAGTTCGGGGCGCGCTTCGCAGTTTAGCTAGGAGACCTCTATGAGGCGGGTAGTCATCACCGGAATGGGCATTGTGTCATCCATTGGCACCAATACCCAAGAAGTTCTGGCGAGCTTGAGAGAAGGTAAATCCGGCATCAGTTTTGCCCCGGACTATGCAGAACATGGTTTCAGAAGCCAGGTTCACGGAATGCCGAAAATCGATATCACCGAACATGTCGACAAGCGTCAACTGCGCTTCATGGGGGATGGCGCGGCTTATAACTACATCGCCATGCAGCAGGCGATCGCCGACAGCGGTCTGGAAGAGACAGACGTCTCCAACCCGCGAACAGGCCTTGTTATGGGCTCCGGCGGACCGTCCACGAAAAACCTGTTCCAGGCGCATCAGATCGTTTTGGAGAAGGGCTCTCCAAAGCGCATGGGCCCCTTCATGGTCACACGCGGCATGAGTTCGACCAACTCGGCCTGTCTCGCCACACCCTTCAAGATAAAGGGCGTCAACTACTCCATCACATCCGCCTGCTCGACTTCGGCGCATTGCATAGGCGCCGGTACCGAACAGATTCAATGGGGCAAGCAGGACATCGTCTTCGCCGGCGGCGGCGAGGAACTGGACTGGACGCTGTCCTGCCTTTTCGACGCCATGGGCGCGATGTCTTCCAAGTACAACGACACACCGGAAACGGCATCACGCGCTTATGACGCCACCCGGGACGGATTTGTCATCGCAGGCGGCGGCGGTGTTGTCGTTCTGGAAGAGCTGGAACACGCAAAGGCCCGTGGCGCCAAAATCTATGCGGAAGTAACCGGCTACGGAGCCAATTCGGATGGCTACGACATGGTTGCTCCGTCAGGTGAAGGCGGCGAGCGGTGCATGCGTATCGCGCTGGAAACCCTTGGTGACCGCAAAGTCGACTACATCAACACACACGGCACTTCGACACCGGTTGGCGATGTCGGCGAAATCGAAGCTATCCGTCGTGTCTTTGGAGACAAGCAACCGCCGGTCTCCTCTACCAAGTCATTGACAGGACACAGCCTTGGCGCCACCGGCGTTCAGGAAGCCATTTATTGCCTCCTGATGCTGCAAAATGATTTTATCACCGCATCGGCCAATATTACCGATCTGGACCCGTCTCTTTCAAAGGAAGAGATCGTGACCGAGCGGATCGACAATGCTGGCCTCGACACCGTTCTGTCCAATAGCTTCGGCTTTGGCGGAACGAATGCAAGTCTGGCACTTTCGCGCTATCACGGTTGAGGAGACCAGAATGTCAGGAATTATGAGTGGCAAGCGCGGGCTTGTCATGGGGGTCGCAAATGACCACTCGATTGCCTGGGGCATCGCGAAAACCCTTTCAGATCATGGAGCGGAACTGGCCTTCACCTACCAGGGGGAGGCCTTTGGCCGCCGGGCCAAGCCGCTTGCCGATTCCGTTGGTTCCAAACTGCTGCTGCCGTGCGATGTGGAAGACATCTCATCTGTCGATTCGGTCTTCGACAAGCTGGAGCAGGAATGGGGGTCGATAGACTTTCTGGTGCATGCGATCGCTTTTTCCGACAAAACGGAACTGCGTGGTAAATATGCAGACACAACCCGGGAGAATTTCGCCCGGACAATGCTCATTTCCTGCTTCTCCTTCACCGAGATTTCCAAGCGCGCGGCCCGGCTGATGCCAAACGGCGGCTCGATGCTGACATTGACCTATGGCGGATCAACCAAGGTCATGCCGAACTACAACGTCATGGGCGTAGCCAAGGCCGCCCTTGAGTCCTCGGTTCGCTACCTTGCGGTTGACTATGGCGAGCAAAACATCCGCGTGAACGCGCTGTCGGCCGGTCCTGTGCGCACGCTCGCCGGATCCGGCGTCTCTGACGCCCGGCTGATGTTCAATTACCAGAAGCGGAACGCACCGCTTCACCGGACAGTGACCCTTGAGGAAATCGGCGGCAGCGGGCTCTACCTTCTGTCCGATTTATCCGGCGGGGTCACCGGTGAAGTCCACTTTGTAGACAGTGGCTATAACATCATGTCGATGCCGCGGCTGGATGAATTGAAAGTTCAGGAACAAAAAACGGAAGCGTAAAGCCGGTCTCCAGATCCGAAAAAGGCGGCCAGTGGCCGCCTTTTTTAATGCAAACTAGTCTACGTCTTCATCCGGATAGACCCCGAACAACCGGGTCTGGTCAAGCCAGCCGTCATATTCCGGTCCATTCACCCTGCACCAGCCGTCCGAACACTCCTGAACTGTTGCCAGAACTTGTGGCTCAAGCTCGGCGACAATCGCAGCGTCTGAAGATGCGCGTGTCCGCAGGGGCGTCCGGTTGTCCTGTTCCCATGGTGTTACGAGAGCGGTCCTGCGCCCGGAGAGCAAGGAATGAAAAACCCAGCCTTCATTGCCTTCCCAATCACGAATTCGCCTCCAATTGTCGAATTCCTGGACAATCTCGACCGGCAAGCCTGCAGCAACAAAGGTCCACGCTACGTCATGTTCGCGCGAGGGACCGATGCGGACATTTACCCTGTCGGATTTCAGACTGACAAATCGCGGGACAGGCAATCCTGTTGCACCGGTTTGCGTGCTTTGTGCCTGGGCATCCGGAAAGGCAAAAACCGATAATCCGAGGAGAAGGACGGCCGCGCCAAGACCGGTTATCCATTTCAGTTTTCTTGTCATATTATTCGGTTGTCCAATTGTGTACCCAACCCGTAATCATGCAAAGCTCTAACGAAATTGGCGCTGAAAAGCCAGATCGAAGGTGAGCTTCAATCTGGCTGGTTTCCCAAGGCACCTCCACTTGTTTCTCCCGATCCATCTGGTAAGGAGAAAGGGAAGTGGTGGTGCCTTGAACGGCAAACCGCGCTGAGGTGGAACCGTTGTGGTTATCGAAGCCCCAACACTGCACAAAAGGCAAAAGGCATGGCGAAAAAGAAGCCTGTTGTTGTTGTGACCCGGAAACTTCCGGAGGTTGTCGAAACCCGGATGCGGGAGTTGTTTGAAACACGCCTCAACGAAACGGACCGGCCCTTCAGCCAGGCGGAACTCGTTGAAGCGGTCAAGACCGCCGACGTTCTGGTTCCGACCGTTACAGACCGTATCGATTCCTCCGTCCTGTCCCAGGCTGGTGAGGATCTCAAGTTGATCGCGAACTTCGGGACGGGTGTCGACAATATCGACGTTGTCACGGCCAACAATCGGGGCATTAACGTCACCAACACGCCAGGTGTCCTAACCGAAGACACCGCCGACATGACAATGGCCCTGATCCTCAGCGTCCCACGGCGCCTGGCATCCGGCATCAAGGCGCTTGAAGACGGCAGCTGGGCAGGTTGGTCACCAACATGGATGCTCGGCCGCCGAATTTGGGGCAAACGCCTTGGAATTATCGGAATGGGCCGGATCGGACAGGCCGTTGCCCGGCGCGCACGCGCCTTCGGCATGTCGATCCATTACCACAACCGCCGAAGGGTCAGCCCGGGCATTGAGGAAGAACTCGAAGCGACATACTGGGAAAGCCTTGACCAGATGCTCGCGCGCATGGATGTGGTGTCCGTTCATTGCCCGCACACACCGGGCACTTTCCATTTGCTCTCGGCGCGCCGCCTGAAGCTGATGAAACCAGACGCCTATATTGTCAACACGGCACGTGGCGAAGTCATCGACGAAAATGCACTTGTGCGAATGCTTGAGACAGGCGACCTTGCTGGCGCGGGTCTTGATGTGTTCGAACACGAACCTGCGGTCAATCCGAAACTGGTCAAGCTGGAAAACGTCGTTCTTCTCCCGCATATGGGATCGGCGACCCTGGAAGGCCGGATCGAGATGGGCGAGAAAGTCATTATCAACATCAAGACTTTCATGGATGGTCACCGCCCGCCGGACCGCGTTTTGCCTTCCATGCTCTGAGGCGCTGTGGGCTTTAGACGTCCCACATAATTGACGTTCGATTCGAAACCGAAACGGCCGGTGCAAACTGGCCGTTTTTTGTTTGTCCCGCATAAACAACTGCAATTCTTCGATAGTTTTCCAGCTGCCTTTTTATGGTCACTTCGCCTGTGCTTCTAAAGGTTGCATTTTTCAGTCCTACAAAACCACCTCGCACAGCCTGCAGCGAAGAAACGGACGGTTGTTATTTCCAGCTGCGTCGGTCCATTGGACCGGTTGTGTGCCGGCACAACAAGGAACACGCATTCAATGGCTCGGCTGATTGTCAGAGGAAACAAGACCCTGTCCGGAACCCTGCAAGTTTCAGGAAACAAGAATGCCTTCCTGCCGATGATGTGTGCCAGCTTGCTCACGGACGAAAAGACGGTTCTGACAGGCTGCCCGCCAATCACCGATGCGAAGAAGATCGCCCGGTATTTTCTGGATCTCGGCTCATCGGTGGGCAGCTGCCCGAATTCCAAACTCATGGAGCTTCATCACGGCAATGCCGACGCCCACCTGAGACAGGCTGTTCTCCCGGCCGGCATACGATCGGCAGTGCTCCTGATCGCTCCGATGCTGCACCGGTTCGGGGAGATCTCGATTGATATCGGATCGAAAGGATGCGCCCTCGGGATCCGGGAAATCGACCCGCATGTCCATATCGCCGAGGCCTTTGGCTGCCGTGCCGAGGTTGAGGGTGGTCTGTGCCATCTCAGACGTCCGAAGACATTCCAGCCTGCGGACATCTGGCTCGATTATCAATCGGTCACCGCGACCGAAACCTTTGTAATGATGGCAGCTTTGACGCCCGGGCGATCACGGCTCAACAACGCTGCCTGCGAACCACATGTGCGCGACCTGTGCCTCATGCTGGAAAAAATGGGCGCCAAAATCAGTGGCATTGGCACCTCGGCCCTTGAAGTCGAGGGGGTAGGCAATCTCTCCGGTATCGAACATGCGGTACCCGAAGACCACCATGAGATCGCGACCTATGCGGCCATCGGCGCCGCAACCGGAAGCGACCTGAAGATAGAAACCCGGGTGTCGGACGACCTGCGGCTGATCGTCCGTCAGTTCCGCAAGGTCGGACTTAATGTTTGGATCGATAGCGAAACGATCCGGACCGGTGTGAGCGACCATATCGTTGCCGAGCCTTTCACTCCTGAAGGCGTAACCAAGGTCGAAGCGGCGCCCTGGCCGTATTTTCCTGCCGATATTCTGCCCCAGATCATTGCAGCCAGCATTCAGGCGCGCGGCGAAATCCTTTTCTGGAACAAGGTCTATGAAGGCGCATTGTTCTGGTCGCCGGAGCTCGCCAAATTCGGGGCCCGTACCTATCTGAGCGACCCTCACAGACTGGTTTTGTTGCCTGCATCTCGTTTGCGCCCTGCGGTCGTGGAAGCACCCTATATCATTCGAGTTGTCATCGGATTGGTTATTGCAGCCCTTCAGATCGACGGCACGTCCGAAATCCGACATGCCGATCCGATATCCCGCGCACATCCCGACTTCATCGAAAAGCTGACCGCCCTCGGCGCCGACCTTGAATGGGCTGACTGACCAGTAGAGACATCTATCGGACTACCGGGTTGGCGCAAAAATCCGGCAGTCATGCGATACGTCACCGCTCCCGGATGCTCAAGGCATAGAAACCGAGGGCAATCGAAATAGCTCCGCCAATGACGAAGGACACTCCGATCGTCGTTGCCTGTGCGATAAATGCTCCAATGAAGGGTGCCGTGAGCAAGGCGACCGTGTTTACGGCCTCGCTCAAGGACGAAACCCTGGCCATCTTGTTCGGATCGGTCTGATTTTGCATGACCGTCCGGATCGGAACTGTCGCCATGGCTGTAAACAGCCCGATCAGCAAGAAGATCATGAAAAACGGAATTGCGGATACAGACGTTTCGAACATATCGAATGCTCCGAGACAAGCAGTCAATGCACCCGAAAACACCAGTCCTGCCGCGACAAAGCGAAATGGCTTTTCCGTGGCCTTGCCCATTCCGAAGTAAAGCGACCCGGCCACTCCGCCGGCCCCGACTGCGGCGAGTGAATAGCCAAGGTCCGCTTCGGTAAACCCAAGCTGTTTAGTCAGCGGCGCAATCAACGTGTCATAGAAAAAGATTGCAAAATAGCCCCCGGCCATCAGCACAAGAGTGGACAACAGAACCGGTTTGCCGGCAACTTCCCGGTAACCTTCCTTCAAGCTCGAAAAGACCGAGCCGTCCCCATCCTCCTGTTGTCGAGGACGGGGAACCGGTTTGAGCGTCAAAAGCATGGCCGCAGCCAAAACGGATATGCCCGCGTTGAGCAGAAAAACATTTTCCGGATCAAACAGGATCATCAAGGATCCGCCAAGCGCCGGAGCGACAATTTTCGACGACTGATTGATGGCATGACTGATGCCATTCGCGGACAGGCGATTGCCCTCGTGTGTCAGTGCCTGAAGCGCCGATTGTTTCGCTGGCGAATAAAAGGCGTCGACGCAGCCACGAAGGAACACAAGGGCCAGAAGCATTTGCCAGTTGGCCGCGAAGGCCAGACCTGCCGTCATCGCGGCACGGCCCAAGTTGCTCAGGACCAACGTTGATTTGATACCGGTCCTGTCAACCAGAACACCCGCAAATGGCCCCACAACCAGATAGGGCAGGCCAAACGCAACCGCCAGCAAGGCAAACACATAAGGGTCAACGCCCCAGACGAATGCCAGCAAAACACCAATGGCAACAAAATCGAGCCAGTCAGAAAAATCTGCAGGGATCTGAGCCGCGAGCAGCTGGATCAGCGGTCCCTCAAAACGGGATATGGACACGGTAGACATGCGCGAACCGTAGTCATCGTACACGCGACACGCTAGTTATTTTTCACAATCTTCAATTGTGTTGAGATGCGCCCGTTTTCTCAATCCTCGGAAGGACCACCGACATATTTTCCCCAAAGTGCCTTGTCTCCCATGCCGTCGACAAAGGCCTTGTGGGCCGCGAACTCCTCAGCCGTGATCCGGGCTGCCAGAGGTTTCGGGCGCGGACGTGCGGAAAAGGGCCCGAGTTGTCCGAATTCGGCCGCCCCGTTTTCGCCCCCCCCACCCGATGCAAGCTCTTCATCCGGAACAAGGCTCAATGCGGTTTGCTTGCCACCGATCAGTTCCAGATAGACTTCCGCCAGAATTTCCGCATCCAGCAACGCGCCGTGCTTCACACGCCTTGAATTGTCGATCCCATAGCGATTGCAGAGTGCATCAAGCGAATTGGGCCCTGTCGGGTGTTTGCGCCGGGCGATTTCCAGAGTGTCGATGACTTGGGAGTTTGGAATGACTCGCTTTCCAGCACGCTCAAGCTCCATATTTATGAAGCCCATATCGAAGGCTGCGTTGTGGATTACCAGAGTGGCGTCGCCGACAAATTCCAGAAACGCGTCGGCCACTTGGGCAAATAGCGGTTTGTCACTCAGAAACTCTTCAGACAGGCCGTGGACGTTGAAGGCCTCGATCGGCATGTCCCGTTGCGGGTTGATATAGACATGGTAGGCATTGCCGGTTGGAACGTGATTGATCAGTTCCACACCGCCAATTTCGACCAGCCGGTCACCGCCGCGCGGATTCAGCCCCGTCGTTTCCGTATCAAATGAAATTTCGCGCATGTCTGTCCGTTCACATTCCTGATCTCATCAGGCCCCGCTGATGATATGCTTGACCTTAACAGTGAGACATTCCGGGGGAGGATTCAAATGCGCACCTGTTGGATAGTGGGGATTGCGGCCCTGCTCGGGTTTCCAGTGCCACATGCAAACGCTCAAAGCAACGAACCGGAAACCTGGTCTGCCACCTGCATGCGGCTCAAAGGGTCCGATATGCAGAAGGTCGGTCCCTGCGACATCACGGTAACGGCAAATGCGGTGGGTGCCACGGAAACGTGGCAATGGAGCGACGGCGTTCAAACGATCATCAAGACCGAAGCCGAAACGAAGGCGACAATCAACGGTCTTCCGGCTGTCGAAACCACCGTTCCCGGTGGCATCGACAAGAATGCGTCTTGCATGAGACTCGAGACGGAAGGGCTGCTTTACTGTTCGGTCCTGAAGCCTTGAATCGCGTTATCTTGCCGCGAGGGCTTTCAGGATCGCCGCGACCGAGCGCTTCGCCGGCTCCAGCCCGTGTCCGGTGTCGATCACAAAATGGGCCCGGCGGCGTTTTTCGGCATCCGGCATCTGTTTTGTCCGGATGGCAACAAACTTTTCGAGCGTCATCCCGGGCCGTTCCATCACTCGTTCTTGCTGAATGTCCGGCGATGCGGTGACAACCACATTCATGTCGGTCCGCTGACTTTCCCCGCTTTCAAACAGAAGCGGGATGTCCAGCACAACGATGCGATGTCCTTGCCGCCGGGCCGTTTCCAGAAAGACCGCCTCTTCCTCCTTCACCAGAGGATGGATGATTGCCTCCAGCTGCGCCATGGCCGGCGGTTTTCCAAAAACCAACGGCCCCAGCAGCGCACGATCAACCTTTCCATCGATCACGGTTCCGGGAAATGCCTGTTCAACAAGAGGAGCGGCCCGGCCTGCATAAAGCGCGTGGACAGCGGCATCCGCATCATAGACCGGAACGCCCTGCTCTGCGAAAAGCCTGGCTGTGGTCGATTTGCCCATGCCGATTGACCCTGTAAGGCCGAGCCGGATCATGATGCCAATCCAAGATCAGCCACAACAAGGTCCCGAAGCACTTCGTCGACGACAGGACGCACGCCGAACCATTTTTCGAATCCGGGCACCGCCTGATGCAACAACATCCCTAGCCCGTCCACAGTGGGGTGACCACGTTCCCGCGCCTGCCGGAGAAGGTCCGTTTCAAGCGGTGCGTAGACGATATCGGTCACAAACGCCCCTTCGGACAACGGAGACAGGTCGATCAGAAGCGGATCCTTTCCACTCATGCCCAGACTTGTCGTGTTTACCAACACACAGGCAGCCCCCAGAAGATCAGCAAGCTTGTCAAAGGTGTGTGCACTTGTTTTGGGACCGAATTCGGTGGCGAGTCTCTCAGCTTTTTCGAGGGTCCGGTTGACGATATGCACAGCCTCGAAGCCGCGATCAAGCAATGACCAGACAATGGCTCGCGATGCTCCGCCCGCCCCCAGAACAACCGCGGATCCTTTCTGCTTGTCCCATTGCGGAAATCCCTGATCAAGATTTGCGACGAAGCCCAGACCATCCGTATTGGCGCCGCACAATCTGCCGTCTTGATCCAGCCACAACGTGTTGGCCGCCCCCATTGCCCGGGCCGCTGGATCGAGCCAGTCACATGCGGAAGCTGCAACTTCCTTATGCGGAACCGTGACATTGCAACCAATTAATCCGGACTGCGCGAAGTTATTGTAAAACCCGGCAGCCTTTTCCGGTTCCACGGCTACGCGTTCGTAACTGCCTTCAAGACCATGTGTCTTCAACCAATACCCATGGATCGCCGGTGAACGGGAATGTGCCACCGGCCACCCGGTAATTGCGGCACGCGGAACCTTGCTCATGTTTCAATCACCTTCAGGTCGCGCAATTGCGCCAAAAGCGGCATCATCGGCAGACCCAAAACGGTAAAGTAGTCCCCTTCGATTTTCTCGAACAACTGAATCCCCGGACCTTCGAGCTGATACGCGCCGACACTTGTCAACGCTGCTTCGCCCACTCTTGCCAAATAATGACCTACAAACTCCGGCGTGAATTTCCGCATGGTCAGGCGTGCGATGGAAACAGTGCGCCAAATGGCCTCGCCGTCTCGGGAAATCACCACCGCAGACATCAGTTCATGGGTCCGGCCGGCGAATTCCAGAAGCTGGTGGCGGGCCGCATCCATATCTTCCGGTTTGGTATAACGCTCCCCGTTAAAGGCGAGAATCTGATCCGCGCCGATCACAAGATCGCCCGGCCGTCTTTCGCTGACATTGTCCGCCTTTGCCTCGGCCAGAACGCTCGCAAGATCCTCGGGCGGAAAGCCGCTTTTAAGCAGGGGCTCTTCGACAGCCCGTTCATCGATATTGGCCGGATCGACCTCAAAGGTCAGGCCGGCATTGAGCATCAGATCCGCCCGGATCCTGCTGCCACTGGCAAGCACGAGTTTCATGCTGTCTCCCGGTGTGTGAGGTGAATATCAGCCATTGGCGGCTGCCTGAGATTTGTGATCACGGTAAAGGGTCAGGATTTCCGCAGCCGTTTCTTCAACGGAACGACGGGTCACATCAATAATCGGCCAGCTGTTTTCCGCACACAAGCGCCGGGTCATGTTGATTTCCTGAGCGATTTCCTTCCGGTCCACATAGGTGTCATTGTAGGTTTCGGAAGCCAGAGAAAGAACCCGGTTGCGGCGGATCTGCTGAATGCGCTCCGCCGATGCAACGAGCCCGACGATCAGGGTTTCCTTCAATTCCAACAATTGATGCGGCACCGGAATGTTCGGAATAAGCGGCACATTTGCCGCTTTTATCCCGCGATTTGCCAGATAAATGCAGGTCGGTGTCTTGGATGTTCTCGATATGCCGACCAAGACGATATCAGCGGCCTTCAGTCCATCCCACAGCTGTCCGTCATCATGCATCATCGTGTAGTTGAGCGCTTCCATACGCCGGAAATACTCAGCATCCAGTTCATGCTGGCCTCCAACGCGATGGGTCTGGGTCACATTCAGATAGGACTGAAACACGTCAAACACCGGATCAAGAATGTTCACGAACGGAACACCCAATTCACGGCAGATCCGTTCCAGCCGTTGCGAAATGTCTTCATCCACCAGAGTGTAAAGCACAATTCCGGGTGCTGCCTCGATTTCCGAGACAACACGGTCCAGCTGCTTGTGGCTGCGGACAAGCGGATAGACGTGCTCGATTTCCTGGATGTTCTCATACTGTGCGGTTGCGGCACGCGCGACGGTCATCAACGTTTCGCCCGTTGAATCGGAAACGAGATGCAAATGAAAATAATGACGGGACTTACTCACGCTATCATCCCCATGGCTGTTGATGGATTGGGCAATCAAGGGGTTTTTGCTGCGCCAGGTCCGGTTTATCCGCGTTCACCGTCTTTTATGAACAATTCAAGATTCAAAATCGACTCTTACCGAAACGGATTTTGGTATCGGTGGATTAACATGATATCGGGATCTACCAACAGGGTCTCCACCGGAGTCGGCGGCATCAGCGTTCCATGAATCGGATTGGTAACCGCTTGTAACATCGTTATTTTTCTGGTTATCGACTCCTGTGGAGGGGATCATGTCCAAAACCCGGCTGGACTCTGTCCAACTGAAGCCTTTCGTGTGAGGGTTTGTGGAAGGACAATGATCCCTGTAGTTCACACACAATAAGAAAAAACAGATTCAAAATAAGAATCTTTTTTGGTTTGGAATGTGCGAAAGGGTCACCGCCTCATGAAATCCGAAGACAGAACCGTGATGAGAGTTTTAGCCGGTGAAAAGATCTGGCCACCGCCCGTCTGGATGATGCGGCAAGCGGGCCGTTATCTTCCGGAGTACAGGGAGGTTCGAGCCAAGGCTCCCAACTTTCTGAGCTTTTGTTATAATCCTGATCTTGCAACGGAAGTGACGCTTCAGCCCATTCGACGGTATGGCTTTGATGCATCCATTCTGTTCTCCGATATCTTTGTCGTCCCGGATGCCATCGGATATCCCGTCCGCTTTGAAGAGGGCAGAGGGCCGGTTCTGAAACCTCTTTCCCCGACACTGGTTGAAAACCTCGATCAGGACCGTGCTGAAGATCACTTAAAACCGGTTATAGAAACGGTTTCCCGTCTGCGGGCAGAGTTGCCTGAGGAAACGACATTGCTCGGCTTCTGTGGTGCTCCCTGGACCGTGGCATGTTATTCGGTTGCCGGTCACACCACGCAAGATCAGGTTGCCGCCCGTGTCGGAGCCTATCGGGACCCTGATCTGATGAATGCGTTCATCGAGAAACTGGTGACGGCCTCGATCCGTTATCTTGTCCGGCAGCTGGATGCAGGGGCGGACGCAGTCCAGATTTTTGACACCTGGGCTGGGGTTCTCGACGAAACCGGTTTTGAAACCTGGAGCATTCGCCCGACGAAGGCGATTGTTTCGGCAGTGAAGGCAGCGCGGCCCGGAGCCAAAATCATAGGCTTCCCGAAAGCCTCTTCCGCCCGGACTGCAAAGTATGTTGCTGAAACCGGCGTGGATGCTGTCGGCTTTGACTGGACGGCTCCGGATCAGGTCGCGCTCGAGATCCAGAAGAAAGTGCCGATCCAGGGGAACCTCGACCCGATGCGGCTGGTTGCAGGCGGCAAGGCTCTTGAGGATGGTGTGCGGCATATCCTGTCGACCTTCGACAAGGGCCCGCTGATCTTCAATCTCGGTCACGGCGTAACACCGGATGCGGATCCGGCAAACGTTGCCCGGATGGTCGAGCTGGTTCGAAAAGGGTAAGCGCGGTGGATCTCTATAGCTGGGTCAAGGCCCTTCACGTCATCTCGATCATCGCCTGGATGGCTGCCATCCTCTATTTGCCGCGTCTGTTCGTCTATCACGTCGCCGCCGAGACAGGATCTGTCCAGTCCGAGACCTTCAAGGTCATGGAACGGCGTTTGCTGAAAGCGATCATGACCCCCTCCATGATTGTCGCCTGGGCGACGGGGTTGTGGATGGCGACGCAGATTGATGCGTTCAGCCAGGGTTGGTTTCACGCCAAACTGACGCTGGTCGTGATCATGTCGGCAGTTCACGGATATCTGGCTGGCTGTACGCGCAAATTCGCAAATGACGCAAATACCAAGACGGCGCGCTTTTACCGGATCCTGAACGAGGTTCCGACGCTTTTGATGATCTTCATCGTGATCCTGGTGATTGTGAAGCCCTTCTGAGTGAGGGAAATTTTAAATCGGAGGGCGGATGCCTTGGTTTTCCGCCCTTCTGCATAAATTGCAGGCTTGCACTCTTTCCTGAAAAAGCTTATCGTCGCGCCAACTTCCAACTGGTGCTGTTGTCCTGAGTGTCGAAGTCAGCCGGCACCCGATCTCTTATGGACGATCAACGGTTCTTCCAGTTTTCTGAAAACCAGACTTTGTCGGGTTCGGAAATTCCTTCCAAATTTTCCCATCAACAATACGATCCCAATCGATTCGGGCAATGAAACTCAAAGACCTGAAAGAAAAAACACCAACCGAACTGCTCCAGTTTGCTGAGGAGCTCGAGGTTGAAAATGCCAGCACCATGCGCAAGCAGGAGCTGATGTTCGCAATTCTCAAGAACCTCGCAGCCCAGGACGTGGAAATCGTCGGTGAAGGTGTGGTTGAGGTTTTGCAGGATGGTTTCGGCTTTCTCCGGTCACCGGATGCGAACTATCTGCCCGGTCCGGATGACATCTATGTCTCGCCGTCGCAGATCAGGCGCTTTTCCCTGCGTACGGGGGACACCGTCGAGGGCCAGATCCGCAGCCCGAAAGAAGGCGAGCGCTACTTCGCACTCCTCAAGGTCAATACGATTAATTTCGAGGATCCGGAAAAGGCACGCCACAAGGTTCATTTCGACAATCTGACCCCGCTCTACCCGGATGAGCGGTTCAAGATGGAAATCGAGGACCCGACGCGCAAGGACCTGTCGTCTCGGGTGATTGATCTCGTGGCACCGTTGGGCAAGGGGCAACGCGCCTTGATCACCGCGCCACCGCGCACCGGTAAGACGGTCTTTCTTCAAAACATCGCGCAGTCGATCACCACAAATCACCCGGAATGCTATCTGATCGTTCTTCTGATCGACGAGCGGCCGGAAGAAGTGACAGACATGCAGCGGACGGTGAATGGCGAGGTCGTGTCTTCGACCTTCGACGAGCCCGCATCCCGCCATGTTCAGGTCGCGGAAATGGTGATCGAAAAGGCCAAGCGCCTGACCGAACATGGCCGTGACGTTGTCATTCTGCTCGATTCGATTACCCGTCTGGGCAGGGCCTACAACACGGTTGTCCCGTCATCAGGCAAGGTTTTGACCGGTGGTGTCGACGCCAATGCCCTGCAACGTCCGAAGCGTTTCTTTGGTGCGGCCCGAAACATTGAAGAGGGCGGGTCCCTGACCATCATCGCGACCGCTCTGATCGATACCGGGAGCCGCATGGACGAGGTTATCTTTGAAGAGTTCAAGGGAACGGGCAACTCCGAGATCATCCTTGATCGCAAGATCTCCGACAAGCGTGTTTATCCGGCCATTGATATTCAACGCTCCGGGACGCGGAAGGAAGAACTTCTGGTTCCGGCTGAAAGGCTCAAGAAAACCTTCGTTCTGCGCCGGATCCTCAATCCGATGGGGACCGTGGATGCTGTTGAGTTTCTGCTGGACAAGTTGAAGCAGACAAAGTCGAACGACGAGTTTTTCGACAGCATGAACACCTGATTTTATATCGGATCCGTTTCGATCGAGAAGGCGCAGCTTTGGGAACAATTGCTGCGCCTTTCTTTGTTCTGGTGTTGAATGGGCAGAACGTTTACCGATGCTGTCACGACGAGGTGCGGACAATGAACATTCCGACTGGGACCGAACGTTTGTCAATCCGGCCGTGGAACAAGGGATCGGATTTCCAGAATTTGTTCGATCTTTGTTCTAACCGGGACGTTATGCGTCATTTTCCGGCCATTCTATCGGAGGAGGAAACAAAGTCCTTTTTGGACAGACTGATTTCCAGTCATCAGGAAAATGGATTTTGTTTTCTTCCAATAGAGGATCGGAATACCGGTAAGTTTCTAGGGTTTGCCGGCTTGCATCGTCCCCGTTTCAGCAAGCCCTTGGCCTTTTCACCATGTGTTGAAATCGGTTGGCGGTTGTTGCCTGAAGCATGGGGGCAGGGACTTGCAAGTGAAGCGGCAAGAGCCTGGCTTGAATTTGGTTTCGAGAGTGCCGCTTTGGATGAAATCGTGTCTTTTACGGCAGTTCAGAACATTCCGTCACAGAAGGTGATGCAAAGAATTGGAATGCTGCGCGACCTGGATGGTGATTTCGATCACCCCTCAGTCCCGGATGGTCATCATCTCCAGCGGCATGTGCTCTATAGGTTGAAACGGAACCAGTTCTAGGAGATGTGTTTCACGTGAAACATCACGACGGTTTTTTGGACCGAGTCGAAACAGTTCTGATCTCTGATATCAACAAAGACGGCGATCCCGAGGCTTTGAGATAGAATCATGACCGAAACAATTTATGCATTGTCGAGCGGTTCTTTACCCGCAGGGGTTGCCGTCATTCGTTTGTCCGGTCCACAAACCCGTACTGTTCTTGTGAAACTTGCTGGTCTTTTGCCGGAGCCGAGACAGGCTGTGCTCAGGAGATTGAAAAATCCAGGTTCCGGTGACCTCCTTGATGAAGCCCTTGTTTTGTATTTCCAGGCTCCAAAAAGTTTCACTGGGGAAGACGTCGCCGAACTGCATTGTCATGGCGGGCGGGCTGTCGTTGCCGCTGTTTTGGAAACCTTGTCCGGCCAGACCGGCTGCCGCCCGGCAGAGCCGGGAGAGTTTACGCGCCGCGCATTTTACAACGGCCGGTTGGATTTGACGGAAGTTGAGGGCCTTTCTGATCTGATCGCATCCGAAACGGAAATGCAGCGCAAGCAGGCGCTACGCCAGATGAGCGGAGCGCTTGGTTCTCTTTATGAAGGGTGGCGCAAACGGTTGATCCAAATGCGGGCCATGATCGAGGCGGACTTCGATTTTGCCGATGAAGAAGATGTTCCGGGCAGCGTCGCCGATGAGGTATGGCGCGAAGCGGACGCATTGGCGTCGGAGATAAACATACACCTAAAAAAATCAAGGAATGCGGAACGCATCCGATCCGGAATTCAGGTGGTTCTCATGGGAGCCCCCAACGCCGGCAAGTCCAGTCTTATGAATGCCTTGGCAGGGCGTGATGTCGCGATTGTCACGGAAGAAGCCGGGACCACACGTGATATCATCGAAGTGCATTTGGATCTTTTTGGTTATCCTGTCACCTTGGTCGACACGGCCGGGCTTCGGGAAACGGAAGGTCTTGTGGAACGGGAAGGCATCCGGCGGGCGCTCGACCGGGGGAGGGGGGCTGATCTGGTTCTTTGGCTTGAAGAGCCGGGCGGTTTGGCGTTCACAGATGCTGATCCGGAATTGTTGGGTGGTGTCGAATCTGCAGGTGTTCCCATCTGGAACCTCAAAACCAAACAGGATCATTTAGGCATCGACATGCGCGATCTTGCGGAAGTGGATGCCGGCATCTTGGTATCCACGCAGGCTCAGGATGGTCTGGAAGCTTTGTTGAAGAAGCTCGCGGTGTTTGCAGAGCAATCGATTTCTATCGGGGAATCACCTTTGGCGACACGGGATCGCCACCGTTACCTGTTGGAAGAATGTGGAAAAGCACTGGCACAGGCTGTGGCCAACACGCATTTTCCACCGGAGCTGCGGGCCGAGGACCTTAGAAAGGCTGCGGTTTGCCTTGGAACGATCACCGGCCGGATTGATGTCGAAGATTTGTTGGATGTGATTTTTCGAGACTTTTGTATCGGTAAGTAAACTCTGCTGGCATTTGGGTGTTTCACGTGAAACATGGGGCCCTCAAATCGATGCCGGAACAGCGTTCCTATTCGCGTCACAATGGATCCGGATCAAGACTGTTTTGAAATGATCTTGTGACGGTGGATAAGCTTTGACCCTATGCGCCTTCGCGGGTATAAATTCTTAAGAACGCTGGGTCTGTTGCCCGGCAGAATAGATGTGTGTGCGATCCGGCTGTCAGCTGTTGATCCCCACTGATCATTCATCAAACGGTAAAATTCAGGTGCTGGGCACCGTAAAGGACCCGGGTGTGTCGGTTGTGACTGAAGAAACAAGATCTGATTTGGCATTTGACGTTGTCGTGATTGGCGGCGGTCATGCAGGCTGTGAAGCAGCTGCAGCAGCAGCTCGTACCGGTGCACGAACGGCATTGGTCACACATCGGTTTGAAACAATTGGCGTGATGTCGTGCAATCCCGCCATTGGCGGATTGGGGAAGGGCCACCTTGTTCGCGAGATTGACGCCCTTGACGGCCTGATGGGGCGTGTGGCGGACAAGGCCGGTATTCAGTTCCGTTTGCTGAACCGGCGTAAAGGGCCCGCCGTTCGGGGGCCCAGGGCGCAAGCGGACCGGAAGCTTTACCGTGAAGCAATGCAAACCGAAATCAAGACAGTCTCAAATTTGACTGTGGTCGAAGCGGAGGCCGATCATTTCATCCGCGGCGGAACCGGGGAGATCATCGGGCTTGGTCTTGTTGATGAGCGCCGGATTTCCTGTGGTGCTGTGGTGTTGACCACCGGGACATTTCTCCGGGGAATGATCCATATCGGGGACAAGAAATTCCCCGCAGGCCGCACGGGAGAGCAACCGGCACTTGGCCTGTCGAAGTCTCTGGAGGAAATTGGATTTGATCTTGGCCGGTTGAAAACCGGGACACCTGCCCGGCTGGATGGCCGGACCATCGATTGGGATCGGCTGGAGGTTCAGCCGGGGGATGAGAGCCCGGAACCGTTTTCAACTCTGACCGAGGAGATAACGACGCCGCAGGTGCCATGTCACATCACTCGGACAACACCCGAAACGCATGAGATCATCCGGGCCAATCTGGCCCGCTCGGCTATGTATTCTGGTGAAATACAGGGGAGGGGCCCTCGGTACTGTCCGTCGATCGAGGACAAGATCGTTCGTTTTGGCGACAGGGATGGCCACCAGATTTTTCTGGAACCGGAAGGTCTGGATGATCATACGGTCTATCCAAACGGGATCTCGACATCCTTGCCAGAAGACGCGCAAATTGCATTTCTGCGGTCTATCCCGGGATTGGAAAAGGTTGAAGTGTTTCAGCCGGGGTATGCCATCGAATATGACCATGTCGATCCACGCGAATTGAAAACCACCTTGGAAGCCAAACGGTGCCACGGACTGTTTCTTGCCGGCCAGATCAATGGCACGACGGGTTATGAGGAAGCAGGGGCTCAGGGGTTGGTTGCCGGGATCAATGCGGCCCTGTCGGTGCAAGGGAAACCGTCGTTTATCATTGATCGCTCACAAGGGTATATGGGCGTGATGATTGATGATCTGGTGACGAGAGGGATCACCGAGCCTTATCGCATGTTTACCTCCCGTGCCGAATATCGCTTGTCCTTGCGGGCGGATAATGCGGACCAGCGCTTAACGCCACTCGGGATTGAAGTTGGTTGTGTCTCGGAACAGCGGCGGTTGGCCTATGAAGGCAAGATGGCAGCGATCGTGGAGGCAACGCGGCTTCTGAAGGAATTGACACTGACACCGGCTGAGGCCAGCAAGAAAGGGATTCCTGTCAATCAGGATGGCATCCGCAGGTCGGCTTTTGACCTGTTGTCTTATCCGGATATGAGTTTTCGGCGCTTGTCCGAAGTTTGGCCGGAATTGCTGGCAGTTGATCCCAAGATCGCCGAGCAGGCTGCGACGGACGCGCTTTACGCGGTTTATCTCGAGCGGCAGGCGGCTGACATCGCTGCCCTGAAACGGGATGAAGCCCTGGAGATTCCTGCCGAGTTTGATTTTGAGGCTTTGGCGGGGTTATCGAATGAGCTGAAGCAGAAATTGGCAACAGCCCGGCCGGCGACCTTGGCACAGGCATCGCGTATGGACGGCATGACGCCGGCAGCCCTGACCTTGATCCTGTCGCATCTGAAGCGTCGGCAACTTGCGGGCAGGGGAGCTGCTTGATATGTCCTACGCAAACAAGCATTCGCTTCGGGATCTGGTGCAAGGGTCTGCTGCGATGGTCTCCAAGTATGGAGATGTTTCACGTGAAACACTCGACCGCCTCAAAGTCTTCGTCGATCTTGTTTTGAAATGGCAGCCCGCGCAAAACTTGATTGCACCCTCGACCATTCCCGACATCTGGATCCGCCATGTGGTCGACAGTCTGCAGACACAATGGTCTTTGCCCGATGCCCGCACCTGGGTCGATATCGGTAGCGGAGGAGGATTTCCCGGCATCATCACGGCAATTCTCCTTGCCGATGTCCCCGGTTCTCATGTCCACATGATTGAGAGCAACCAGAGGAAAGTCGCTTTTCTGAGAACGGCCCTGAGAGAAACCGGTTCAACAGGAACGGTTCATGCGGGCCGTATTGAGGCAGTAGCAGAGAATTGGCGCCATGGGGCACCAGACGCTGTCTCTGCCCGTGCCTTGGCGTCTCTCGATCTGCTGCTCAAGCTTTCTGAATCGTTTACGGCGGATGGTGCGACAGCTGTTTTCCACAAAGGGCAAGAATTTCAACGAGAAGTTAATGAAGCGTCTCACGCTTGGACGTTTGATCTGATACAACATAAGAGTATCGTCGATCCATCGAGCCGGATGCTTCTGTTATCCAATATATCTGCCCGGCCCGGAAGCTTGGAAGGTGTTACCGCATGAGCATGCTTCCCGATTCTCCTCGTGTCCTATGTCTCGCCAATCAAAAAGGCGGCGTTGGAAAAACCACCACAGCCATCAACCTTGGAACGGCCTTGGCCGCGATCGGGGAGAAGGTGCTGGTGATTGATCTGGATCCGCAAGGCAATGCTTCAACCGGACTTGGCATCGAGCGGAAAGACCGGAACCTGTCGACCTATGATGTGCTGAGTGGTGATTGCGCTCTTGCTGAAGCCGTGATGGAAACAGCTGTCCCCCGGCTCTGGGTGGCGCCCTCCACGATGGATTTGCTTGGGCTGGAGTTGGAGATCGCGTCGAGCAGTGATCGCGCCTACCGGCTTCGAAATGCAATTACCGGCCTGTCCCGGTCCTCCCTGGCTGAAGAACTCGGCATCACCTATGTTCTGGTCGATTGCCCGCCATCCTTGAATTTGCTGACAATCAATGCCCTGTCTGCAGCCCACAGCATTCTGGTGCCGTTGCAGTGCGAGTTCTTTGCGCTTGAGGGGCTGAGCCAGCTGCTGAGCACGGTGGAGCAGGTGCGTGGCGCCCTGAATTCCGAATTGACCATTCATGGCATTGTTCTGACCATGTATGATAGCCGCAATAACCTGTCGAGCCAGGTGGTTGCGGATGTCAGGGAAACCATGGGCGATGCGGTCTACGAGACGATTATTCCGCGCAATGTCCGTGTTTCTGAAGCACCGTCCTATGGTAAGCCGGCCTTGCTATATGATTTGAAATGCGCGGGCAGTCAGGCCTATTTGCGTCTGGCTTCCGAAATCATCCAGCGGGAACGGGATCTGCGGCCTGTGGCCGCGTGAGCCTGTTCATATTTCAAGTGCATATTGTGTCCGGTTAATCTATGTGGTTTCGGACAAGGCTTGGATTGTATCCAACAAACTGACAAATCGAACAATACCGGGTGCGTGGCATGGCAGAGGAAAAAGGCAAGAACAAACGACTGGGACGTGGCCTTGCTGCGCTTATTGGCGATTCCACGCTTCAACAGGAAACAGCCCCTGCACCGGCTCCAGAGCGCGAGAGTGCACCGCGAGACAGCCGCAAGGTTCCGATTGAGCATATTACGCCCAATCCCCGGAATCCACGCAAGACCTTTACCGAAATCGATCTGTCCGATCTTGCTGAGTCCCTGAAAGCGAAAGGGATTGTGCAGCCCATATTGGTCCGCCCGGCTGTGGGGCAGGTGGATCGCTTCGAGATCATTGCAGGGGAACGGCGGTGGCGCGCTGCACAAAAGGCGGGCTTGCATGAAGCGCCGGTCATTATTCGGGATGTGACCGATCAGGAAGCGCTCGAACTGGCGATTATCGAAAATGTCCAGCGTGCGGATCTGAATCCGATTGAAGAAGCCATGGGGTACGAGCAGCTCGTTGCGGAGTTTCAGTACAGCCAAGGCGAATTGGCGAAAGTGATCGGCAAAAGCCGAAGCCATGTGGCCAACACACTGCGACTTTTGAAATTGCCGAACTCGGTCAAGGATTACCTGGCTGAGGGACTGTTAACGGCAGGGCACGCCCGGGCGCTGATCACTGTGGAAGATCCGGCCGCGCTTGCCGAGTTGATTGTCGAGAAGGGCCTTACAGTTCGCGAGGCGGAAAAACTGGCTCAAGATCCGGTGGCCCTGGATCGTCTGATGAACGGCAAGAAAGACGCTGCGCCCAGGCCGGAAAAGGACGCAGATACCAAGTCCTTGGAAAAACGGTTGACCGACAGCTTGGGGCTCAAGGTTGTTGTTGGCCACAAGCCGGGCAAAGAAGCCGGGGATCTGAAAATCAAATATACTTCTCTCGATCAGTTGGACGAGCTGTGCCGAAAGTTGGGCGTCGAGGTTCGGTAAAGGTTTTTGTTTCGGAGGCGTTTCGGTTTTATATCAACGCCGCTGCTGGCCCCGGGCCCTTGCAACTCGTGCGAGGGTCAATAGAGCATCAGACAAGACCGGTGCGCCGAGCGCATCATTCAATCGGGATACACGTGTTGCATCCGACAGGATTTGCATGGCGCGCTCAAGGTCCCTGCAGGACCATGTTATCAGTTGGCGCGTGAAAGAAGCACGCCGGCTAAAGAAGATAGGCGGTCTCTGAGATTCGACAATCTGTTGGGCTGAACGGCCTGCCTCAACATCGGACCGCATCCGATGTAGCCCCTGGAAATGCTTTAAGGCCTGGTTGGCTATAATCGTTGCCTTGGAGCCTGCTGCAGTCAGACGCTCCAAGCCGTGATCCAAGGTGGTGATGTCGCCGGTTGCAGCCGCATCAATCAGTTCTGACGCTTCAAAAGAAGAGGCATCACCAATAATAGCCTCAATGTCACCGGTCTCAATACGGCCCTTGTGAAGCGCATAAAGACAGAGTTTCTTGAGTTCACCGCGGCTGGCCATCCGGTCTGCGCCTAAAAGTCCGTGCAGCGATGCGCGCGCTTCCCGTGAAATCGTGAGGCCAGCGCTACGTGTTTCCTGGTCAATCAGTTGATCGATGCCTCTGTCCCCATCCGTGTAGCAGGGGACGGCAATGGCATTCCTGTTGCTTTCGAAAAGCTTGCGAAGGCCGGTTCCCTTCTTGAGGTCACCGGCTTCCAGAACCACGAGTGAAGGGCACGGTTGCTGCTTGAGCACAGGCTCCATAGCCGGCGAAAGGTTTCTCCCACCAGCATCCTTCACCCAAATAATCCGGCGTCCTCCAAATAGAGGGATTGTGAGAACTTCGTCAATCAATCGATTCGAATCCGAAACAAGTTCCGATGCATCGATTTTGGCGAGGTTGAACGGATCGGAATCGCCTTCCGAGGCTTTGGAAACCAGTGCGCTTGCGCGCTCGGACACAAGTCCTGTATCCGGCCCGAAGATCAATACCGGAGGGCAGTCTTCGGGCGGATTGGAGAGGAAGCGATCAATTTCGGCGGCCTTCAGGAGGGTCACGGAAGCTCCTCCAAATCAGCTTTCGCCTTGTGTTACCTGTTCGGCAAAAAAGCCTGCCAAACGCGCTTGAATGTCGTCAGCAACGACCTTTGCCGCGCGTTCCTGCGCATTCCGGGACGCCCGCTTGTTTGCAAAACGCTGGTCGGAGAAGTCGTAGGATGCCGTTGCAAAGGATTTGCCTGTGTAGAGCGTTGTGTTGGTTTTCAATTCGCTCAGCACAAAGGTTGCTGTCAGCGTAGTCGCATAGGCGGCGGGCACATCCTGCAGTTCTTCCACACTGACTTCAGCGCTGATCAGGTTTACCAACACCTCAAGCCGGTACCGCTTCTCGGGGCGCTCCGCACCACGCTCGAAATTGTAGACAAGATCGTTGTAGAGGACCCGCACCGTATCGGTGTTTGCATATTTGCTGTTGATCGGCTCCACCCTGATCGCCGCCAGATCGGCTGACACGGTGCTCCCGCTGTACTGCGAATCGAGAGACCCGTAGAGCGGCCGGACCTGACAGCCGGAAAGGCCGAGAAGCACGGCCCCGGCCAGTAGCCACTTTGAAGCAGACGACCTTTTGCTCCGGGCCAGTTGATCAAGCGACAACATTCACGATCCTTTGCGGCACCACAATGATTTTCCGCGGCGCTTTGCCATCGAGCGCACGCTGAACAAAATCCGATTCCAGAGTAGCCGTTTCTATGTCCTCTTTGGAAGCCTCTCTTGGCACCGCAATTTCGCCGCGCCGTTTGCCGTTGATCTGAACGGGAAGGGTGATGGTATCATCAACGAGCAAGGACGCATCCGCAGCCGGCCATGCGGACATTGCGACCAGGCCATCCTTGCCCAGAACGGTCCAGCATTCTTCTGCCAAGTGCGGCATCATGGGTGCGAACATGTGAACCAGATACTCGGCTGCTTCGAACAAGGCCGCATCAAAAGCGAGATCTTGCCCGGCCTTCTGGGTAGCTTTGCCAATTGTATTGGCAAACTCGTAGAGGCGCGCGACCGAGCGGTTGAAGCCAAGTGTCTCCAGATCCTTGGAGACTGCATCCAGTGTCTTGTGTGTGGCCCTGCGCAGCTCCAAAGCATCACCTTCAGCGTCTGCCGCGGTGTGCGCACTGCGCTGAGCTGTTTCGGAGATGTCGTTGATGAGGCGCCAGACGCGCTGGACAAAGCGCCAGGACCCCTGAACGCCTTCTTCCGTCCAGATAACGTCCCGCTCGGGCGGCGAATCGGACAACATGAACCAGCGGGCCGTGTCCGCACCGTAGGTCTCGATGATATCAGTCGGATCCACGGTGTTCTTCTTCGACTTCGACATCTTTTCGATCGAGCCGATGCTCACAGGCGTTCCCGTCTGTGTGTGCACTGCAGTCCGGGTTCCGTCAGTCTCGGTAATCTGAATGTCTGCCGGGCTGAGCCATTCCCCACTTTCCGACTTGTAGGTCTCGTGGGTGACCATGCCTTGGGTGAACAGGCCCTTGAACGGTTCTTTCAGATTGACTGCTCCAACCTTTTCCATCGCCCTTGTGAAGAAACGGGAATAGAGCAGATGCAGGATCGCATGTTCGATGCCGCCGATATACTGATCGACCGGCAGCCAGCTGTTGGCTGCTTCAGGGTCCGTTGGCTGGTCGCAATCGGGCGCCGTGAACCTTGCAAAATACCAGGAGGAATCGACAAAGGTGTCCATGGTGTCGGTTTCGCGTCTGGCCGCCTTGCCGCAGTTCGGGCAGGTGGTGTTCCGCCAGGTCGGGTGACGGTCGAGCGGGTTGCCAGGCTTGTCGAAATTGATGTCGTTTGGCAGTTCGACGGGCAGGTTCTCGTCCTTTTCCGGAACGACACCGCAGTCGTCGCAGTGAATTACCGGGATCGGGCAGCCCCAATAGCGCTGGCGCGAGATGCCCCAGTCGCGCAGGCGGTAATTAACCTGCCGCTCTGCCTGAGGCGTTCCCTCAAGCGAGACCGCTTCCAGTTTCCGGGCGACCGCATCCTTGGCGTCGGCAATCGACATCCCGTTCAGGAACCCGGAATTGAAGATCTTGCCGTCGTCGGTGAATGCTTCCGTTCCGATTTCGAAGCTTTCCGGGTCCGCGCCGTCCGGCAGCACCACAGGGCGTACCGGGAGGTTGTATTTGCGGGCAAAATCAAGATCGCGCTGGTCATGAGCCGGGCAGGCAAAGATCGCGCCGGTTCCGTAGCCCATCAAAATGAAGTTTGCGATGTAGACCGGCAGTTCGATGGACGGATCCAGCGGATGCGTTACCCGCAAGCCGGTGTCGATGCCCTTTTTGTCGGCCTTCTCGATGGCCTCTTCCGAGGTCCCGACCCGGCGGCATTCCTCGATGAATGCCTTCACGTCCGGATTGGTTTCACCAAGGCTCACTGCAATCGGGTGATCGGGAGACAAGCCCATGAACGAGGCCCCGAACAGTGTATCCGGGCGTGTCGTGAAGATTTCGAGGACTTCGTCGCCGGTGGAAGCCGGACTTTTGAACGCGAAGCGGACGCGCAGGCCTTCGGACCGGCCGATCCAGTTCTTCTGCATCAGCCGGACTTTTTCCGGCCAGCGGTCGAGCGAGTCGATCGCTTCGAGAAGTTCTTCGGAGTAATCTGAAATCTTGAAGAACCACTGGGTCAGTTCACGCTGTTCGACCAGCGCGCCGGAGCGCCAGCCGCGCCCGTCAATGACCTGCTCATTGGCAAGCACGGTCATATCGACCGGATCCCAGTTGACCTTGGCATTCTTGCGGTAGACCAGACCGGCTTCCAGGAACTTCAGGAACAGGCGCTGCTGTTGTGTGTAATAGGCGACATCGCAGGTCGCAAACTCCCGGTTCCAGTCGAGCGACAGACCCATGATCTTGAGCTGGGCGCGCATGCTGGCAATGTTTTCATAGGTCCAGTCCTTCGGATGGAAATTGTTCTGCATTGCAGCGTTTTCGGCCGGCATGCCGAAGGCGTCCCACCCCATCGGATGCAGGACGTTGTAGCCTTTGGCCCGCTTGTAACGGGCGACAACATCTCCCATGGCGTAGTTGCGCACATGGCCCATGTGGATGCGGCCGGACGGGTAGGGGAACATCTCGAGGACGTAATACTTTTCCCTCGGATCGTCATTGTTCGTGACGAAGACGTCTTGTTCGTTCCAAGTCTCTTGCCAGCGCGCTTCAACTTCGCGCGCGTTATACCGTTCCGTTGCCATTAATCGTGCCGTTTTGCTGCGCCTGAAATCTTGCGCGGTTTTCGATTGCCAAGGTGCGGGAGCGTCACCAGTTAACCCGCTTCAGGTCAATATGCCACTTGCCCGGTCGCGTCTAGGCCGGGTGCCAAATTTTGCCTTGGCACCCCTGACAGGCTCGGGAGTTCTGTTGTGGCTTGGCGTATTTGAGTGGCTTGAATTCGGGGCCGAATGAACTCTATGTGAGGGTTCCATTTATGCAATTTCAGAGGCGAGACATGAACGAGGCAGCGGCAGAGCAGCTTTTCGCAGTTCAAGAGGCAATCCGGAAGGCCGAGCACGAACACGGCCGTACAGAGAATGCCGTGACGCTGGTTGCTGTCTCCAAGACGTTTGATGTGCCGGAGATCCGGCCGGTTATCGAAGCCGGTCAGCGGGTGTTTGGCGAAAACCGCGTGCAAGAGGCCATGAAAAAATGGCCGGAGCTTCGAAAGCATCATGACGGTATCGAACTGCACCTGATCGGTCCGTTACAGTCAAACAAGGCCAGGGAAGCGGTCGAAACATTCGACGTTATTCATTCTGTCGACCGGGAAAAAATCGCGAAGGCTTTGAAAGCGGAAATGGATCGGCAGGGGCGGCCGTTGCCGTGTTTCATACAGGTCAATACCGGCGAAGAGCCGCAAAAGGCAGGCATTCCGCCCAAGGAAACGGATGCATTCATCGCGTTTTGCAAGGAGGAAGTCGGTTTGGAAATCGTCGGACTGATGTGCATTCCGCCGGTGGAAGATGCCCCGGGGCCGCATTTTGCACTTCTTGAGAAAATTGCCAAGCGTAATGGCTTGAACCAATTGTCCATGGGGATGTCATCCGACTACGACGTAGCCGTCGGGTTTGGTGCGACCCATGTCCGTGTCGGCTCCGCGATCTTTGGAGCGCGTCCTGCCATTGCCTGATCATCGCTCCCAGAATTGGGGCGTGACCAGAATGATGCCGGCCAGAATTTCGAGACGCCCGAGGATCATCTGGACGGCAAGAAGCCACTTGACCGTGTCGGGGAGGGACTGGAATGTCCCGGATGGTCCGATGGTGTCACCGACCCCCGGGCCGACATTTGCAAGGGCAGTGATTGATGCGCTCAAGGCAGTTTCAAGGTCTAGGCCAAGCATGGCGTATAGCGTGGCGAAAAGGGCGAACACGCCGCCATACAGGATCGCGAAAACCATAACGCCTTCCAGAACCGACAAGGAGACCGGAGCATCATTGTATTTTGGTTCGACTATGCGATGGGGCCGAACCATCCCGCGCAGGGTGCATTTGATATGGTTGAACAGGATGATGATCCGGAACATCTTGAACCCGCCGGATGTTGATCCGCTGCAACTCCCGAAGAATGTCAGAAGGAAAAACGTGCAGGCAATGTAGGCCCCGTATTGCAGATAGTCGTTGGCAGCATAGCCGGTCGTCGTAATGACCGACACGACATTGAATGCAGCCAGCGTGAACATGTGAAACGGGGTGTCATGCACAACCCACCGTTCAGCCAGGAAAATTGAAACCGTTGCGAAAGCGATAATCGACAATAGTAGCGGAATTTGCGGTTCCGGGATCGGTGCCTTGCGCTCGATGGATCGCAGAATGAACAGGAACGGCACGCTCGCAGCCAGCATGTAAGCAATCGCGACCCAGTATATGGCGGTTCCCGGAAACTGGCCGAAGGAATTATCCGATGTCGAAAAACCGCCGGTCGAGATCGTGGTGAAGGCGTGGTTCAGCGCGACGAAGGGTGTCATGCCGAACAAAATGTAGAGAACGGTGCAGGACACTGTCAGAGCGGCGTAAAGAACAAGCAGTCGCACAACAAACGGTTCAACACGTCCATACGGCTTTGCCGTGCTTTCAGAGGATTCGAGCGCAAACAACTGGCTTCCGCCGATCCTGAGGCCGGGAAGCAGCCAGATGCCGATCGCCACAACGCCGATGCCGCCAATCCATTGCAAGAGGGACCGCCAGAGCAGTATGCCGGGGGGCATGGTGTCCAGCCCGGTCAGGACGGTTGAGCCTGTCGTGGTGAGGCCTGAAGCTGTTTCGAAAACGGCATCGACAAAGGAGATGTCGAGTCCGCTGAGATAAAAGGGGACCGCACCGGCGATCGAAAAGCCGAACCAGGCCAGATTGACGAATATGACCGCTTCCTTGAACCGTCTGGGAGGAGCTTCACCATGAAGCGACAGGTTTATGAAGACCCCAATTGCTACCAATAGGACGGCGGAAACTGAAAAGACCTTCCAGTCCGGATTTCCGGCGAAGAGATCCGCAATCGCAGGAAAACACATGAAGAGCGCGATCAGGATCAGCAGCCGCCCGAACGGCAGAGCGATGGCGCGAAAATTCATGGGCTGACATCCGGGTTGGTCGGCTGTCGGTACCGGCAGTCGATGTCGCGAGAGCAGGGCGGTTATTGCCCCGCATCCATCAAAACGCAAGCATGTTCAAATTGCCAGCGCCGTTTTACGGCTCAAACCCACGTGGTTTTCCTTGACTCCTGCAGATGTTTCGGGCAAACGGGCACAACTCCATATGAGTGACGAAAAATCTGATCTGCTGACCGGGACCCGAAAAGGTGTAAAGAGTTCCCGGAGGTGAACATCCGACAGCGCGTTGCGCCCTCGGGTGATATATCGCTTTGCATCAATCCATTCGTTGCCCATATGGTCGGGAGACTTCCCGAAACGCAGTTCCAAGGACCACTTGATGTTTGAAAGCCTGTCCGATCGATTAAGCGGCATTTTCGACAAGCTCACCGGACGCGGTGCCCTGTCGGAAAACGACGTCAATGAAGCGATGCGCGAAATTCGCCGCGCATTGATCGAGGCGGACGTGGCCTTGCCGATCGTGCGCTCCTTTACCGACAAGATACGCAACCGGGCAGTCGGTGCGGAAGTGGTCAAGTCCGTGACCCCGGGGCAGATGGTCGTGAAAATCGTTCACGATCAGCTGGTGGAAATGCTCGGGTCGGATTCACAGCCAATTGATCTGAATGCCCCCGCGCCTGTGCCGATCATGATGGTGGGTCTGCAGGGCTCCGGTAAGACCACCACGACGGCCAAGATTGCCCGCCGCCTGAGCCAGCGCGACAAGCGCAAGGTTCTGATGGCTTCGCTCGACACCCGGCGTCCAGCGGCTCAGGAGCAGTTGAAGGTACTTGGCGAGCAGAATGATATCGATACGCTCCCGATCGTCGCCGGGCAAGGGCCGGTCGAGATTGCCAAGCGGGCGATGTCTGCAGCCAAACTCGGTGGCTATGATGTGGTCCTGCTTGATACTGCGGGCCGGATTCACATTGACGAGCCCCTGATGGTGGAAATGGCAGAGGTCAAGTCTGCCGCTCAGCCCCATGAAATTCTTTTGGTCGCAGATTCCCTGACGGGTCAGGATGCGGTCAATCTGGCCAAAAGCTTTGACGAGCGTGTCGGGATTACCGGTATTGCGCTGACCCGTATGGATGGTGACGGCCGCGGCGGTGCAGCCCTTTCCATGCAGGCCGTTACCGGCAAGCCGGTCAAGCTCATCGGTACGGGTGAAAAATCCGACGCTCTGGAAGACTTCCATCCCAAGCGGATCGCGGATCGCATTCTGGGCATGGGCGATATCGTATCGCTCGTTGAGAAGGCATCCGAGGCCATTGACGCCGAACAGGCGGCCAAGATGGCCAAGAAGATGCAGAAAGGTCATTTCGACCTGGAAGATCTCGCCGAACAGCTGAAGCAGATGGAGAAGCTCGGCGGCATGTCCGGAATGATGGGCATGCTTCCCGGTGTCGGCAAGATGAAGAAGCAGATCGAGGCAGCGAACATCGACGACAAGGTGTTCAAGCGCCAGATCGCTATCATCCAGTCAATGACCCCGACCGAGCGCCGCAAGCCGGATCTGTTGAAGGCCAGCCGGAAAAAGCGCATTGCCGCCGGCTCCGGCGTGCAGGTGGCCGAGGTCAACAAGCTTCTGAAGATGCACCGGCAGATGTCCGACATGATGAAGGCCATGGGCAAGAAAAAAGGCATGCTCGGCAAGCTCATGGGCGGAATGGGCGGCGGCATGCCGGATGTCGATCCCAAGCAGCTCGAGGAAATGGCCAAGTCCGGACAGATGCCCGGCGGCATGGAGTTGCCGAAAGGGTTGCCCGGTGGCTTGGGCGGACTTGGTGGCGGCATGCCTCCCGGGATGCCGGGTCTGCCTGGCCTTGGCGGACCGAAGCTCCCAGGCCTTCCGGGCATGGGCAAAGGCAAGAAAAGATGAGCAATGCCGAACAGCGACTTGGTCAGAGTGATGCTCTGGAAGAGTTGAAGGCCCTGCGCGGGTCCATCGACAACATCGATGCAGCTCTGGTTCACATGCTTGCCGAACGGTTCAAGTGCACCCAGAAGGTCGGCATCTTGAAAGCCAATAACGACCTGCCGCCAGCTGATCCGGCGCGGGAGAAAATTCAGATCGAACGGCTGCGCAAGCTCGCCTCGGATGCCCATCTCGATCCTGACTTTGCCGAGAAATTCCTGAACTTCATCGTTCATGAAGTGATCCGGCACCATGAAGCCATTGCCGCTGATACCGGCAACTGAACAAACTGGAGAAGAAATATGGCTACGAAAATTCGCCTGGCACGTGGCGGTTCCAAGAAGCGCCCGTATTACCGCATCGTTGTTGCTGACATCCGCTCGCCGCGCGATGGCCGCTTCATCGAGAAAATCGGTTCCTACGATCCGATGCTGCCAAAGGATTCCGAAGACCGCGTCAAGCTGGACGTTGAGCGCGTTCAGTACTGGCTCGGCACCGGCGCGCAGCCGACCGACCGTGTGCACCGCTTCCTCGACGCTGCCGGTCTCTTGAAGCGCGAGCCGCGCAACAACCCGAAGAAGGCCCAGCTGGGTCAGAAGGCGCAGGAGCGTCTGGACGCCAAGCGTCAGGCGGAAGAAGATGCCGCTGCTGCAGCAGCCGAAGCATCTGCCGAATAAGTCTAATGCAGGACGGTACCACATCTGGCTATGAAATGGATTTGAGCCATGCCTGACAATGACAGGCCGAAAGTCCTCATGGCCCGGATCGGTGCCGCCCATGGTATTCGCGGGGAAGTGCGGGTCAAGCCGTTTGGTGACGACCTGCTTTCCTTCTCCGACTATGGTTCACTGATCACGGATGATGGCCGTGTCTTCGAAGTGGACCGTGCACGCGTTCAAAAAACCGTGGCGGTCACGAAATTCCGCGGTGTCGATGATCGCAATGCTGCGGAAACCCTGAACGGAACCGACCTTTATGTGTTCCGTGACCAGTTGCCGGAGCCCGATGAAGATGAATTCTATTACTCGGATCTGGTCGGCCTGGATGTGAAGCAGCCCGATGGTGCTTTGCTTGGCAAAATCGCGGCAGTGCAGGATTTCGGTGCCGGTGACCTTCTGGAAGTGCGCCCGAAGCGGGGGCGGACATTCTATGTGCCGTTCACTAAGGCATTTGTACCCGGTCTTGATTTTGAGACCCGATCGGTGACGGTTGATTTGCCCGAAGACTACTTATCGGAAGAAAAGCCGCCTGAAGTGGCGGATTGACCCTCAAGACTTCAGATCACGGCGGAATCCCATGGCTTTCAAGGCCACCATATTGACGCTTTATCCGGACATGTTTCCCGGCCCGTTGGGCCATAGCCTGTCGGGGCGGGCCTTGGACAATGGTTTGTGGTCTCACGAGACGGTCCAGATCAGGGATTTTGCGGCTGACAAACACAGATCGGTCGACGATACGCCTGCCGGCGGCGGGGCAGGAATGGTGCTGCGCGCCGATGTTTTGGCAAAGGCGATTGATGCGGCCGCAATTGGCAGCGATCCGCGCCCGCGTCTTCTCATGAGTCCGCGCGGAAAGCCGTTTGATCAGAAAATGGCGCATGAACTGGCAACCGGTCCGGGTGCTGTTATCGTCTGCGGCCGTTTCGAAGGCATTGATCAACGGGTGATCGATGCACGCGGTCTTCAGGAAGTCTCCATCGGCGACTATATTCTGTCGGGCGGCGAGATCGCTGCTCTGACAATGCTGGATTCGGTCATTCGGCTCATTCCCGGCGTCATGGGTAATATGGAAAGTGCCGATACCGAGAGCTTTGAGAACGGGCTTCTGGAGCATCCGCATTACACCCGTCCGGTGGACTTCGAAGGCATGACCATTCCAGACGTTCTGACTTCCGGAAACCACAAGCTTATCCATGAATGGCGGCTGGCCCAGGCTGAAAGATTGACCCGCGAACGCCGGCCGGACCTTTGGGATGCTTATGTCGGCGACCATGATATTGATGTCGACTAGAGGCCGGAACCGGGTCGCCTGGAACAGCCTACAAACCGCATGACAAGCGGCTGGAAATACTGTATCAACACCCGCGCGTGACGGGTGTTTTTTCGAACTCCGTGCGCAACCAATAAACATGGCCCAAAGCTGGTATCGGCCTGAGTTAAGAAGGCCGCGCTACCTGTTTTGTAATTGAAAAGGGAAATATGCCATGAACATCATCGAACAGCTCAATGCCGAGGAAATGGCTCGCATTGAAGAGAAGCGCAAGCTTCCTGAATTTTCTCCGGGTGATACGGTTCGCGTTAACGTGCGCGTGACGGAAGGCAACCGGACCCGTACCCAGGCTTACGAAGGTGTCTGCATCGCCCGTTCCGGCGGCGGCATTAACGAGAGCTTTACCGTTCGCAAGATCTCCTACGGTGAAGGTGTCGAACGTGTATTCCCGGTCTTCTCCCCGATGCTGGAAGGTGTAGAGGTTGTCCGCCGCGGTAAGGTCCGCCGTGCGAAACTCTACTACCTGCGTGACCGCCGCGGTAAGTCTGCACGTATCGTCGAAGCTACCAATGTCCGCGCCAAGCGCCTCAACGAAGCAGCGCGTGCCGAAGTTGCTGCTGCAAAGGCCGCCAAGGCTGCAGCGAAGGAAGCCGAAAAGGCTGCTGCAGCAGAGGCAGCTGCCGAATAAGCTCCGACACTTCAAACAATTTCAGGCGGCCCTTGCGGCCGCCTTTTTTGTGACCGCATCAACTGCACTTGACAAAAGCTCAACTGGATCTGCTTGACCCTTTGCCAGCGGTGAGTCATCACCATGTTAAGGGCGAAAAGCCCGTAAAAGATAAAGGCAATGGCTTTGACCTGACCGGCGGCAGCAGCTTCCTCCGGCCATTGGCAGGCACATTGCCCGGTTTCAGGAGATACCCATGGCAAGAGCACGGACGCTTTACGACAAGATCTGGGACGACCATTTGGTGGATCATCAGGAAGACGGTACGGCTCTTCTTTATATCGACCGCCATCTGGTTCACGAGGTGACCAGCCCGCAGGCTTTTGAAGGCCTGCGAATGACCAACCGAAAGGTGCGTCAGCCGCAAAAGACGCTCGCGGTCGTTGACCACAATGTCCCGACGACGGACCGCAGCCATGGCATTGATGATCCGGAATCGGCTCTGCAGGTTGAAACGCTGGCGAAGAATGCGGCCGAGTTCGGCGTGGAGTACTACTCCGAACTGGATATGCGCCAAGGCGTCGTTCATATTGTTGGTCCGGAGCAAGGCTTCACCCTGCCGGGCATGACAATTGTCTGTGGTGACAGCCACACCTCCACCCATGGCGCATTCGGGTCTCTGGCCCACGGCATCGGGACATCCGAGGTCGAACATGTTCTGGCGACCCAGACCCTTATTCAGAAAAAAGCCAAGAACATGCTGGTTCAGGTCGACGGCAAACTGCCCGACGGCGTGACCGCCAAGGACATCATCTTGGCGATTATCGGCGAAATCGGCACAGCCGGTGGCACCGGTTATGTGATCGAATATGCAGGCGAGGCAATCCGGAGCCTGTCCATGGAAGGCCGGATGACGGTCTGCAACATGTCGATTGAGGCGGGCGCGCGCGCCGGCCTGATTGCGCCGGACCAAACGACCTACGACTATATTGAGGGCCGTCCGAAGGCGCCCAAAGGCGAGGCATGGGATCGCGCAGTCGCTTATTGGGAAACCTTGAAGACAGACGAAGGCGCTGAGTTCGACAAGGTGGTCCGGCTGGATGCCGCAAACCTGCCGCCGATCGTCAGCTGGGGCTCGTCGCCGGAAGACGTGGTGTCGGTTGAAGGCGTCGTGCCAAATCCGGACGAAATCGACGAGGAAAACCGCCGCGCCTCGAAAAAGCGTGCGCTCGATTACATGGGGCTCGAGCCGGGCACCAAGATTACCGACATCAAGATCGACCGGGTTTTCATAGGGTCCTGCACCAACGGCCGGATCGAAGACCTGAGAGCGGCCGCTTCGGTGATCGGCAGCAAGAAGGTTCACCCCGAGGTCAATGCGATGATCGTTCCCGGGTCCGGTCTGGTCAAGGAGCAGGCGGAACAGGAAGGTCTCGACAAGGTGTTCAAGGACGCCGGTTTCGAGTGGCGGGAGCCGGGATGTTCCATGTGTCTCGCCATGAATGCGGACAAATTGAAGCCGGGTGAGCGATGCGCGTCGACGTCCAACCGGAACTTCGAAGGGCGGCAGGGCTTCAAGGGCCGCACTCATCTGGTGTCACCGGCCATGGCGGCGGCGGCCGCGATCGCGGGGCACTTTGTCGACATCCGGAACTGGCCAGAAAACTGATTCGGCTTGGGAATCCGGTCTTTGAAGGGCGCCGTTCGGCGCCCTTTTTTGCGCAGGCAACCAGTTCTCCAAGGAAATAAGTTAATCGGCAAATTATCAATAAAAATCAGAAGTTTAATTAAAATAGGCCCGGCAGATATGTGACAAATTGTCAATTTACGGGAGAGAATTATTTAGGCTTCACAAGACTGTCACTTGAGCACTACAATACTCGCGACACATGAGGACTACATTTGCTGTCCGACTGACCGGGCGGCAGGCTGTCCGATCAGGTGTAAGGAGCGGAAGGTGACGATTGCTGTTTCGTCGGGCGCCCATCCGGCGTTGGTACTCAATGCGGATTACCGGCCCTTGAGCTACTATCCATTATCGCTTTGGTCCTGGCAGGACACGATCAAGGCGGTGTTTCTGGACAGGGTCAACATAGTTTCTGAATACGACGCAACGGTCCGAAGTCCGAGCTTCGAATTCCGATTGCCCAGCGTCGTCTCTCTCAAAACCTATGTAAAGCCAAGCCGTTTTCCCGCCTTCACCCGCTTCAACGTTTTCCTCCGCGACAAATTTCAGTGCCAATATTGCGGTTCCAAGGACGAACTGACCTTTGACCATCTGATTCCACGCTCAAAGGGTGGTCTGACGACTTGGGACAATGTCATCACCGCATGTTCGCCCTGCAATTTGAGAAAAGCCAACAAGTCCTGCAAGCAGATCAACATGTGGCCAATGCACATGCCGTTCCAGCCGACAATTCAGGACCTGCACAATAACGGGCGCGGGTTTCCGCCCAACTATCTGCACGACAGTTGGCTCGACTTTCTTTACTGGGATACCGAACTCGAGCCGTGATGTCCCTCCTCCGGCGAGGTTGAAACTGCACAGTTTCTTGCGGCTCACAAAAAAGCGCGGCCCGGAGCCGCGCTTTTCGTGTTGATGTGGTGCTGGTCAGGGCCGGTTTTGCCGATTGTCGATGAGATCGTCGACGACTGTCGGATCGGCCAGGGTCGAGGTGTCGCCAAGACTGTCGAAGCTGTCCTCCGCGATTTTTCTCAAGATCCGGCGCATGATTTTACCGGAGCGGGTTTTGGGAAGACCGGGCGCGAACTGGATGAGATCGGGTGTTGCAATCGGTCCGATTTCCGAACGTACGTGCGTCACGAGCTCCTTTTTCAGGGTATCTGTCGGTTCCTCGCCCTCCATCAGGGTAACATAGGCATAGATGCCTTGCCCCTTGATGTCGTGCGGGTAGCCGACAACGGCGGCCTCAGAGACTTTCGGATGCGCGACCAGCGCGCTTTCCACCTCGGCCGTGCCCATCCGGTGGCCGGAGACGTTGATCACGTCATCCACCCGGCCTGTAATCCAGTAATAGCCGTCCTCATCGCGCCGGCAGCCATCACCGGTAAAATACAGGCCCTTGTAAGTGGCGAAGTATGTCTGCACGAACCGGTCGTGATCGCCATAGACGGTCCGCATCTGGCCTGGCCAACTGTCGGTGATGACGAGATTGCCTTCGGTTGCACCTTCCTGGAAATTGCCCTGCGCATCCACAATTGCTGGCTGGACGCCGAAGAACGGTCTTGTGGCCGAGCCGGGCTTCAGGTCGGTCGCGCCGGGCAGGGGCGTGATCAGGATACCGCCGGTTTCGGTTTGCCACCAGGTGTCGACAATGGGGCACCGGCCTTCGCCAACCACATTGTAGTACCAGCTCCAGGCTTCCGGATTGATAGGCTCGCCGACCGATCCCAGAAGGCGCAGGGATTTGCGGGAGGACTGGGTGACATATTCGTTTCCGCATCCCATCAGCGCCCGGATTGCGGTGGGGGCGGTATAAAAAATGTTGACGTTGTGCTTGTCACACACCTGCCAGAACCGGTCTGGTCCCGGATAACTTGGAACGCCTTCGAACATCAGGGTCGTGGCGCCGTTTGCCAGTGGTCCGTAGATGATATAGCTGTGTCCCGTGACCCAGCCGATATCGGCGGTGCACCAGTAAACGTCGCCTTCGTGATAGTCGAATATGTACTCGTGGGTCATGGACGCGTAGACGAGGTAACCGCCTGTCGTGTGCAGGACACCCTTGGGTTTTCCGGTTGATCCCGACGTGTAGAGGATGAACAGCGGATCTTCCGCATTCATCTCGACAGGTGCGCAGTGATCCGAGACGCGGTCTGCTTCCTCGTGGTACCAGACGTCCCGGTCTTCGACCATTGTGACATCGCCACCGGTGCGTTTGACCACGATGACACTCGACACCGGAGTTTTTTCGACGGCCCGGTCCACATTTGCCTTCAGCGGGATTATGCGGCCGCCGCGCAATCCTTCGTCAGCGGTAATGACACAGTCAGAACCGCAATCTTCAATGCGTTGCGCAAGGCTGTCTGGAGAAAAACCTCCGAAAACAATCGAATGAACAGCTCCTATTCTGGCGCATGCAAGCATCGCATAGGCAGCTTCGGGAATCATGGGAAGGTAAATCGTGACCCGGTCGCCCTTTTTGACACCTTGAGCATGGAGCACATTGGCGAACAGGTTCACTTCATGGTGAAGCTGCTTGTAGGTTATGACCTTGTGCTCTCCCGGATCGTCGCCTTCCCAGATGATGGCGGGCTGGTCTCCCCGTGTTTCCAGATGCCGGTCGACACAATTGGCCGATACGTTCAGCGTTCCATCCTCGAACCATTTGATGGAAACATTGTGGTAGTCGTAGGAGGTGTTTTTGACCTTGGTGTATGGCTTGATCCAGTCGAGCCGTTTGCCGTGTTCGCCCCAAAACGCATCCGGGTTGTCGACCGATTGGCGGTACATTTCCTCGTAGCTGGCATTGTCCACGTGAGCATGGGCTGCGATCTCAGCCGGCACGGGGAACACATTGTTTGACATTTCCATAACCTCCCAGACGACACATATGGTGCGTTTTGCAGTGTTTTTTGCGCGACGGCCGTGTTTAGTCGGCGGCATTATGCTGAGGACCTTCCCAAGCGTCCATATGGAATTCGCTGGTACTTTGGTATCCGTAGCCGTTTGTCGTAAGGGAATGTCCGGGTTTGGGCCGTGATTCAGGCGGGGAAATCGTCGATCAGGCCGATCAATATCCCCTGGACCAGCAGGACGCCGAGCCAGTGCCCCGAATCGATGGCAGTCAAGCTCCACGGTTTTCCCTGAAAACGGTGATTGACGATCTGAGCTGGCAGCATGAAGCCGATCCAGATCATGGCAGCGGAGATCAATCCGGACCGGACCGACGTACCAGCCACATGATAGATCACGCCGGCAAAGACGAAGGCCATTATGAACTGGCAAAGGAAAGTGAGCGCCATGATCCCTGGAGACGGTCTGGATTGGCCGGCACTCAGGCCGGCTGCCTGCATCCAGGCTTTGCCAAGCAATCCGTACCACAGGGCACCAAACAAAAATCCGCCAACTGCAGCGCCCAAAGCGCCCAACAGGTTTATTCCGTCATACATCATGAATTGCACCTCCTGCCTGTCTGCTTCCATAGGCCAAAAAACGGAGGAGCAACAGGTCCGGCAGGTGGTGGCTTCAAGACACCCGGTCCCGAAAGCAAAAAGGGGAGCCCTCGGCTCCCCAATCGCTCACTGAATTTGCTTCTAATCAGTTTTTCGGAACAATCACGCCGCCCTGATCGCCCCCGATATTGGTATAACCTTCGTCTGAAGAGGGGGTTTCCTGGAGGGCAGTTGGCGGGTTGTCTGCGGGTACGTCGGCCTTAAGCGGGCTGTCCTGATCGGCCTGAACTGCGGGCGTGTGCGGTTCAGCCGGCCCCACGACCGGAGCATCGATTGTACCGCCGTCCAGATTTTCGACCACGCCGCCCTGCTCTTCCTGAATATTGGTGAGGGGGTCCTGCGGTGCAGCCTCATGATTGTCGGCATGTGCCATGGAAACGGCGCCAAGAGCTACAAGAGTTGCACCAGCCACCTTAAGAATCAGCTTAGCCATCGTATAATATTCCCCAATTGAGATTGTATCAGACGGTTACCCTGCGTATCAGACTGTAATCCTTATCACTTCGCCTTCATGAATATACTAGATATCATTTTCTTTAATATCAACACAGTAATTTTGAGTTGCGTTTAAGTGAAGATATGAAATTAATACTAATGATAAATTTATCAATATTCATAAGGTGTTCTTGTTTGCGGTTTCAAATGTCCGGGGCATTGGGGAAGGTGCCGGGAAAACCGTCTTCAAAACGACGAAAGGGAGCCGTTCGGCTCCCCTGTCGTGCAACGCATGAATGCGCTGGTCAGGCGTTCGGAACAATCACTCCGCCATTATTTGTTCCGACATTCGTGTATCCGACATCCGAAGACGGCGAGACTTTCAAGGCCTGCGGGCCGTTATATTTCACGAGTTGTGTTTTCAAAGGGCTGCCGGTGTCGGCGTAAATGCGTGCATGGTGCGGTGTGCTCGGGCCGACAATCGGCGAGTTGATCGTCTGATGCCCCAGGTTTTCGACTGGACCGCCGTTGTTGCTCGCCATATTCGTCAGGGTTGCTGCATTCGCTGCGGAAACTGCGACAAGTACAGCCATGGCTGCACCGGCCACTTTATAAAGTAGCTTGGCCATCTTAAAATATTCCTCACTTAGATTTACCAGGAAAAGAAATCGTCTGGTACACGCTATGTGGGTATGCAAATTGAAGAGTCAAGAACACTGTTAAATATTACATGGCATGACGTGAATTCAGTACCTTACGTAGAGGGGCTGTGATTTTGATCTGGGCAGTGACATCGATAGGGAACTCGTAGGAGAGAACAAAAGCTAACCTACGGCTGCGTTCCAGCTGGGTGTCATTTCGTAAGTCTGATGTTACCTCAATTCAGCCCGTACTTGATGAAACCTCGATGGGTACATGCCAATGCACCGCGCTGGAGCGGAACAGGGCTTTTGGACGCCAGGAGATATGTCTCAGGCTTGGGCAATTGCGTAAGAAGACCGGGTTTGGTCTGTTATTGGGGGCGTCTAAAGAGTGCCGATCCAGGAGCCGAGAGAGCGGACAAGGAGGTAGCCTGAATAGCTGCAGCGGTGAACAGGCCCACCAGCACAACGCCGGTCATCTTGGTCATTTGGGCATTCAGGACTCTGGCTCTTCCTCTCTTCCTCTCTTCCTTGATTCAACAAGGGCGCCTTCCACTTGCTGTTCCTGATCTGGGAAGGGTTTCCATCCTACGCAAAACATACTTCTGATAGCTGGATCGGCATTTCGATATAAATTTTGTTCAATATCTATGGCCATGGTTGGTAAAGGATGACTGTGCCATATTTAAAAAAGGCATCAGGGTAACAGTATGCTTTTTCAAGTTGCTGCGTATGGCTTTCTAGGTCTCGCCATTGTAATTGCGGCGGTTCATCGAGGGCCTTGGTTGCCACTCGGGGTCTTCTTTGCCGCATGTGTTGCTGCATTGATCTCTGGAAACTTGGCCTGGACAGGAGCAGCGCTGGTCGGGGTCGTCGGGGCTACGAGTTATATGCTGTACCAAAGAGCACCGGGAACATGGTTGTCCGGGTCTCTTATTGTCGTGCTTTTGGCAAGTGGTATCGCCATCCTGCTTCATCTCGCTCCGGGCTTTCATAACCTGAAACTCCTGTCCGGAAGCAGGACAAGCGCAGATGCCGCTCCGTATTCACTCTATCTGAATTTCGACAAGGCGAGCCTCGGTTTTTGGCTTTTGCTGTTTGCGGCTGGTTCCGCTCCATCGATATATGAGTGGGGGCGGATTGCTAAGCTGAGCCTCGTTTACTTTGTTCCGGCGGCGGTCGTCCTTATCGGTACGACCTATTTGGCCGGTCTTGTAGCGTTCGACCCAAAGCTCGTGAGTTTCCTGCCTGTCTGGTTGTTTGCGAATCTGTTGTTTGTGTCCGCGGCCGAAGAGCTGTTTTTCAGACAATTCATTTTGGGGTGGTTGTTGAAATGGTTCGGCAGAAATGGTTTGGGCGGCGCCTGTGCGTTGATTCTGTCTTCGATCCTATTCGCAGCTTTTCACCTTCCAGGGGGAGTGTTCTTTGCCGGTTTCGCAGGCCTTGCCGGATTGTTCTACGGACTAGCCTTTTGGAAATCAGGGCGCGTCGAGGTTGCCATTCTGGTCCATTTCCTTGTGAACCTGACCCATATACTATTTTTCACCTATCCGTATATCGCTCGGGTGTCATAGTCGCTTTGGCCACGTCCGTCACCAGATTGGGAGCGGTGCAAGGGATATGAAACCGGCGGCTCGATAGTCCTCGATCACATCTGGTGTGGTTTCATGGCCAACAAGACAGGTACCAGAGGCGGGTTTGTTTGCTTCGTGGAGGATCTCGTCTTGGTTGCGCCTTGTGCGAAAGAGGTTTGTAATTTGGGATGGTCCGTTGTTCGGGATGGCATCTGCCGCATCATCGTATCCCGCCAGAGAAAACAGGCAACATCCTCGCGAGTGAAAAGGCTGGTGGTGAAATTGCCTCGATCTTTTGGGTTGCCGCCAAAGGCCTTTGTCCAGACCTTCAGATCATGATTCTCGTAAGTCCGGTGTGCTGGTCCGTCAGGCGCTGGAGTTCCCCTAAGGTTCGCGACCCAAATGAGGCAACGGGCTGCAAAGGGTTTTGTAAAACCGAAAGGTTCCAGATCCGGATAATCAAATCTGTTCTTGGTAGCCGTATCGGGGGCGAGCCGGCGAACGCATCCAATCGGTGCGCGATGGTAGTATCCTGCAGGGTGACCAGATTGGGATAAAGCGGCTTGCGTCCGGTTTTACAAACCCCGGAAAGCGGGCTCGAAACGACTGAACCGTTCCAAGTGCACTTAACACCGCATCGTACCAAAACGCATTGCTTCAGGCGCAGCTGTTCTGCCATTCCGACGATTTCAAACGGTAAGCCCGCCTTTTTCGACGATGAAATCGACGACTGTCTCCACGCCGGTCCCGGCCCTGGTGTTGGCGAAGACGAAGGGGCGTTGCTTGCGCATGACTTTTGCGTCGCGGTCCATGACCTGAAGATCGGCCCCGACATGGGGGGCAAGGTCGGTCTTGTTGATCACAAGCAGGTCGGAGCGGGTGATGCCAGGCCCGCCTTTGCGGGGGATTTCCTCACCGGCGGCGACATCAATCACGTAAATCGTGAGGTCGGCCAGCTCCGGAGAAAAGGTCGCAGCCAGATTGTCACCGCCGGATTCGATCAGGATCACATCCAGATCCGGAAAAGCTTCGGTCAGGTCGTGAACGGCTGCGAGATTGATGGAGGCATCTTCCCGGATCGCTGTGTGGGGACAGCCGCCGGTTTCGACGCCACGAATGCGGGCACTCGGCAGTGCCTGCGACCGGACAAGCGCCTCCGCGTCTTCACTGGTATAGATGTCATTGGTGATGACGGCCATGGAATAGCGCTCGCGCATGGCCTTGCAAAGGCGGTCGGTGAGGGTGGTTTTGCCAGCCCCTACCGGCCCGCCGATACCAACGCGAAGGGGACCATTTCCGGAAGTCATGAGCGGAACAGCCTCGTGTACTGGGTTTCATGGTCCATTGACGCGATATCGGTCAAAAAGGTCGCCGATCCAAGATCGTCAAGGGACAGGGTTTCGATTGTAGCCGCGGTCTTGAGGATCACCGGCTCAAGCCGGGCAAGGACTTTCTGGCCGTCCGTCTGTCCGAGCGGCACAAGCCGGATAGCAGCTGAAATCAGGTTGGAGACGAATGCCTGAAGGCTTGCGGCAAGGACTGCATGCCTTGAAATGCCGTGGCAGGCGCTGGCCGTGCCGATTGCGACAGGAAGCGGCCAGCTTTTTACGCAAGTGTCCGACGCTTCGTCGGTGAGCTGTGCAAGGATGTCAAGCGCGGGCGTTTCTTCCCCCGGTGCCCACGCGGCTGCAACCGTCTGAATAAATGCCGTTCCCTGAGCGCTTGCCTCCAGATGCCGTTCCCTGGAGGGTTGGAGGGCGAGCCCGAGCTCGATCAGCTCTTTCACTGCGCCAACATCACCGGCGCTGGTGGCGTTAAAACTTTCTTTCAGCAAGATGCCGTCATTACGGCCTGCACCGTAATTCAAGATGCCCTCGATCCAGTCTTGCAAGCTTTGCGGATCGTGGACGGTCCCGTCCTCGACAAGTTTTTCAAGCCCGTGGCTGTAGCTGAAACCGCCAATCGGAAAGGCCGGAGACAGGAAGGCCAACAGTTTGATCAGGGCCGATTGGGAGGCGTGCTCAGTCATGAGAATGGGAATGATCGTGGCCATGGGTTTGACCATGGCCATATGCCCCGCCTTCGGGATCGAATGGAGCGGTAACCGGCAGTAGTTTGCCACCCAGTTTCGCGACCATGTCCTCAATCACGTGGTCACGGCGGATTCTGAGTGTCGTGCCCATCAGCTGGGTCGGCAGATGCCGGTTGCCCAGATGCCAGGCGATCTTGACAAGATGGGCAGTGTCTTCGGCATGGATTTCCACCAGGGCCTCCGGTTCGGCACACACCTCAATGATGGACCCGTCTTCCAGTACGAGCCCGTCGCCATGGTGCAAATGCACGGCCTTGGGCTGATCGAGCAGAAAACTCACGCCGTTTTCGGCGGTCAGGGCCGCCCGTCTCCGGTGGCGGTCCTCCCGGTCGAGTGTGATGGTGCTGGCCGGTTGACCCGGCCAGCACCCTGATGACTTGATTTCGATGACCCTGATCATGCGGGTTCTGCGATCCTTTCGATCATTGCCAGATAGGCCGGGCGTTGCCGCAGGCGCTTGAAATAGTCATAGACCGGACCTTCCTTCGGCAGGTCGAACTTGGCATTGGCTGCCCAGCTACCACAGTGACCGGCGATGATATCCGCGATCGTGAATTGGGCGCCTGCGAGGTATTCATTGTCACCAAGCCGCTTTTCGAGGTGCTTCAGGCCCCGCGCAAACTCTGCCTGACAGGTTTCCTTCACGTCCGGCACACGGAGCTTCTCCGGCAGAACAAAACTGTGTTTGGCAGCCATCCAGAGCGGTGTCTCCAGTTCGTCCACCACGAATTGGGTCATGCTGTCCTGTCTGGCCCGTTCAAAGGTGCCCGCCGGATAGGTAAACTTGCCCGACTTGTCGGCAAGATAGGTGCAAATGGCGACACTGTCGGTGAGCAAATTGTCGCCGTCGCGCAGGATCGGCACCTTGCCGCTCGGATTGACTTCCCTTGCTTCGGGCGACTGTGGCATGACCGGCGTCACCTTGTAGGGTGCGCCGAGTTCTTCCAGGATCCACATCACCCGCATGGCGCGGGTCTTGGCAAAGCCTATGACTTCATACATTTCCACTGACCTCCCGTAAAAATTGCGTACTTGCTTAAAACAGAAAGTAGCGTTGTGCCATAGGCAATACGTCTGCGGGTTCGCAGGTCAGAAGCTCGCCGTTGGCGCGAACCTCATAAGTCTCCGGATGGACTTCGATTTCGGGTGTCGCGTCGTTCAGGACCATTGATTTCTTGGAAATGCCGCTTCGGACATTCTTGACCGGCAAGACAAGACTCTGAAGTCCGGCCTTGTCCTTCACACCGTTTTCATGGGCGGCCTTGGAGACAAAGGTCACCCGGCTTTCGGTCATGGTCTTGCCGAAGGAGCCGAACATCGGCCGGTAGTGCACCGGTTGCGGTGTCGGGATAGATGCATTCGGGTCGCCCATGGGGGCTGTGGCGATGGTGCCGAGCTTCAGGACCATATCGGGTTTTACGCCGAAAAAGGCCGGGCTCCACAGGCACAGATCCGCGAGCTTGCCGACTTCGACCGAACCGATGTGCTCGTCCAGACCATGCGCGATGGCCGGGTTGATCGTGATTTTCGAAATATAGCGTTTGACGCGCAGATTGTCGTTTTCGCCGGTCTCGCCGTCCAGCCGGCCGCGTTGGACCTTCATCTTGTGCGCGGTCTGGAAGGTGCGGATCACGACTTCTCCGACACGTCCCATGGCCTGACTGTCGGATGCGATGATCGACATGGCGCCCATGTCATGCAGGATGTCTTCGGCGGCGATGGTTTCGCGCCGGATGCGGCTTTCGGCAAAGGCGACATCTTCCGGGATGGTGCTGTCGAGGTGGTGACAGACCATCAGCATGTCGAGATGTTCGTCGATCGTATTGACCGTGTAGGGGCGTGTCGGGTTGGTGGAACTCGGCAAGACATTGGTTGCGCCGCAGACCTTGATGATGTCGGGCGCATGACCGCCTCCGGCGCCTTCGGTGTGGAAGGCGTGGATGGTCCGGCCCTTGAAGGCCGCCAGAGTGTTTTCGACGAAACCGGATTCATTCAGCGTGTCCGTATGGATCATCACCTGAATGTCGTATTCGTCGGCAACCGACAGGCAGGTGTCGATGGTGGAGGGCGTCGTGCCCCAGTCCTCGTGCAGTTTCAAAGCGGATGCACCGGCCAGCACCTGTTCTTCCAGCGCAGCGGGCAGGGAGGCATTGCCCTTGCCCGAAAAGGCCAGGTTCATCGGAAAACTGTCGGCCGATTGCAGCATCCGGGTGATGTGCCAGGGACCTGGCGTGCAGGTTGTGGCGTTGGTTCCGGTTGCGGGGCCGGTGCCGCCGCCAAGCATGGTCGTGACACCGGATGTCAGGGCCTCTTCGATCTGCTGCGGGCAAATGAAATGGATGTGAACGTCCAGCGCGCCTGCGGTCAGGATCTTGCCTTCACCGGCGATCACTTCGGTTCCGGGACCGACAACGATATCGACACCGGGTTGAACGTCCGGGTTTCCGGCCTTGCCGATCCCGTCAATCCGGCCGTCGCGCAAGCCCACATCCGCCTTGACGATCCCCCAATGATCTACAATCAGCGCATTGGTGATCACGGTGTCGACGGCACCTGAAGAGCGCGGCTGCTGGGATTGGCCCATCCCGTCGCGGATGACCTTGCCGCCGCCGAACTTGACCTCTTCGCCATAGGTGGTGAAGTCCTTTTCGACTTCGATGATCAAATCGGTATCTGCAAGGCGTAGCCTGTCACCCGTGGTCGGGCCGAACATGTCGGCATAGGCAGCGCGGGACATATTGAAGGGCATTCACTACTCCGGTCGGCGCGTGGCAAGGTGTTTGGCGGAAAACGTCAGTTTCCGAGACCTTGAACCAGCTCTTTCAATTCTTCGGTTCTTTGTTTTGTCAGGGTGGTCCGGCAGCCATAGACAAGCATGGGCTCCATGCTGCCGCCTCTGGCAAGAAATCCATAAGATGTGCAGGCCTTGTCGCGGAACGGGATCCACGCACGCTGAGCGTCTTTCAGCGCATCAGCTGCCCCCTTAAGGCTCTGCGGAAGCATGCTGTCCATTTGTGTCATGTGTTCAAGAGCTTCGCCGTAAACCTCGTTCAATTGCCTGTCGGCTTGCTCCCAGCTCTGCTGGGCGCAAAATGTCATTTCCATTTGCGTGAGCGGATAACCGCAGTCGATTTTCTCGTTTGCCTTGGCAGCGCTCGCGAGACAGGCCAGAACAAGAGCGGGCAGGAACGTCAGGACCGTTTTTGCCGTGAGCGGAAGTTTCGTAACACAGCTGCGCATCATCCAATCCTTTCATGAAACGAACCAATTGAATCAGTGAGATTCCGCTTCTTCGATGCCGGATCGTGCCATCCCTTGTCGGAGACGACGACATTGAACATCCGGTAGCGTTGGCAAGGCTTGACCTGACCGGTGGTCTGTACCGCCTACAATTCGCCCATGACCTTTTGATTGAAGCCGTAGACTGTCCGGCCCCCTTGAAAGGGAACCAGAACCACTTCCCGGGTCTGGCCCGGTTCGAAGCGCACGGCTGTCCCGGAGGGAATGTCGAGCCGCATGCCGCGCGCTGCTTCGCGATCGAACGCAAGGCCCTCGTTGGTCTCGGCAAAATGATAATGGCTGCCGACCTGCACAGGCCGGTCTCCGGTGTTGGCAACTTCCAGTTTCAACGAGTTGAGCCCGGCGTTGAGTTCGATTTCGCCGTCGGCGGGCAGGAGTTCGCCAGGGGTCATTTTCGGTCTCCCTTGCGGCGCTTGTACCATGCAAAGGTTCCGCCAATGCTGAGGCCGATTGCAAAGATCACAAGCGTTTCAATCGTGAAATAGCTGGAGGCATCGGTGTGCGGATGGGCGTGCTCCTGAACGCTTGGATGCGCCAGTGCCTGACTTGCTGGCAAGCCGAAAAACAGGGCGGCGGAAATCAGTTTCTTCATCGCTTACAGCTCCCGGACTAGCGAATGGGCTCATGGACGGTGACCAGCTTGGTCCCGTCGGGAAAGGTTGCTTCCACCTGAACATCATGGATCATCTCGCTGACCCCTTCCATCACCTGGTCACGTGTCAGCACCTTGCCGCCAGCTTCCATCAGGTCCGCGACACTGCGGCCGTCACGTGCGCCTTCGACCACAAAGTCGGTAATCAATGCGATGGCTTCGGGATGATTGAGCCGGACACCGCGCTCAAGGCGGCGCCGAGCGACCACGGCGGCCATGGAAATCAGCAGTTTGTCTTTTTCTCTCGGGGTCAGGTTCAAGTTTGAGTCTCCAGAGGGGTGGACGTCTAGCAGTACCAGACGCGCGGCAATGGCCGGTTCCGGTAGCGTTCAAGAAACGCCATCAATGCGGATTTGAGATGGCGGCTGTCATGGGCGATGAAACGCGCCACCAGAATGTCATTCCAGGCGCTGGCCGCAGCCGTGATCTTGCAGTCTTTGGTGGCCGCCTGAAGCGCACTGCGCGCAGATTGCAGATGGTCCTCGGCATCGGGGCGGCAATCCAGAAGTGTTGCAAAACAATGGGCTCCGGATGCAGTTGCTGTTCCCTTCAGAATGCGGGCCGGATCGCCGTTTAGCCGGATGTCGTCGGCAAAGACCAGCCTGCCATTGCGCCTGATGCGCCAGCGGTCGGCAAAGGACAGTTGACGAACGGTTTCACGCATGGCGGTCCGGCCGATAACGACGCTTTCAATTGCCAGAAGACGGGCATCTTCGGCAAGGTCTGCGGAAAGGGTCCGGGTCAGGCTGGAATGATCGAACAGAATGGCTTCTTGCGGCAACCATTCCAGAAAAGCGCCCTTTTCGACGGTGAGCCGGGACGCGATCTCGCCGGATCCGCCAGGTGACCGGTAGGCGCGCTCCGCTGTCTGGCTGGCGACGATGGCGTGCGTCTGCTCACGCGCCCGGGCCTCGTAGACCAACCGGTCGCCGCCGGTTACGCCGCCCGAGGTGTTGATGATCACACCAACCGGTATTTGATCGTAAACTCTCGGGAGCCTGATTTTGGCTGAGCCGCTTTGATAAAGCTCGTCGAGTGCGGCGCGTCCGTTTACGTTCTTGAAAACAACGCGGGCATGCGCGCGTGTGCGCTGGAGCCGAGGCGGCTTGGCGAATGAAATGCTCGCATTTCCAGCCTGATACATATGTACGCATACCCCCGACCGACAATCACCCGAAAACGCCTTCTAGTTGAAAATTATCATGTTTCCAACTTTTGTGACGGCGGGTAGTGGAAAATTTAGCAAACCCCGGGCCAACTGAAAAAACTGAGCGGCGTGAACGGTTTGTTCTTTAATCAGAGTGCGATTGATCGTCTGTAGTGATCATGAATTGTGCATCTGCTTCGAAATCAGGCGGATTTAATCTGTCCTTACGTAAGGTTGTTTTTGCAATATGAACGGTAAATCGGTTATGACTACCGCGTCTGTGGGGGCAGGTCGGCAAGCGTTCCGGGGAAAACAGTGACCTGCGAACTGTAAGAGGAAAGAGTATCCGTGGCATTGAAACGTGGTCAGGTCGGCTTCCTTTTCATACCGCTTTTCCTTTCAGTCCTGATCGCGTCGCTTGTGTCTGCGCGTGCGGAGATCGGAACTCACATCCTGATCGATGCGCGCTCTGGTGAAGTGTTGTCGCAGAAAGACCCGACGCGTCTTTGGTATCCGGCGTCCCTTACAAAAATCATGACCGCCTATGTCACGTTCAAGGCAATCCGTGAGGGGCGGGCCAGCCTCGATTCCGTGGTTGTGCAATCGAAGAACTCCCTGTCTGAGCCGCCGAGCAAGATGGGGTTCAAGGCCGGGACCAAAATCACCGTAGATGCGGCGCTCAAGATCATTCTGATCAAGTCGGCCAATGATGTTGCTGTCGCATTGGGGGAAGCGATTGCAGGTTCCGAGCCCGCGTTCATTGCGATGATGAATGCTGAGGCCAAACGGCTCGGAATGGTCGATACGCGCTTTGTGAACCCGCACGGGCTGCCGGATAACCGCCAGGTGACGACCGCACGGGACATGGCCATTCTGGCTCAGGCGTTCTGGCGCGATTTTCCCGAAGCGCGCGACTATTACCGGCATCCGGGAATCAAGTTCGGCAATAAAACACTGCGCTCCGCCAACCGGGAATATCTGCTTCGAGTCCAGGGTGCCAACGGCATGAAGACCGGTTACATCTGCAATTCCGGATTTAATGTTGCAGCAACCGCAACGCGCGGACGGCGGACATTGATTGCCGTTGTGATGGGTGCAGCGTCCGGTCTGGAGCGGATTGCGCATACTCGTCAGCTTATGGATGACGGGTTCAGGAAACGGTCGGGCCGGTTCACCCTGGCGACTTTGCCGCGTTCCGGGGGGCGTCCACCCGCAGACGGTTATTGCCGGCGCAACCCGAAACCGGGCGCAAAAGGCATCATGGCCCGGTACGACCTGGAAAAGTCCAAACCGAAAAGCAGCGCCTTGTCGTTCACCAATCAGAACCGCAAGGAAGGCAGTGTTCTGATCCCCGGCCTTTTCACGAACAAGCAAGCGCCGGAAAGTGCGGAGAGCACTGCGAGCGGCGATTTCAAGCTTCCGAACGGAAAAACCGACTGGGGATTGATCCTGGACAGGAGCATCGGCCCCCGGCGTTTGGCATTTCGGACGATCCCTGTGTCAACGGGCGTACCGAACGGGGCGCGAGCCCCCTCTGTAGCGACGTCTGAAGCAATTGAAATCATAGAAGTTCCACTTCCTGTGCCCAACCCCCGGCGGCAGCTTGCAGCTGCTGTCGCGCGGGCTGCGGCAAAAGCGGCCGGGGATGGCGGGGAAGTGCAGCTTCCCGTGGCAACCACGCCAGCCCCGGGATCCCTGTTTCGTCCAGGAACAGCCTTTGCGGTGCCAGTCCCGTCGCCACGGCCCGGCAACTGATATAAGCCAGTATAATCTTTGGTCCTGTCAGATTTGAGCGCAATAACGCTGGCCGGAGAAAGATTTTTTGCAGTTTATTGGCAACTCTACCTAGATTTGAGGGGTTGCGCCTCATAGTCGTTTACCGTGTGTTAACCGACTTTCGAAACCATGGAAACATCACATCCCGGTCATGTGTCTTGCGTCCGGGAGCGGAAAGACATAACCGCGGAATTGGAGCTGGCGTCAAAGCGCTGGTGAAAAGAATGAGACAGAGCCATGCGTGAATCAAAATCCTCGGCAACATTGCGTGCACTGGCGGATCTTGCGGACCTCTCCGCCACCCAACTGCAGGAGGGCCGCTCGGTCGATGAAGTGATCGATGTGCTGCGCAAGGCCGCCACGGCTGTCCGTGCTGTTGTTCAGGAGCAAGCCGACAACGACCGTATCCGGCGGCGGCCGGTCGTTCTGTCTATCGTTGAAAAAAATTCCGCGTGAGCGTTTACCGCTTCAGTCAGGCTTGGCCATGGTGGTAATTGAAAGCGCTGTCCGCTAGGTGTAGCTCCAAAGGAGTTGCCCACCCATGAGCGCAGACCAAGACCGTCCGGCTTCTGCTCCCAAAGGACCAAAGCCCCCTATTCCCCTGTCCGTCATTACCGGATTTCTCGGTGCCGGCAAGACGACCTTGCTCAATCGGATCCTGAAGGATCCGGAGATGGCAGACACGGCCGTGATCATTAATGAATTCGGCGAGATCGGCCTTGATCACCTGCTGGTCGATCAGGCGAGTGACGGCGTTCTTGAACTGTCGTCCGGTTGCCTGTGCTGTACCATCCGTGGTGATCTCGTGACGACGCTGGAAGATCTTCTGCGCCGTCTGGACAATGGACGCATGGACCGGCTCGCGCGTGTCGTGATCGAAACCACGGGTCTGGCAGATCCGGCGCCGATTCTGCATACGATCATGTTGCATCCTTATCTGATGATGCGTTACCGGCTGGAAAGTGTGGTGACCCTCGTCGATGCGGTCAACGGGCTGGAAACGATCAACACGCATGAAGAAGCCCGCCGCCAGGCTGCCGTTGCCGACCGGCTTGTGCTGACAAAGACAGACCTGATCGGCAAGGAAGGATCAAGTGCCGGCTATGCGTCCCTGATCGACCGGTTGGCAGGGCTGAACCCGGGCGCAGTCAGACTGACCGCTCAGGCAGGCGAAGCGGTTCCAGCCCGCCTGTTTGATGCCGGACTTTACGATCCCAGGACGAAAATACCGGATGTGGCAAAGTGGCTGAATGCGGAAGCCTATGAAGGTCACGACCATTCACACGCGCACGGACATGACCATCTCCATCATCATCACGGTCATGAACACAGCCCTGACCACGACCATGGCCATGCGCATGATGTGAACCGCCACAGCGACAAGATCCGGGCATTCACGCTTGCCACGGACCGGCCGGTCTCTGCGTCGGCGCTCGAAATGTTCCTGGATCTTCTGCGCTCGGCCCACGGACCGAAACTACTGAGGGTCAAGGGGATCGTTCAGATTGCCGAAGACCCGGACCGTCCGGTGGTGATTCACGGCGTCCAGCATGTGTTCCATCCGCCTGCGACCCTCGAAGGATGGCCGGACGAGGACCGGCGCACCCGGATGGTCTTCATCACCAACAATCTGCCGGAAGGGTTTGTCCGCAAGATGTTCGAAGCGTTTTCCGGAGCGCTTCTGCCGGACACTCCGGACCCGAAAGTCCTCGTCGACAACCCGCTGGCGATTTCAGGCTTCAAGAGCCACTAGCGGCTTGCAAGGGCATCTTTTGATACGTTCGGTGATTGCTTCGACACAAAAGGATCCCTGCCTTGTGAAAGGATCCTTTGGCGCAGATTGCGAAAAGTAACCTTACTTCTCGCTCTCCTTGAGCCGGATCAGGCCTTCCTGTGCGGTGGAGGCGATCAGCTCGCCCGAACGGGTATAGATGATCCCCTTGTTCATGCCGCGAGATCCGGAGGTCGACATCGTTTCGGTGGCATAGAGAAGCCATTCATCTGCGCGGAATGGCCGGTGAAACCACATCGCGTGGTCGAGGCTGGCGGCCTGAATGTCCTTGTTGAACACGGAGCGGCCATGCGGGAACAGCGATGTGTCCAGCAAGGTCATGTCGGAGGCATAGGCCAGAACGCATTGGTGAATGCGCGGATCATCCGGAAGGGCGCCGGTGGCACGGACCCAGACATATTGCTGGGGCGGGAGTTTCTTCTGGCTGAAATAATGGGTCAGGTCGACAGGACGCAGTTCGATCGGCCTCTCACGTTCCCAGTAGTTGCGCACGCTTTCCGGCGCGACACTGAGGTATTTCTCGCTCAGTTCCTTTTCGCTCGGCAGGTCCTCGGGCATGGGCACATCGGGCATGGTCAGCTGATGCTCCAGGCCGTCCTCTGCGACCTGAAAAGAGGCCGACATGGAGAAGATCGCCTTGCCATGCTGAATGGCGACAACACGCCGCGTGGTGAAACTGCCGCCGTCGCGGATCCGGTCCACTTCATAGATGATCGGGACCGACGGATCGCCCGGCCGCATGAAATAGCAATGCAGCGAGTGCACGTGCCGGTCTTCGACAACCGTCCGGGAGGCTGCCACAAGCGCCTGGCCGATCACCTGACCGCCGAAAACCCGTTGCCAGCCAACCTGGGGGCTGCGACCACGAAACAGGTTGTGTTCCAGCTGTTCGAGGTCAAGTATTTGCAAAAGCGTATCAATGGCCGTGTTCATCGGCGCGTTCCCTGCTACATAAAACAGTGATTGTACGAATTGGGTGCCATGTTCATATGGCGTAAGCCACACTTGGACGACCCCTTACGTTAAAGTCAAGGCGCGTCGGGAGATTGGCAAGTGGCTCGGGAGAAAAAAATGGCAGAAGCCAAATCAGGTCGGGATGTGTTTGATGTTGCCATCGCCGGGGGCGGCTATGTCGGGTTGTCCCTTTCGCTTGCGCTGAAAAAATCCGACCCGACGCTGAAGATAGCGGTCATCGATCCCAAACCTATGGATAGTCTTGCGGGAGATCCGCGCGCCTCCGCGATTGCCGCTGCCGCCAGCCGCATGCTTGATCAGCTTGGCATCTGGCAGGATCTTCTGCCAACGGCGCAGCCGATCAACGAAATGATCGTCACCGATAGCAAGCTGCGCGATGTTGTCCGGCCGGTATACCTGACCTTTGATGGCGAGGTGACCGAAGGCGAGCCGTTTGCGCATATGGTGCCCAATGGCGAGATGATGCCGGCCCTCTACAATGCCGCCAGCGATCTTGGCGTGACGTTCCTGGCACCAGACAGCGCCAGAACCTTTCGCTCCGAGCCGAGCAAGGTGGAACTGCAGCTCGCCAGCGGCGATGCAATTGAGGCACGCCTTCTGGTTGCCGCGGACGGTGTCCGGTCGAAACTTCGCGACCTTGCGGGCATCAAGACCGTTCACTGGGACTACGGCCAGTCCGGTATCGTGACGACGATCAGGCATGAACGTCCGCATCAGGGACGGGCCGAGGAGCATTTTCTGCCCGCTGGTCCGTTTGCCATTCTTCCGCTTCCGGGCAACCGGTCTTCGCTGGTCTGGACCGAAAAAACGCGCGACGCAGAGCGTTTGGTGAAAGGGGACGAGTTCACCTTCGAGCTGGAGCTGGAGCGCCGCTTTGGCCATCACCTGGGTAAACTCGAGCTGGCCGGGCCCCGAAACGCCTATCCGCTTGGTCTGACCCTGGCGCGTGATTTTGTGCGGTCGCGTTTCGCCCTGATTGGTGATGCGGCTCACGGCATTCACCCGATCGCGGGGCAGGGGCTGAACATGGGCTTCAAGGATGTCGCCGCGCTGGCGGAAGTCATCGTCGATGCCCGCAGGCTCGGGCAGGACATCGGAGGTCTCGATGTGCTTGAGCGCTATCAGCGCTGGCGGCGGTTCGATGCGCTTCAGATGGGCATCGTAACCGATGTTCTGAACCGGCTGTTTTCGAATGACATCGACATCGTGCGCGCGGCGCGGGACTTCGGCCTCGGACTGGTTGACCGGATGCCGCGTTTGAAGTCCCGTTTCATAAATGAAGCTTCCGGATTTGCCGGACCCGCCCCGAAACTGCTATCAGGCGATCCGATCTGATCAGTCAAACTACGTACGGGGTCGCGCAAGCCTTTCATGTCCCAGGACCAGACACTTCATCCGCAGCGCACGGTGCTCATGACCGGCTGCTCTACCGGGATTGGTGCGGCTGCCGCGCGATCCATGCGCGCGCGGGGTTGGCGTGTCTTTCCCGCTGCCCGCCAGCAGGCCGATGTCGATGCGCTCAAGGCCGACGGTTTTGAAGCGTTTCGTCTCGATTACGAGGACGCGGAAAGCATCAAGGCTGCGGTCGAGGACGTGTTGTTGCTGACTGGCGGCAAACTCGACGCGGTGTTCAACAACGGTGCCTATGCGATCCCGGGGGCTCTGGAGGATCTGCCGGCCGACGGATTGCGCGCCTTGTTTGAAGCCAATTTCATTGGTTGGCACGATCTGACACGGCAGGTCCTTCCCGTGATGCGGGCGCAAGGGTCCGGTCGCATCGTTCAGTGTTCGTCGGTGCTCGGTTTTATCGCGATGAAGTATCGCGGAGCCTACACGGCGTCAAAATTCGCACTTGAAGCCTATTCAGATACGCTGCGACAGGAGCTGAAGGGCTCGGGCATTCACGTCAGCCTGATCGAACCGGGGCCGATCGAAACAAATTTCACCAAGAATGCGCTTGCGAATTTCGATAAGTGGATCGGTGACGCCGGAACGAACGCATCGGTTCACCGCGAGACCTACCGGAAGCGGCGGATCCGCATGGAAGACGGAGAACGGGGCCGTTTCAAGCTTCCCCCAGACGCTGTTGTAAAACGGCTGATCCATGCGCTGGAAGCACAGCGGCCGAAGTCGCATTATCACGTCACTGTCCCGACCCACCTGTTGGCCGTATTGAAGCGGATCCTGCCGGTAAGCCTGCTGGATCGGTTTCTGATTTCGGCTGCCGACGCCGAAGAATAGAAAATGCGGGCTTGCATGTTCGTCAAGACGCGTGCGCCCTGAAGGAAAACATGATGTCGCAGATATTCAATGCACTCGTTCCAATAGGTTTGGCTGCCGTGGCCATTGTCCTGCTGTTGGGAATATGGAACATGATGCGGGGCGGGCCATCCAGCCGGAGCCAGATGCTGATGCGCTGGCGCGTTGGGTTGCAGTTCCTGGTGGTTGTTCTGGTCATGGCCGGGCTCTACTTTTTCGGACAACACCGCTAGAACTTCGGGAGCAGAACGACGTGGTTGTACTCAACAAGATCTATACGAAAACCGGTGACGACGGCACAACGGCGCTCGGCACCGGGGAGCGGCGTCCCAAAAGCGACCTTCGGATCGAAACCTACGGCACGGTGGACGAAACCAACTCGGTCGTGGGACTGGTACGTTTGCATACCTCGAAAATTGCTCCGGAAGTCGATGCGGTCCTGGGGCGGATCCAGAATGATCTGTTCGATCTGGGCGCAGACCTTGCGACGCCTGAATCGGATCAGGATCTCGGTTATGAACCCTTGCGGATCACGCCAGCGCAGGTCACCGCAATTGAAGAGGCCATCGATCAGTTCAACGCGGAACTCTCTCCCTTGAGGTCGTTTGTTCTTCCTGGCGGGAGCGAAGCATCGGCCTATTTGCATTTGGCCCGGACGGTTTCGCGGCGCTGCGAGCGGCTTTTGGTCAAGCTTCAGTCTGTCGAGAAGATCAACGCGTCGGCCGTCTTGTACATGAACCGGTTGTCGGACTTCTTCTTTGTTGCCTCGCGCTTCCTCAATGCCAAGGGCGAAGCGGATGTGTTGTGGGTGCCAGGCAAGAACCGTTGATGGTGCCTGGAAACGCGGCTTCGGTGTCGGCTTGCTGTCTTTTCACGAGATCATAGGCAAGCATGTTCATTCCGCTCCATGACCACAACAGCTGGGAGCATGTGGTCAGTCCCGTTGTGACATGGGGACTGATCCTTGCCAATGTTGCGATTTTCTTGATGGTCCAGGGGGCAGGGCTCGGCGATGCCGGTCATGCATCCGTCTACTCCTATGGCCTGATCCCCAGCGTTTTCTTCGATCAGAAAGACTTGCCGTTTGCACTGGACGCTGTTCCGGCGGGCTGGTCGGTCGTGACTTACGCTTTCCTGCATGCCGATTTCATGCATCTGATTGGCAACATGCTGTTTCTCTGGGTGTTTGGCGACAATGTCGAAGACGCTATGGGCCATGTCCGGTTTCTTGTCTTCTATCTCTTGTGTGCGGCTGCGGGCGGTCTGGCCTATGCGGTCAGCGCCTATGGATCCGATGTGCCCTTGATCGGCGCGTCGGGCGCGGTATCTGGAGTGGTGGCGGCGTATTTGATGCTGCATCCAAAGGTCAAAGTCTGGGTTTTGGCTTTGGGGCGTATCCCTTTGAGACTGTCTGCACAGTGGCTCCTGGGCGCCTGGGTCGCTTATCAGATTTTCAATGCCGTTTTCGCACAGGAAAGCCGGGTCGCTTGGTCGGCACATATTGGAGGCTTGGCCGCAGGAGCGGTGCTCGTTGTGTTCCTTAGAAGGTCCGGCGTTAGACTATTTGACAGGGGATTGTGAGCGGCGAATTGTCGCGATTCCGGTGGGCGGTTACCAGAAGCGGGCAAGCTTCCCTAAGGCGATCGTTGACACATGCCGTGCAGGTCAGTACCGTCCCGCGTCACGCGTTCAAGATGGCTGAAAACTGCCATTTTTGCGCAGTGGTAGCTGCGGCGGCCAGGTCAAAATAATGCGGTGCGGCAAACATGCCGGTCCAGTAAGAGGTGGAGACCAGATGAAGATCCTAGTGCCCGTGAAGCGGGTCATTGACTACAACGTAAAAGTCCGTGTGAAGCCCGATGGTTCGGGTGTCGATCTTGCCAATGTCAAGATGTCGATGAATCCGTTCGACGAAATCGCCGTCGAAGAAGCCCTGCGGCTGAAGGAAGCCGGCAAGGCAACGGAAGTTGTTGTGGTGTCCGTTGGTCCTCAACAGGCGACCGAAACGCTCCGCACCGGTCTTGCCATGGGTGCCGACCGCGGCATTCTTGTGAAGACCGACGAGACGACCGAGCCGCTCGCCGTCGCCAAGATCCTGAAGGAAATCGTGGCACAGGAAGAGCCTGGCCTCGTGATCCTCGGCAAGCAGGCAATCGATGACGACTGCAACCAGACCGGCCAGATGCTGGCAGCCCTTCTCGGCTGGGCTCAGGGGACATTCGCGTCCAAGGTTGATCTCGGGGACGATTCTGCCGACGTCACGCGCGAAATCGACGGCGGCCTGCAGACCATCAAGGTCAAGCTCCCGGCGATCGTCACGACTGACCTGCGTCTCAACGAGCCGCGCTATGCCTCTTTGCCGAACATCATGAAGGCGAAGAAAAAGCCGATCGACGAGAAGTCTCCGGCCGACTTCGGTGTTGATGCGGCCCCGCGTCTGACCGTTGTGTCGACGGCTGAACCGGCAGCACGCAAGGCCGGCGTCAAGGTTGGCTCGGTGCCCGAGCTCATCGAAAAGCTGAAGAATGAGGCAGGCGTCCTTTAAGGGCACGCCTCAGGAGGAAACAGACATGACTACTCTTCTTGTAGCAGAACATGGCGGCGGCGCTCTCAGTGATGCGACGGCAAAAGCCCTGACCGCAGCCTCTGCACTGGGCGGCGACGTCCACATTCTGGTTGCCGGCAAGGACGTCAAGGCAGTTGCCGACGAGGCAGCGAAACTCGCCGGTGTTGCCAAGGTACTTGTGGCCGACTCCGATGTGCTTGAGCATCAGCTTGCCGAACCGATGGCTGACCTGATCGTCGCCATGGCAGGCGGTTATGATGCTGTTGTTGCTGCGGCAACATCCAACGGCAAGAACATTCTGCCGCGCGTTGCAGCACTCCTCGACGTGATGCAGATCTCCGACATCACCGCCGTTGTCGATGCGGACACTTTCGAGCGTCCGATCTACGCAGGCAACGCG
>NZ_SMMF01000831.1:0-13799 GCF_009711355.1 Roseibium sp. RKSG952 | reverse complement strand
GACCAGCAGGCGGCAAAGCGCATCGCCGGCCGGCCACCACGATCAACCGCGAGGGCTTCCAGTTCAGCCACCGCACGAGCCATGGCCGCAACCGGCTCATTCTCAAGACCGTAGCCGAGAGCGATCAAAAAAACCGCCTCGCTGTCGGTCCCGCCCGTGCGGTGGTCGTAGAACGCGTCCGGGATCATGTTGTCGACCCGGCGCCGAATCCGGTCGTAGCCGCCGATCTGACCGTTATGCATGAAGCTCCATCGGCCATAGGTGAAGGGATGGCAATTGTCCCGCGATGTGGCGGTGCCCGTGGAGGCGCGCACATGGGCCAGAAACACCGGAGCCTTCACATGATGGGCGAGCTGCAAAAGATTAGGGTCCGACCAGGCCGGACGGACATCCTTGTAAACGCAAGGGGTCAGGCGGTCGTCATACCAAGCCGCCCCGAAACCGTCGGCATTCACGGCGGTCTTGCAACTGGTCGCGTGCTTGCTCTGCTCGATCAAGGAATGTTCGGGATCGCAAATCAGTTCTTCAAGATATCTCGGAGCCCCGCTCCAGGCAGCCCATCTGCACATCAGGCGGCTTCTTCTTCCATGACTTTGAAACGTGCGGTGGTTTCGTCGCACACATAGGACAGGCACATCGGGTAAGGCTCGCGCGCGAGCCGGTCAACGCTCTTGATCACATATGCGGCTTTTTCATCGCTCATCAAGGCACTGAGGTTCAAACGGGTCCAGCCCGGTTTCAGAATCTCCTCGCCACTCAGGATCTTTTCGCGGATATCTTCTGATTCGGCTTCAGTCAGATCCAGAAGCCGATGGGCATACGGCCCCGCACAGGCGCATCCACCGCGTGCCTGAATGCCGAACCCGTCGGAGAGCATGCGCGTGACCAGTTGCTGGTGCACATACCCGCCGGTCCGCGCATCCCGGACACGGAACGAAAAGATCGGCAAGGGCCGGTCTGCCCCTTGGTTGCCCATGATTTCGATCGCCGGATTGTTTCCCCAGGCCTCAATTGCCCTCTCGCGCAATTGCCGGTGACGGTCGTCGAGACGGGCCTGACCAATCGCTTCCTTGACCAGAAACACAAGCGCTGCTCGTATATCGCCAACCACATTCGGCGTGCCGGCTTCTTCGCGCGCGGCAACATTGCCGCTGTAATCATGCGCCCAGGGCGAGACGAACCGGACGGTGCCGCCCCCCGGAACGGCCGGAACATTGCTCGCAACAGCCCCTTTGCGCACAACCATGACCCCGGACGCTCCCGGGCCGCCCGGAAACTTGTGGGCGGAGACAACAACGGCATCCTTTTCCACATCCGTCCCCGGCTTCATGTCGATGGGCAGATAGGGTCCGCTTCCGGCGCAGTCCCAGACGCTCAACGCCCCGTGCTGCTTCAGGATGCGTGACACCGCGTCAGCATCGGTCACGATGCCGGTGACATTCGACATGAGCGAAAAGGAACCGACAACCAAACGGCCCTTTGCCGCCATCAGATGCCGTTCGAGCACGTCCAGATCCGGACCGCCCGCTTCGGCTTCGCCGATCTCGATGACTTCTGCCCCGCTTTCCCGCCATGGCAAAATGTTGGAGTGATGTTCGTAGGGACCGATCAGGACCAAGGGGGTGCCGCCGCTCGCAACAGCGTCGCGCACGCCCAGAAGATGAACGAGACGGTTTAACCCGGCCGTGGCACCGGAGCCGGTGAAAACAACGGCATAATTGTCGTCTGCGCCGCAACACCGGGCAATTTCAGCGCGCGCGTTTTCGCGCAGCCGGGTCATGTAGCTGCCGCAATAGGACGCTTCCGTGTGGCTGTTGGCGTAAAAGGGCAGGACATTGTCCATCACAAAGTCTTCAACCTGACGCAAGGCGCGGCCGGAGGCGACATAGTCCGCATAGATCAGGGGTTTCGGTCCGAAGGGACCCTCGATCTCGACACCTTCCCCGATCAGGCCCTGGCGCAGGCGGCCGATCAGGTCCGGTCCCTTAAGGCCGTCCTTGAAATGATCCAGTGGTGATGCGTGTCTTGTTGTCATTGACCCCTCCAGAACTCTTGACCGGGATCATATGACCACTTCAGATATGACATCATCACTTAATTCGATTGTTGATTTGCTATCTTTGTGTCATTTGAACCAACATGGAACAAAAATTCGATCATATTGACCGTGCACTGCTCCGCGCCCTCCAAAGGGACGCGCGGCTGTCGCAACGGGAGCTGGCCGAAACGGTCGGTCTGTCCCAGAACGCCTGCTGGCGGCGGCTGAAAGCTCTCAACGAATGCGGCCTGATACAGGCCCACACAATCCGGATAGACCCCGCCGATGTCGGCCTCAACCTGACCGTTTTCGTAATGGTACGCACACGGCATCACTCGAAAGACTGGCTGGAGACCTTCCGGCGCGAGGTTCTGGCGATCCCGAATGTGATCGATTTCTACCGGGTCGCAGGCGACTACGACTACATGCTGAAGATCATGGCCGAAGACATGAACGCCTTCGACCGGATCTATCAGCGGCTGATCGAGCGGATCGACCTGGAAACGGTCACCTCCTACATGACCATGGAGGCGATTGCCGATTCCCGGGATATTCCCATCTGACCGTCCGGCCCCTGATCACCGCCTGCGCTGGACCCGTCCGCCGCCACGATTGCCGCCGCCCCGGTTTTGCGGCCGGGATTGAGGCCTGGATTGCTTGACGTTGCGTTGACGTTGCACTTGCCGGTTGCCTGCCTGCCGGGACTTCCGGTCACGGTTCAGATGCGCCGGAGCCTGATGCCTCTGCGCAGGGCGCGTTGACGGCCGCTGCTGTGCTGGCCGGTTCGCCGGACGCGTTACATTCGGTTGTTGTGCCGGCCGGTTGACATTCGGGCGATTGCCAGCAGGCTGGTTTGCCGGCCTGTTGTTGCTGGGCCGGTTTACATTGGGCCTGTCACCCGCCGGACGGTTCTGGATCCGGTCACCGGCAGGACGGTTTGCAATCGCCGCCCCCACGCCTGCACCGGCTGCCGCTCCGCCCAGCGCCGCACCCAGATTTCCGGAGCCCAGATTGCCGCCGCCAAGGTCACCTGACCGGTCACGCAGCTCGTCGCGGCTTGGCCGGTCGACATCCGACCAGCGCCCGCCCTCAAACCGTTGCCAGTTTTCGCCTTCACGCCGGTAGACCGACCCGTTCCGCCCGGCAAAAACGTCACCTCTGCGGTCCAGTGAGACAGCCCGGCCACCGTCCTGACGCCAGCGCTGCGCCGCGCCTCGCTGGATATCGCGGGTTCGGGCCCATTCAGGCCCACGAACAACACCACCGCCCCATGAACCGTAGATGCCCCGCGCACCACCGGCCACAACCCGGTTTCCTGTGCGCGGATTGTAAGCTGTGATGAACCCGGCACTGCCGCGCGGCCCGCTGATCGCAGCTCCACGGATATAGCCACCGGTGCGCGGATTGTAGATCCCGCCGCCGGCAATACCGCGCATGGGTCCGTAGGCGTATCCATAACGGCCATAGGCTCCACGCACGGGATTATAGAACGCGCCGATGCCGTAGGTGACCGGGCGCGGATAGTAGATCGGCCGGTATCCGGGACGGTACCACGGCCGGTACCAGTAGCCAGTGCCATAGACAAGAACACCCCAGGCCAGAAATCCGGTAAGATACCCCATCGTGTAGCCGTACCAGACGGCATCCGGCTCGGTTTCGTACACCCGCACGTAGGTCACGTTGTAAACGGGTGATTCCGGCGGGATCGTATAGATCTCCTCCGGCACCGAAGTGGCGACTTCAAAAGGCCCCTGTGGCGTATCACCGACAAACCAGACGCCATTTTGAAGCACATAGTATTTGCCCGCGACCTCGATCACCTGCTCACTAGTATTGACCGCATAGGACATCGACGTGCCGTCAATGGGATTGAATTCCGGATCACCTGCATAAGCGACTTCCGGCGTGACCGACCCGAGCTCCACCCTTGCAGTCGTCGGAATGCTGGCTTTCAAACGTGCCTGTTCGGCCTCGGATGTATTCGGCACCGAAGACCGCACCGAATAATAGGGCGCATCTTCCGGTATATTCTGAAAATCACCCGGCAAGTCGGGCGTGGTGAATGTCCACGGCCCTTCCAGAGATGCGGACTTGAACCATCGGCCCGACACCAGAATGTACCAGGTGGAAGTCGATTTTTCGAAAAACACATCGCTGTCGGTGTTCGACGCCCATTCAAGCCCCGTGCCCTTGACCGGCTCAAGCTTCGGCTGACCATCAAACACGATCATTTCCGCAGGCTTGTCCGAATAAATGACTTTCGGAGCCTGATTGTCCGGGAATGGCTGTGGCGGGACCGCCTCGCGGGCATCCTTCCAGTTGTCGTCATCCGGCAGATTGGTGATGGTGCCGGGCAGCGTTTCGGCAGGCTGCCATCCGCTCGCAAGCTCTTTGCTGCTCATCCAAGACTTGTCATCCCGCAAGTAGAAAGTCCCGTCCCCTGTCTTCAGGATATCCCAATTGGTATTGACGATGAAACTCAGACCCTGATCGCCCTTGACCGGGGCCGTGATCGCCTCGCCATCGGTCTGGACAAGGATTGCGGGATCCATGCTGACAAAAATCGGCGGGGCGGTGCTGTCGAGCCCTTGCACATCTTCCATGCGCTTGTATTCGGCAAGACCGGCCGTGATCCGGTCCTCCTTGATCGTGATTGACCCGGTCGGCATGATCTTGCCGATTTCCAGAGACAGATCGGACAGGGCCGTGCGATCAAGCGCCGAGAAATCAAGTTGGGTCACCTGAATGTCGCTGACCACGACCTCACCGTTTTCCGTGTCCGCCTGGGTGTCGCCGGAAATTCCGACCACGCCGAACACAGGGTTGTCCTTGTCACCCACCACGTATTCGGCGGCAATCAACGCCTTGACGGTCTTGAAATTCTCCCACTCGGTGAACTGCGGCTGATACAGGATCAGGGTCGCCCCCGCCGGCGTTTCATAGCTGCGCGGCCATCCGGTGGTTTGTTCCGGCTCGGTAAGCTGGAGATAGTTGCCGGAAACGAAACCGTTTTGACCGTTGAACGAGACCGAGCACCAACTGCCGGTGTCATTGCATTCACCCAACTCTACAGGGCTGCCATTCGGTATGGTGCCGAAGGATCCATAGCCTGTCCCGGGCCCCTGCCGGAAGTTGACATTGGCGGTGGTCACGGCCGGGGCAGCAAAGGCCCCCTCCAGCAAAACGGTCTGTAATGCGACACAACCGGACACGATGATGGCAACGAGCTTCTTCATGGGATAATGGCTCTCCCCTGATGCTCCCGCGCGGTTTGGGCGTCGCGTTTGTCGGGATGCAGCAAAATGGTGAACCTCTTGACGGGTCCTCGAACAGCAGGAAGACGTTACGTCAATTTGGGCGTGCATGCCTAACGGTTTTTTTTGACCAGTCCGCCTTCAGATCTGCAGATATACCCAGGTTAATAGATACAGCGATACAAACACCATTCCATCACATTACCAAAGGTAATACAGAAGCTCCGGCACAACCTAAAAAACGCACCCGTTTTCCGGAGTTGCCCGAAAACCCCGGAAACCCCCACAGACATTCTTGATTTTCCAAATATTCACTCAATGTCTTATGCGGGAGGGTTATCGCAGGAGAAAACCAATGAGCAGTGAAACCCCTCACATATCCATAAAAATCACCATGAAAGCGGTGTCCGGAAAGGAAGAGGAACTCTCGGACCTTCTGTCGGGAGCAGCCAAACTTGTGGCAGCAACTGAACCTGCAACCTTGTTTTGGTACGCAACACGCATCGGCACCGACACTTTCACCATCAATGATGGCTTTAAGGACCAGTCCGGCGTTGATGCCCATTTCAACGGCCAAGTCGCAGCCGCCCTCAAGGCAAAAGCCGGAGAGCTGGTGGTCGGCGGCTGGGAGCATGGCGTCCTGCCGAATGTCGAGCAGGCGGCAATCCTGTCCTCGATCTAGGGCTTCCGTCTCTGTAAACGGCAAAAGTCAGCTGAGGCACCCTCCGTCGGCCATATTTTGGCGTATGGAGGGTGACCCGGTCATTGTTGTCCGGCGTCAAGCAACCGGCGACAGCCGATCCGGGTGCAGGATAACAGCCTGTCCGGTTTGCATTGAGGTTTGCGCCGCCAATCCCATGGCGACCGCCCGCCAGCCATCTTCGATGGAGACCTCCGGCGTAGCTGTTACGCCCCGGACCAATGCCAAAAACCTTTCGTGCTGATAGTAGGTTGACCCGTTATGGTCCCCCACTTCCAGAAGCCTTGGATCGACCGGGACATCAAGTGGCCGGGGCGCTTTTGGATGGCGCGGTGACACGATTACTTGCGGCACCGGAGGCGGGCCCTGATCCGCAGGCCAGAAGCGGCCCGGGCCGGGCACAAGCGCCTCGATCTTTCCCGCAGGCCCGACCGCCGAGATTTCCTCCTGATAGCGTGCGCCTTCGGCAAACATGCAAAGTTCGAGCATGGAACGCGCGCCACTCTCGAAGTCAACGATCACATACCCATGGTCGAACACGTCCGGTGTTTCACCGTGATAGCGTTCAGCCAGGTGATTGGCCGCCTGCCCGCCAGACGCCATGATCCGCACCGGCTCCGATTGCAGGATCAGCCGCATCAGATCAAAGAAGTGGCAGCATTTTTCAACGAATGTGCCGCCGGAATAACGGTTGAACCGGTTCCAGGCGCCGACCTTGTCCAGAAACGGATAGCGGTGCTCGCGGATCGTCAGCATCGCGATCCCGCCGGTCGCTTGGGCTGCCTGATTGATCAGCGCTGCTATCGGCGGCATGTAGCGGTATTCCATCGCCACCCAGACCGGAGCGGGATAGCTGTCACGAAACGTTTCAAGACGAGCCAGATCGGCCGGATCGGTACACAGCGGCTTTTCGACCAGCAGCGGCAGCGGCCGGGTCCGGGCGATATGCTCCATCTGAGCGACGTGAAGATGATTCGGGCTTGAGATCAGAAGACAATCGAGCTCCGGCACCTCAAGCAGATCCTCCAGCGATCCGGCCATCCGGGCATACGGCGCAAGTCCGGCGGCAAGGGCTGCCATGCCTGCATCCGGCTCGTGAATCGCGCTGATCCGGGTTCCGGGCAGGAGCGCAATGTTACGCAAGTGCTCCTGCCCCATCATCCCGCACCCGATCACGCCATAGTTCACCCTTGCCGACATTCCCCGCTCCCTGGGTTTTTCATTTTCTCTATTTGAGGCGCTGCACGTAAAGTGCCCGGTCAGGATCGAACCATGTCTTTGAAAACTCGACCGGCTCCGGCCGGTCGGACCAGCTCAACCGCTCGATATAACCGGTGATTGTTCCACTCTCTTTTGGAAAGGCGGACGGCGCCCAATCCGGTACCGCGCCAATCCCGACCCGGTCCTCGGCCCTTGTGATCCAGAACCCCAGTTGCTTTTGATAGGTATGATAAAGCGAGTCTGAGATCTGGTCCGCGCTCAGCTTTCCCTGACTTCCGTCAAGCCAGATCTCCTCAACCGCGATGATGACATCGTTCAGGTAGCGCAACCGCCGGACCCGCGTGCCCTCGTCACTGGTGCCAAACGGCTTCAAGTCTGCGGGCTTGTCCATGACGCAGACATTCAGGATATCCGCTTTCGGCAAACCGCCGCCGGAGGGCAGCTCCAGACGGAACATACCATAAACACTTTCAGCCGGGCCCGCCTGCCGGATGTAGTTTCCCGACCCCTGCACCCGCTCCAGAAGACCCTTGCCCGTGAGCTCCGCCAGCGCCTTGCGCAAGGTGCCCACAGAGATTCCGAGATCATTGGCCATGTCGCGCTCGGGCGGCAGGCGCTCTCCTGCAATCAGCCGTCCGGCCGCGATATCGCGGATCAGAAGCTCGCTGACCTGCACATAGATCGGCAGGGCATTTGCGTTTTGGGAAGACGGCTTCATCGGCCTGCGCCACCCTGTCCGTGAAAAATTGATACACTATTGATTTACATCAATACCGATGGTACGCAAGAGAAAACAGCAACGGTTTCAGGGAGAACTGCATGACCGTCGTCCCGGTCACGTCACCGGATCTGGAAGGTGCGGAAGTGTCGTGGTTCGCCGCGCTTTGCTCCGACGACTATCAGTTCCTCGGGGTCCCGGAAGGCCATTTGCGCTCTTCGTGGGAGCATTGCTCAGATATTGTCAAAAAAGCGGAAGCCCAAGGCTTCCGGAACATACTATGCCCCTCGTCCTATCAGGTCGGCCAGGACACCTTGTCCTTCGTGGCCGGCTGCGCCCCGATCACGAACAGCATCAACATGCTTGCAGCGGTGCGCTGCGGCGAGATGCAGCCGATCATGCTGGCGCGTACCATTGCAACCCTCGACCACATGCTGAAGGGCCGCCTGACGGTCAACATCATCTCCTCCAACTTCCCCGGGGAGGACGCCAACAGCGCCCATCGCTACCAGCGGTCCCGCGAAGTGGTGCAGATCCTGAAGCAGGCCTGGACGCAAGACGAGATCAACCATGACGGTCCGGTCTATTCGTTCAAGGGGCTGAGCACCGGCCCGGCAAAGCCGTATCAGACCGGCGGTCCGTTGCTTTATTTCGGTGGTTATTCCCCTGACGCGCTGGACCTGTGCGGCGAGTATTGCGACGTCTATCTGATGTGGCCGGAAAGGATCGAGGAGCTGGAAGGCCGCATGAAGGCGGTGCACGCGGTGGCCGAAAAACATGGCCGCACGCTCGACTATGGTTTGCGCGTGCACATGATCGTGCGCGACACCGAGCAAGAGGCACGCGACTATGCCGATTACATCGTCTCCAGGCTCGATGACGGCCAGGGCAAGGCGATCCGCGAACGTGCACTTGATGCCAAGTCTCTGGGCGTGAGCCACCAGAGCCGGAACCGCGAGATCGCCGACGGCCACGGCTACATCGAACAGAACCTGTGGACCGGCGTCGGCCGTGCGCGCTCGGGCTGCGGTGCGGCACTGGTCGGGTCGACGGATCAGGTCCTCTCCAGGATCGAGGCCTATCAAAAGATGGGGATACGGGCCTTTATCTTCTCCGGTTACCCGCATATTGAGGAGGCTGAACACTTCGGCACCCGCGTGATGCCGAACCTGAAGACAGCCTCCCTTCCCCACGCCTATGGCCGCGTGCCGCCTGAGACCCCCGACACCCCGCTCGGCAATGGAGTACGCCGCTGATGCAACGTCTTTCCCTGACCCCTGATCTGGACTTCAGCCGTCTGGTTTATGGCATGTGGCGCCTCGGTGACGACAGCGACACCTCCGCCGCCCATGTGGAGGCCAAGATCCAGGCCTGTCTGGACCAGGGGATCACCACCTTCGATCAAGCCGATATTTATGGCGGCTATCAGGCCGAAACCCTGCTGGGGGCCGCCCTGAAGGCAAACCCCGGCTTGCGGCATCGTATGGAGATTGTCACCAAATGCGACATCATCGCGCCCATGGGCCGCTATGCGTCTGCGACGGTGAAGCACTATGACACCTCCCGCGCACATATCGAAAAGTCGGTCGAAACGTCCTTGCGCGAGATGGCGATCGACACCATCGACCTGCTGCTGATCCACCGGCCCGACCCGCTGATGGATCACCATGAGACCGGCGCTGTCCTTGATGATCTGGTCAAGAGCGGCAAGGTCCGCGCGGTCGGCGTGTCCAATTTCCGCCCCTGGGACTGGGAGCTGCTGCAGTCGGCCATGTCGGCCCGTCTTGCGACCAACCAGATCGAAATCAGCCTCACGGAGATCAGCCCCTTCACCAATGGCGATCTTGCCTTCCATCAAAGGTTGGGGACGCATTTGATGGCCTGGTCGCCGCTTGGCGGCGGCGCGCTGATGTCGGATCAGGGCAAATTGGGCTCGGTTCTTGACGAGATCGCAGCCGGTCAGGGTGTTGACCGGGCAGCTGTCGCCGTTGCCTTCCTGCTGGCGCATCCAGCCGGGCTGATCCCCGTTCTGGGGACGAACAATCTGGAGCGCATCGGCAGGATATCCGAGGCGATGACCGTCAAAATGGACCGCGAAACCTGGTACCGCCTTTACGAGGCGGCCCTTGGCAAAGAGGTGCCCTGATGACATTGCAGACGTCCAACCATCCCGTGACCTTCGCGCCGGACCCGGAAAACACCAGGCTGTTGCGCGATGCGTTCGGACGCTTTGCCACCGGGGTCACGGTCGTTACCACCCATTCGCCCGACGGACCGGTGGGCATGACCGCCAACAGCTTTTCCTCCGTCTCTCTGGACCCGCCTCTGGTTCTGTGGGCGCCTTCCCGGGGATCGCGCCGGTTCCGCTATTTTGAACCGGCAGAGCATTATGCAATCCATGTCCTGAGCCACCATCAAGCCGAGCTGTGCCACGGCTTTTCCCAAAACGCCCATGCCTTTGACGGTCTGGAGGTGACGCTCAATGACAAGGGCGTTCCGTTGATCGAACAATGCCTCGCCCGGTTCGAATGTGAACGGGTGGCTGCATATGAGGGTGGAGATCATCTGATTGTTCTGGGTAAGGTGGTGAGAGCGGAAATGCGCGAGGGAGACGCGCTGACCTTTTATGCCGGGAAATTCGGCCAACTGGCGCACAAGGACTGACACGAAGCCAGTCACGCCGGGCGGCAGGCCGGGAAACGGCCGCCGTAGTGAATGGGAGGGCCCAGATGGGCGCAATGCTGGCGGTGATCACTCCGCTTGGGTGGATAAATGCATTCCTGCTGAAGATCGGGCGGGCGATAGGCATCCTTGCCATGGCCGCAATGGTGGCCGCGATCCTGATCCAGGTCGTGTTCCGCTATGTCTTCAACAACGCCCTTCCCTGGCCCGACGAAGCAGCCCGCTTTTGCATGTTGTGGATGACCGGTCTCATGGCCCCGACCGCGTTCCGGCGCGGCGGCTTTGTCGCCATCGACATGCTGCCCATGGCCCTTCCGCGCAAGGTGGCAGCCGTCCTGAACCTCCTGCTGTTGCTGGTCTGCCTCAGCGTTCTGGTCGTGGCGGTTCAGATCGGCTACCGGGAGGTCACCGGCTTCGGAGGCCGGTTTGCAACTGCATCGCTCTACCTGCCGGCCACTGCCACCTTCTCCGAGTGGTACCGGATTCCGCGCAGCTGGATGATGGCCTCGCTGCTGGTCGGCGTCGTCTTGCTCATCTCTGTCAATGTTGAACTGATCCTGAGAAGCGCGGTCAGCCTGTTCGGCGGCCGCAAACGCCTCCCGGCCATCCCGGATGCGGAAATGGCGGGAGCAGAATAATGCTGATCTGGTTCCTGCCGGTCTTTCTCGTGTTCCTGACCATCGGCCTGCCGGTGTTTTTCGGCCTGCTCGCCGCGCCCGGGATTTTGCTGTGGCTCAACGGTCAGGAGCGCGACATCACCCTGCTCTACCGCAATGTCTACAACGGCATGGACAGCTTTCCACTGATGGCGATCCCGTTTTTCATGCTGGCGGGCGAGTTGATGAACAAGGGCGGCATCACCTTGCGGCTGGTTGAATTCTCGCAAGCCCTGATGGGCCATCTGCGCGGCGGCCTCGCCCATGTGAATGTCCTGTCCTCCATGCTGTTTGCCGGGCTGTCAGGCTCCGCAGTTGCCGATACGTCCGCGCTTGGGTCCATGCTGATCCCGGCGATGGAGAAACAGGGCTACACCCGCAAGTTCGCAGCCGCCATCACTGCCGCCTCCTCGGTGATCGGACCGATCATCCCGCCAAGCGGCATCATGATCATCTATGCCTATGTGATGGGCGAAAGCGTCGCGGCCCTGTTTCTCGCAGGCATCGTGCCGGGTGTCATGGTCGGCGTCGGCCTGATGGTCATGGTCAAGATCCTCGCCGACCGGTACGATTTTCCCGTCGCAAGCCGCAAGCACAGCTGGAAGGAACGCGGTCAGGCCAGCCTGAAGGCGTTTTTCCCGCTCCTCACTCCCGTGATCATTCTGGGCGGTATTCTGGGTGGCGTGTTCACGCCGACAGAAGCGGCAGCCGTTGCCGTCGCCTATGCGCTGATCATCGGCGTCTTTGTGCTCAAGACCCTGAAGCCGGGCGAAATCCCGGACGTTCTGAACCGGGCGGGCATCACCTCTGCCGTGGTGCTGCTTCTGGTCGGTGCAGCGATGGCGTTCAAGACGGTGGTGTCCCTGTCCTACGCGCCCCAGATCCTGGCCGACTTCATCCTGAGCCTGTCCGACAACCCGTTGATCCTGCTGTTCCTGATCAATCTGCTTTTGTTCGTGGTCGGCATGTTTCTGGATGCGGGACCGGCCATCATCATTCTGGGGCCGATCCTCGGGCCGATCTTTACCGATCTTGGCGTCGACCCGATCCATTTCGCGATCATCATGAGCGTCAACCTGACCATCGGTCTGGCAACGCCGCCCATGGGACTGGTGCTGTTCGTGGCGGCCTCCGTGTCGCGCGAAAAGGTCGAGACAATCGCCAAGGCGATCCTGCCGTTTCTGGCCGTGGAAATCGCCGTGATCTTCCTGATCACCTATTTCCCGGCGGTTTCCATGACAATTCCGCGCCTGACCGGATTTGCCGACTGACTTGAGCGCTTAAGGGAGGACTATTCATGCTCAAATCGACCCTGAAATGCCTGACAGTGGCGGCACTGCTTGCCGCAACCTCTTTAAGCGCTGCTGCGGCCGACTACACGCTGCGCGCCACCGCCAATTCCAACGAAAACGACGAGGATTACGATGGCCTCGTTGTGTTCAAGAACTATGTCGAGGCCGCCTCGAACGGCGCGATCGAAGTCGAGCTCTTCATCGGCACGCAACTGTGCTCCAACGGCGCGGAGTGCCTGCAGGGTGTCGCCGACGGCAATATCGACATCTACATTTCCACGTCCGGCGGCGCTTCGGGGATTTTTCCCTACGTCCAGGTGCTCGACCTGCCCTATCTGATGGCCGACGACCGGGTCGCGGAACATGTGCTTCAGGGCGACTTCACCCGTGTGATGCGCGACATGGCGCTGGAAGACAGTGGCAACACCATCCGCCTGATGACCATCGGAAACACGGGTGGCTGGCGCAATTTTGCCAATACCCAGCGCCGGATCGCCGAGCCTGCCGACATGGAAGGCCTGAAGATCCGCACCGTCGTGGCCGATCTCCCGCAGGAACTGGTCAAGGCGCTCGGCGCGTCCCCGACCCCGATCCCGTGGCCGGAGCTGTTCACCTCGTTCCAGACCGGCGTGGTCGAAGGCTCCAAGAACGGCATCACCGACATCATGAGCATGAAGTTTCCCGATGCGGGCCTGCAATATGTCACGCTCGACGGCCACGCCTATATGGGTGCGCTCTGGTGGATGAACAACGAGACTTTCCTGTCCATGCCGGAAGACCTGCGCCGTGTGGTAGTCGACGGATTCTACAATCTGCAACAGGCCACATTCGCTTCGCCCAAGCGCAAGTCCATCCAGGCCTATGAGGAATTTGTTGCCGGCGGCGGTGACCTCTACGTCCCGACCCCGGAGCAAAAGGCCGCCTTCAAGGAAGCCGCAACCCCGGTCTATGACTGGTTCCAGCAAAATGTCGGCAGGGGCGGCGAGATCTTCGGCGCATTGACGGAAGCGGTCGCCGAGGCGGAGCGCGAAGTCGGCTCAGACCGGCAGGCCGACCTGAACTGAGCGGCAATTACACAAACACCGTCACCCCGGATAGCGCTTTGTTCTCCGGGGTGACCACCATGACAAGACAAACATTCCTGACACTCTTCGCGCTAAAGCAAGGTATTATCAAGAGTTGCGTCGGGTTCGCCATACAGGATCAAGTGTCAAGGGTCCTTGACCGCGAAGCGGCGC
>NZ_SMMF01000384.1:0-783 GCF_009711355.1 Roseibium sp. RKSG952 | reverse complement strand
GAGGAGACTTTGCGCGGTCTAGAGTGGCTGGAGGAACCAGTCTCACTGGTTTGCAATCTTGATCAATTGTGTCAAAGGATGTGCTCTTCTAATTAACCCGAAACCCAGCCCGCAAAGCAGTGTTACTTGAAAACCATGCCGTTGCCGAATGATAGCCATGACTGTGCAAGCCACAAAAAAGTCTGACCAAATTGCAGAAAATCTCACGAGCGAGATCGTCAAGGGGGCCTATGCGCCGGGAGAAAAGTTACGGCAGGATCAAATTGCTCAGGACTATGGGGCAAGCCACGTTCCGGTGCGCGAAGCCCTGTTGAAACTTGTGGCGCAGGGGCTTGCGGTCAGTATTCCCCGCCGGGGCGTCTGTGTTGCACCGCTCGACAGGCAGGCCGCCCGGGAGCTGAAAGTCATGCGTCAGGCTCTGGAACCGGTGGCTTTGCTGCATTCCGTGCCCAACATGACGCCTGCGCAGATCCTGAAGGCCGAGGACGCGCAGGCCCGTTGTGACAATGCCGACACAGCGATTGCCAGGGAAGACGGTAACAGGGCCTTTCATATGGCAATCGTTGCTGCTTGCGGGATGCCCCGGTTGGTCGAGGAAATACACAATCTGCAACTGCTCTATGCACGCCACTTTTTGGCAGGGCTCTCGACGCCTTGGCAAAAGCGCACCGACAAGGACCACATGGCAATCATGTCTGCAATTCGGGCACGTGATGCACAATCCGCTTGCAGTGTTTTGCAGAGGCACCTCGCCAAACTTCGTTAGCGCTCACCGACGCTTTC
>NZ_SMMF01000769.1:0-8310 GCF_009711355.1 Roseibium sp. RKSG952 | reverse complement strand
TCATCTCCATCCCAAACAGATGATAATGGGCAAAATTGGCGCGTGCAGCTGCACAGATCAGCAATATGCAGAGGTACACCCGCTATTGATAACCATCCAGGCGTAGCCCATCCGCGGGGCACTAATCATTGGTCCTGAAAACGTTTGTCGCGACATAAGTGGCCAAGAGAACAAGGTGAAACCCGATCAGGGCCAACACCTGCAGGGCTGTCGTCTGGGAAAACTCCAGCAACTCACTCAAGACATGGATCGACGAAATGATCACGATTGTCGAGACAATCCGGTGCTTCATACGCCGGTAGGCCCGTTCGCCCTGCTGGATGAAATGATCCGCATGGGCGGGCGCTTTCAAACAGAAGGTGTTGTAGGTGTTCGTCGCGACCATGATGACCAGATTTGCGATGAACACCATGTCCAGCAGATTGAGGATCAGAAGGATCGTCTTCTTGCGGTCCAAAAATTCGTAGTCCTGCACCGCATAGTAGATATCTACGAACAAGGTGATGAGAAACAGGACCATTCCGATCGCCAGACCTATCAGGATCGGCACCTGGGCCGCCCGCGAGAGCCGAGTCACTATATTGGCGCCTTGCTCGTCTGTGTCACTTTCCGTTGAACCATCGGTCATCGCCATGTCCGATCATCGCATTTCGATTATTGTGCAGTGCACACTATTGCGGTTCGCCCCGGAGATCAACGGCACTAGAAGTTGGTAGGTTGACAGCGCGAATACCCGATGCGCTCGCCCGGCGAAATTCGTTGGCACTCCACACCCGCAATATGCGATATCCATGGATATGCAAATCGAATCGGTTTGCCCGTTTTTTACCGCTTACATGGAAGATACCGTGTTCAAACGCATTTTCGGCCTGCCGGCCGCCCTGGTCCTGACCACATCCCCCGCCCTCGCCCACCTCGATCCATCTCAGCATGGCTCATTCGCAGCCGGCTTCAGCCACCCGCTCTTCGGCCTTGATCATATCCTGGCAATGATTGCGGTCGGCTTGTGGGCCGCAATGATCGGCGGGCGGTCGATCCTTTCCCTGCCGACGGCCTTTGTCCTGTCGATGATAGCCGGATTCGGCATCGCGCTTGCCGGTGTGAGCTTGCCTCTTGTCGAGCCGATGATCCTTGCCTCGGTCATTCTGCTCGGCGCATTGGTCGCGCTTGCGATCCGTGTTCCTGCCGTGATCGCGGTTGTTTGCGTCGGCGCGTTCGGCGTGTTCCACGGATATGCCCATGGCGGCGAAATGGGATCGGCGACCGGCCTTGCCTATGGCGCCGGTTTTGTAGCGGCGACCGCCCTGCTTCACGCATTCGGTGTTCTGGTCGGCTATGCCGCGATCAAGCATCTTGATGGCGAACACCGGGCAGGCACCTACATCACCCGTGGCCTGGGCGCGCTGATGGCCCTTTCGGGGGTTGCTTTGACGGTTGCCTGACCCTCGACCGGTCAGCCCATTTCGATGTCGAGCCCCAGATCAAGGACCGGCGCGGAATGGGTGATCCAGCCGGAGGAAATCAGATCGATGCCTGACTCGGCAACAGCCTTGACCGTATCGGCCTCGATTCCTCCGGACGCTTCCAGAATGGCGCGCCCCTGAGCGATCCCGACCGCTTTCTTGAGCTGATCCGGGCCCATATTGTCGAGCATGATCACATCCGGCGCACAGGCAAGCGCTTCGCGCAGCTGGTCGAGCGTGTCGACCTCGACCTCGATCTTGACGAGATGCCCTGCAAAGCTCTTGGCCGCCTCGATTGCCTCGGTCACGCCACCGGCCACGGCAATATGATTGTCCTTGATAAGGATCGCGTCATCGAGCCCGAACCGGTGATTGGACCCGCCGCCGCAGCGCACCGCGAATTTTTCAAAAGCCCGAAGCCCCGGGGTCGTCTTGCGCGTACAGGCGATCCTTGCCCTGGTATGGGCAATCAGATCCGCGAAACGGGCCGTGGCACTTGCAATTCCCGACAGGTGGCCGAGATAGTTCAGGGCAACGCGCTCTGCCGACAAAAGCCCCCGCGCAGGCCCCTCAATCCGCATCACCACGTCGCCCGGCGCCAGCCTGTCGCCATCCGCTTTGACCGCCTCGACCGCCAATGCCGGGTCCGTGATGACAAAGGCTGCCTCGGCAAGCGCGATCCCGGACACCACGCCCGGCTTGCGGGCTGCGATCACCGCGCGCGCAGTGGCGGTGGCGGGAATGGTCGCCTGGCTGGTGATGTCACCGGCGCGGCCCCAGTCTTCAAGCAGCGCCGCCTTGACGGCTTCGTCGATCATCAGTTTCGGAAGCACGGGCAAATTGCCGGACATGAACCGCCTCGCAAGTGTCTGGTTTCAGGCCTTGGTGGAAAGACGTCCGGCAACGCTGCGCGCGATGTCATCGGCCTCTGCCAGAGTGGTGTAGGAGCGTTTGGCCTGCGCCGGATCGGCGTCGGGAAAATCACTGCGGAAATGCCCGCCCCGGCTTTCGGTCCGCTTGAGCGCTGCCGCCGCAATGAGCCGCGCGGTGGCCATCATGTTCTTGATCGAGGTCCGGCGGCAATCGGCCTCGGCCCGTTCGATATCGGCAAGGGCCTGCTTCAAGCCGTCCGCATTGCGCTCAACACCGACATTTTTGGCCATGGTTTCGCGCAAGACCGAAATGGCGGCCTGTTCCTGCACATTGCGCTGGCTTGGCAGGCCGTCTTCCTCGCCCATGTCCGCCCAGAACGCACTGCGCGGTGTCGGCATCAGGCCCTGAATGTCCTCGGCAATGCGCGCTGCAAAGACGACCGCCTCAAGCAGCGAGTTCGAGGCCAGCCGGTTGGCACCATGCGCACCGGTTGAGGCCACCTCGCCAGCCGCCCACAGGCCATCGAGAGACGTCCGCCCGTTCGCATCGGTCAGCACACCGCCCATGTGGTAGTGCTCTGCAGGGGCAATCGGGATCGGTTGCGTGACCGGATCAATACCGGCAGACTGGCAAGCCGCATAAACGCCCGGGAAATGCTCCGGAAACGCTGCGCCAATTGCATCCCGGCAGTCGAGAAAAGCACCCCGGCCAGCTTCCCGTTCCCGGTAGATGGCCCGGGCGACGATATCGCGGGGCGCCAGTTCCTCATCCGGATGGACACCGGCCATGAACCTGTCGCCGGCGGAGTTGGCCAGGATCGCCCCCTCGCCGCGCAGCGCCTCGGTCGCCAATGGTGACGGATCCCGGCCCACATCGAGCGCAGTCGGGTGGAACTGGACGAATTCTGCATCGGCAATCACCGCTCCGGCGCGGGCCGCCATGGCGACTCCATGGCCATTGGCTTCGCCCGGATTGGTGGTGACTGCATAAAGATGGCCGATGCCGCCGGAAGCAAGCACGACCGCCTTGGCCGGAAGTGCCAGACGCTTCAATCCGCCGCGCTTGCGGGTCATCACACCGGTCACATAGCGCCCCTCGACCATCAGGCTTTCGCCCATATAGCCTTCCAGCACGCGGATGGACGGGGTGTTGCGAACGGCAGCGATGATCGCGCCCATGATCGCCTTGCCCGCCATGTCTCCGGCAACACGCACGACGCGGTTTGCGGAATGCGCGGCCTCGCGGGACACCTGCAATTGCCCTTCCAGATCCTTGTCGAAAGGAACGCCGTAGGACAGCAAATCACGGATCCGGTCACCCGCTTCCCGCGTCATCTGCTGGACGATCTTTTCCTCGCAGATGCCGCCACCGGCCGCAATCGTGTCCGCACAATGCTTGTCCGCCGTGTCGTTTTCAGTCACGGCGGCCGCGATCCCGCCCTGCGCCCAGGCAGAGGAGGCCCCCTGTCCGATCGGCGCATTTGAAATCACCGTTACCGGACGCGGCGCCAGTTTGAGCGCACAAAACAGACCCGCCAGCCCGCCGCCCAGGATCACGACATCGTCGACATCCTTGCTGGAGAGCGCTGGCACAAAGTTTCCAACCGAAACGGCCATGGGACACTTCCTGAATACTTGGCCGGACGGCCTTCCGGCACCACGCGAACCTTCGCTCACGTTGCTGTGCCATACTGCGGGGCGAAGCGATTGTTCATCGGCAAGGCCGGTTCAGGCCATCAGCCGGTCGCTTCGGAGCGTTTCCCGCCCTCATATGCGGGCGGGAAACCAATGGCAATGGGTCAGGTGATCAGCTTTTCAGGTTGATCATGCGTTCCACAGCGATGCGCGCCTTTTCCGCGATCACCGGGTCCACAACGACCTCATCCTTCATCTCGACAAGCGTATCGAGGATCTTGGACAGGGTGATCCGCTTCATGTGCGGGCAAAGATTGCAGGGGCGGATATAATCGACGCCGGGCGTTTCGCTGGCGACATTGTCGGCCATGGAACACTCGGTGATCATCATCACCTTTTCCGGCTGCTTGGTCTTGACCCAGTCGATCATATGCGCGGTTGACCCGGCAAAATCGGCTTCCGCCACCACTTCCGGCGGACATTCCGGATGCGCGATGATCTTCACGCCCGGCTCGATCTTGCGATAGTCGCGCAGTTCCTGCGCCGTAAACCGTTCATGCACTTCGCAAGCGCCATCCCACACCAGCACCTCGACATCGGTCTTGTTGCCGACATTGGCCGCCAGATACTTGTCCGGGATCAGGAACACCCTGTCGACGCCGAAGCTTTCGACCACCTGCAGCGCATTGGATGACGTGCAGCAGATGTCGCATTCCGCCTTCACATCCGCCGAGGTGTTGACGTAGGTGATGATCGGAATGCCGGGATTGCGCGCGCGCAAGGCCCGCACATCAGCGCCGGTAATCGATTCCGCGAGAGAGCATCCGGCGCGCATGTCCGGGATCAGCACGGTCTTGTCCGGGCTGAGAATCTTCGACGTCTCGGCCATGAAATGCACGCCGCACTGAATGATCACCTCCGCATCGGTGCGGGTCGCCTCAATGGCAAGCTGCAGGCTGTCGCCGACAATGTCGGCCACACCGTGAAAGATATCCGGCGTCATGTAGTTATGCGCCAGGATCACGGCATTGCGCTGCTTCTTCAGCGTGTTGATCGCATGGATGGTCGGAGCCAGTGCAGGCCACTCGATGGCCGGAATGATGTGCTTGACCTTCTCGTAAACACCCTTGGTGGCCTCGGCCACTTCCGGTGTGTAACTGAGCTCCGGCCGCTCAAGACGACCGAATTTATCCGCAGCAGACGGTGCGCTCACCGCCAAGCGGTCCTGATCAACAAGGGCATGGGTCGTGGTCATCTTGACCTCCCTGACGATTATGCTCATTTTGAGCATATTACTCCCAAAAGAAAACGGGCTTTCGCCCTTCGTCTTTTTTCACGTTCCCTGCTTATATAGGCAGGCGGACAGCGAAAATCTACCGGTTTTTCATTATCCAACCTAACGCTTTGTTTCTCTGTGTTTTTCTGAAATCGAACACCGAGTTTAAAGTACCGCGCAAGCACCAGGCTTCCAATCCATCCAAATTCCTCATCTATATTTCGCAAAATACTGCTGTGGCTTACACATCCCCTTAGGTAATGTAAAATTACCGTTTCAAAGGGGGCCACATGCCGAACCTATCAGCTCCGCCGCAACGCACCGGACCCAATATTCCCTTGATCATTGTCTGCGGCAGCATTGTCGCCTTGATCTCTTTTGGCCCGAGGTCTGCTATGGGGTTGCTTTTCCAGCCCATGACGGATGCACGCGAATGGAGCCGGGAGTTGTTCGCACTCTCGATTGCAATCCAGAACCTGATGTGGGGTCTCGGCCAACCGATCGCGGGCATGGCCGCTGACAAACTGGGAATGTGGAAGTCGGCCACATTCGGCGCAATTCTCTATGGTTCCGGCCTTTATCTGATGACGACAGCCGAAACGGCTGCAGAACTCTACCTGGCGGCCGGCGTCATGGTCGGGCTCGGCGTCGCCTTTTCATCCTTTACGCTCGTGCTGGCCTCGTTCGGGCGGATTGCAGATGCCAAACAGCGCTCGTTTGCATTCGGCATCGGCACGGCATCGGGCTCATTGGGACAATTCCTGTTCGCGCCACTCGGGGTCACACTGATCGAGGACTATGGCTGGCAGGCAACCCTGATACTCTTTGCGGGCCTTATGCTGACGCTCCCTCTTTTGGCCATTCCGCTCAGAGGCAAATCCGCGCCCTATGGTTCGACAGGCCACAAAACCGATCTCAAGCTTGGCGCGGCCATCGCCGAAGCCTTTGGCACCCGTGGCTACCTGCTGCTGACGGCAGGCTTCTTTGTGTGCGGCTTTCACGTGGCCTTCATCACTGTTCACCTGCCGCCCTATATTGCCGATGTTGGCCTGGATCCCTATTGGGGCGGCATGGCCATTGCCCTGATCGGACTGTTCAATATCGTGGGATCGCTGCTCTCCGGATATATCGGCGGACACTATTCCAAACCGATCTTTCTGTCCCTAATTTACTTCGCCAGAGCCATTGCGATACTGGTTTTCGTCCTACTGCCGCCGTCCCCGGCAAGTATCCTGACTTTCTCCGCGGTGATGGGCCTCTTGTGGCTCTCGACCGTGCCGCCGACGACCGGGCTGGTCGCGGTGATGTTCGGGCCGCGCTACATGGCAACCCTGTTCGGCTTTGTGTTTCTGTCGCACCAGATCGGTGCGTTTCTGGGTGTCTGGCTCGGAGGCCGGTTGCATGACCGGTTCGGCTCCTATGACACCACCTGGTGGGTGGCGATCGCACTCGGTGTTCTGGCCGCGATCATCAACTGGCCGATTTCGGAAAAGCCTGTCGCCCGGCTCGCCCAGGAACCGGCAGAGTAGGCGCAAGTTCAACGAATCGCCGCGCTTGGTTCCATCTAGAAGATTGATCGATACTTCACAAAAAATCATTTTAGCTCATGGATGAGGGGCAATATTGTAAGGCTGCCATATCAAAAGGGGGCCTCATGTCGAACTCACCCGCTCTGCCTGAACGCACAGGGCCCAACATCCCGCTGATCATCGTTTGCGGCAGCCTTATTGCGCTCATTTCCTTCGGGCCGCGTTCGGCAATGGGACTGTTCCTGCAGCCCATGACCGATTCCCGCGAGTGGAGCCGGGAGCTGTTTGCGCTGTCGCTGGCCATCCAGAACCTGATGTGGGGCGTCGGCCAGCCGATTGCCGGCATGGTTGCAGACCGGTTCGGAACCTGGAAGGCTGTCACATTCGGGGCATTGCTTTACGCCAGCGGTCTTGTCCTGATGGCTGAGGCGCAAACGGCAACGGCGCTTCATCTGTCGGCCGGGGTTCTGATCGGGCTCGGGATTTCGTTTTCCTCGTTCTCGCTTGTTCTTGCGGCCTTCGGCCGGGTCGTGACGCCACAGCAGCGGTCTCTGGCGTTCGGCATCGGCACCGCGTCCGGATCGCTCGGGCAGTTCCTGTTTGCACCCTTGGGGGTCTCGCTGATCGATGCCATCGGCTGGCAGCACACGCTGCTGATGTTTGCGGGCCTGATGGCAGCCCTTCCCTTGCTGGCCATCGCCCTGCGCGGGCGGGCAGCGGCCCCGGCGCAAGGACAGGGTGTGCCGGATCAAAGCCTGAAGGGCGCTCTGGCCGAAGCCTTCGGCACACGCGGCTATCTGCTTCTGACCGCAGGCTTTTTCGTATGCGGCTTTCAACTGGCCTTCATCACGGTCCACCTGCCGCCCTACATGTCCGACCTTGGCCTCGATCCGGGCTGGGGCGGAACCGCGATTGCCCTGATCGGTTTGTTCAACATCGCCGGAGCGCTGCTTTCAGGCTATATCGGCGGCCGGTACTCCAAGCCGATTTTCCTGTCGCTGATTTATTTCGCCCGAGCGCTGACGATCCTGTTTTTTATTACCTTTCCGGTAACATCGGTAACGATCATTGCCTTTTCGGCTCTGTTGGGTTTGCTCTGGCTGTCGACCGTTCCGCCGACTTCGGGTCTGGTGGCGGTGATGTTCGGGCCGCGTTACATGGCGACCCTGTTCGGCTTCGTCTTCCTGTCACATCAGGTCGGCGCGTTTCTGGGTGTCTGGCTCGGTGGACGGCTTTACGACCAGACCGGGTCCTATGATGTGGTCTGGTGGATAGCCATTGCCCTGAGCGTTCTGGCGGGACTGATCAACCTGCCGATTGCCGAAAAACCGGTTCCGCGGCTTGTTGGACAGCCAGCGGAATAAACAAAAAAGGCAGGCATCCTGCCCGCCTTGGCTTGCACCTGTTACGCTACCCGGTCTCCAACCGGCCATCCCGGCCAAGCAAAGCGTTGACCCGGAATCGGAGAGCCACGAACACCGAAAAAGCCACGGTGAATTCAAGCACGAAGTGCAACACAATGTAAGCTGCGCAAA
>NZ_SMMF01000324.1:0-601 GCF_009711355.1 Roseibium sp. RKSG952 | reverse complement strand
CCAGTCGAGCCTGACGTGTAGATGATGTAGGCCAGATTGTCGGGAGACATCGGTGCGAGACGCTCTGCCGGCATCACGGCCGTTTCCCGGAGAACAGAAATCTGGTGGGCAACTCCAGGCTCATCCAGGACAACACAGTGCCGCCCTTCACCGGCCAGAACCGGCACGCCCGCCTCAAGCACCCTTGAGGTCACGATCAGATCCGCTCCTGCATCCCAAAGCATGAATGACAGACGTTCCTCCGGGTGGTCCGGATCAAGCGGCAAGTACGCCCCGCCCGTCTTGAACACTGCAAGAAGTGCCACGATCAGTTCGGCAGAACGCTCCAAACATATTCCAACAACACGTTCCGGGCCTGCCCCAAGACCAATCAGATAGCGTGCAAGCCGGTTTGAGGCCGCATCTACATCGCCATATCTGAGCTTGCGATCGCCATCCACAACAGCCACGGCTTCCGGGCGCAACCGTGCCTGCTCCGAAAACAGATCCAGAACCGTAAGCTCTCTTGCATATTCAACAGATGTCGCGTTGAAACCCTCAACAACACAACGGCGCTCCAGATCATCCAGAAGATCAATCGAATGAAGAGGCTGGTCCGGCT
>NZ_SMMF01000664.1:0-3500 GCF_009711355.1 Roseibium sp. RKSG952 | reverse complement strand
TCGGTTCTGATTTATGCAGGTTGGTATTAGGGGCTACATGTTTACAGGCGTTTGACTTCAATTATAAGTTGTAAATGATTTTTGGGTAGCGCTGAATGCACGGAAAAACGCGGCAGATGGGTCTCACTAGAGAAACTGTTGTTATCCGCTCGAACTATGAGAACCAAATAATTGCTCTTTTAAGCGTGCAATAGTACTCTACGGCTCAGTGGGAAATAAATATCTGTGCCTTGGAGAATAGTGCGGATCAAATATTTCCGGTTTACGAATTTAGTACTTTTCGGAACCACATTGCAGCAAGTGCGGAAAATCCAGTTTCTTCTTCTTTCGTTAGAACTGTTGCGCCTCTTTTGTTTAGTTTTCGTAATGCAACGCTATCAAGTGCATCGTCAAGCCGTATAAGGCGAGCGATGCCGATGTTTATCGAAAGTCTCGCAAGGTAGAATAGAAAACTTTGTTTCCCTCGGTGGGGGTTGAAAACTGGTCTCCGATACGAGTTTAGGCGTTTCGGATCAATACTCTCGTGTCCATGGAGGATTGCTCGGATAAGTAATGGTGAAAAAGGAACCGTTAGTAGCTGCATGATACGGGTCACAAACAAAGATGGGCGCCGCCAGAAGAAACTCATTTTCGCCTGAGGAAATAAGTGCTCCACATATGTTATGGGCTCCACGATATCGAGATTGGTCTGCTTGTGCAAAAAGTACTCTTGCATCTTATTATGAGAATTTTGGGCTTCTCGTATCATTTCCGATTTTTCGGGGAGTGTGATCTTTCCAGACCATACCTCGGCTGCGTACATGGCTTGAGCTTCAGCCATGAATGGCAGAGAAGTAATGATTGGCCGGCTAAAGCCGATAAAGCTCAAGGATACATCGTTGGGATTGAATATTCTTTTATAGAGCAGGTACGGCTTGGTGGTCTGCAGCTCATCTGGAAGAAAGCGGAATGAAGGCTTATAGCCAAAGCAACAGATGATCATTGTAGCAGATACTGTTTCGCCATTCTCAAAAGTGATGGTTGAACCTTGGACATCTGAAATCCCCGGCTTTGGGTCGACGCGTTTATTCCAGACATGATCCAAGGCATGGCCGTTTTTGTTGAAAAACTGACGAAACCAAGGGATGTCGTTTACCCATACAGAGACTCCATGTCCCTGATAACTCAAAACCGAGTTTGAAGACGCGATGTTACAACCATAGCGCATTCCCGGCTTCGACTTGAGGAAGTTGGTAAACAAGCGGTGCAAGAGGGTGGCTTGTTCATCAAGGGCGGCATCGTTTTTGTCATAGGCACCAGCTGGAAGACCAGTGCGAAATGGTGTTTTTCGAAAGAAGTGTTGCCCCCCACGTATGGACCATATGACTTTTGCATCTGTTTTCGAAAGCAGATCTACAATGTCGGACGCTGTTTCCCCTCCTCCACACACCACGACTGTATCATTGTTACCGACAGCCAGATCACTGGCGCTTTTAATATCTCCGGAATGCTGTGTTTTACCGGTAAAGTAATTGATCGGCTCAGGGATTGGTGATTTTTCGCTGTGCACGCCGGTGCAAACGCATATATTTCTTGCTTTCTCTTCTTGTCCGTCGGATGATGTGATATGCCAAAGGTCATCATTTTTCCTAATACTATTTACCGAAAAATTATATCTTATTATTTCATTTAATTTAAACTTTATGGAGTAACTATTTAAATAAGAGAGCGCTTCTTTATGGGAGAAAAAATTTCCAGCTGTGCCGTCCATTTCGAAGTCGGATGCTTCGGTTACATGCCGCGAAGAGGAGGAAATAGTTTCCTTCATGACCGTAATTTTATCCCGATCATTGCTAAAATTCCAGACGCCTCCAAGATCAGATCGGGCCTCAAAAATCACCACAGATAATCCGGCTGAACGGGCATATTTCGCAGCATAAAGGCCGGACCAACCGGCGCCAATGATCGCAATATCGTACATGTTTCACTTCACTTCTTTTTTCGTCGAATATTATTATAATATCTTTTTCAAAAAATAATATTGTCTTTAATAACACTGTTTGAATCAATTAATAGTTTGAGCGTTTATGTTTTTAATCATGTTTTTACTTATTTTACTTTAAGGGAATAATATATCACCTATCTTATGGTAGTTGAAATATTTACTCTTTCTACTTTCCTGCTGTGCTGCCATTGCTTCTCTCTACCAAACTTGAGCACCAAATTGGGCTCATGCCCGCTCCGAAGCGGCGAGTTTGGCCGGGGCGGGGTTGGCGCGTGTCCGCAACCAAAGCACAAACGGGACCGCGGTGACATACATCAGCACCCCGTAGACCGCCGAGGGCAGGCCGATTGTGGTCAGGCCATCGGCAGCCCCGACAATCAGGGGGGCGAGCGTGATGCCCAGCGTGCTGTTTTGCAATCCGACCTCTATGGAGATCGTTTTGCGCTCGGTCCAGGCAAAGCCCAGAGCCCCCGCAAGAAGCAGACCTCCAACCATCGTGATGATGTTGAGCGCCAGCAATGCGGGGCCAAGGCTCGCGAAACTGTCGAGGAGCAACCGCCAGTTCGCCAAGATGGCGGCGAGAACGATGATTGCGAACAACACACTTGCCAGGTTCACCAACCTGGGTTCGTAGCGGTCCGCGAAGGCCGGGGCCAGATACCGGATCATCATGCCGAGCGCCACGGGAAGGGCGGTGATCAAGACCATTGTCAGACCCAGCGATGCCACGGAGAAGTCTGCCGCTTCGTCTGCCATGAAATGACCGACAGACCAGCCGACCAGCACGGGCACGGTCACAATCGACAGGAGGGACATGACCGCTGTCAGGGAAACCGACAAGGCAACGTCGCCATTTGCGAGCCGGGTCACGATGTTGGAGGTGACACCCCCGGGGCAAAACGACAGCAGCATGACACCCACCGCCATGGCACCGGTCAGGCCAAAGGCGGCAACAACCACATAGGCAATCACGGGGATCAGAACGATCTGGCAGGCCGCCCCGACGAGAAAGACCCGGCCTCTCTCGGCGACACGTTTGAAGTCCCGCAAGGTCAAACCGATGCCGAGGCTCAACATGATGACGGCGAGCGACAAAGGCAGAAAGACCTCGATCAGGATATCCATTGGCATGCTCCGTGCGTTTCCCTCCGGTCTCCGGACTGTGAGCCCGGCAACCGTTCCCCGTTGTAATTGTCAGCTTAGGTTGCCCGAATGGTTTTGATCAAGACAAATGCCGCCCGGGTGGCGAAGATGGGCCGGATGTTTCTTGCCGTTTTCTTCCAATCCGAGGAAGCCGTTCAACGTAGAACATGCTTTGAACGGCATTCCCTGAGAAAGACTGCTTCAGTTTGAGCAGCTTGCATCGTGAGACCTCCGCATATTTCTGGTCTGGGTGAATTCAGGCGCGAAGTGCAACACGGCAAGAACTCTACATATTGAAACCAATCGAAACATGCATTGTATGACTCCACGTCACAGAAGTGGTGATGACGCCATAAGAAATTGATTGTCAAGG
>NZ_SMMF01000204.1:0-359 GCF_009711355.1 Roseibium sp. RKSG952 | reverse complement strand
GCGGCTTGCCGGCGGGCGCGTTTTTCAACTTCATAGAGTTTTGCCGATCCGCTGAATGGCTTGTGCGGCAATGGAGGACCCGCTTGAGGCGTGAACATCGACGAACTTGCGCCGGACATGGGCCCAGACAGGCGACTTCTCGGGCCTTGTCTTGTGCAAACAGGCCATTGAAACCGGTGTACCCATCTGCGTGGATCCAGCCTTTGTATCCCTCAAGATGGCCTTCAGGCCGTTCGCCTTTCCGGTCTACGGAGAACTGGTACCAGGCAAGTGGCGGAGAACTGCCCGTCCATGGACGTTCATCTCTGACATAGGTCCAGATCCGGGCTGTTTTCGTCTTCTTGTTGCCGGGTGCCTGC
>NZ_SMMF01000858.1:0-18707 GCF_009711355.1 Roseibium sp. RKSG952 | reverse complement strand
GCGTTCCGCGCCCTTGACAATCAATCCCTTTTGGCGTCATCGGCACTTCTATGACGTAAGGCGGTATTATAGATGTTGCGATTGGCTTCACTATGCAGAAGTCTTTCCCGGGCAGTTTGTCATACCGGTTGATGGTCAAAGGTCTTGGACCGCGAATCGGAGTGTTCCGCGTCCATTGCGAACAAACCCGTACGGCGTCATGACATCTGTGATGGCCTTGAATCAGGTAACGCAATCGTTTTGTAAGCCGCAGCAGGCTTTGAATTTTCCCTGAATTCCGGTGGGGGCAGCCTCGCGTCCGGCGGAGCTTCCCCCATGTCCATGCGGGTGCGCCTCAAAATAACGCACTCCCTGTCACATCAGGTTCATATGAACGTCAATATACGTTCATCTGAACAAATTAGCACGTAAGCGACATCGGCAGACCGGATCTGGCGAGGTGATGCTCCCGGACCCGGGACACCTTGCTGACGGGCCGGTGGATGCGGGGAGACCATATGCTTGGAAATGTCGACATCTCGAAACGGCAGGCCGAAATTGCGGATCTGGTTCAAAAGGCCGGCTTTGCGTCGGTCGAGGATCTGGCAGAGCGCTTTGGTGTCACGACGCAAACCATCCGCCGGGATGTCAACGGCTTGTGCGAACTTGGAATTCTGCGCCGGACACATGGCGGGGTCGAGCCTCCGGCTCCTGCTGCCAACATTCACTACAGCACCCGTCAGATCCTTAATCTGGCCGAAAAAAAGCGGATCGCCGGTCTTGCAGCCCGGGAGGTGACCAATGGCCAGTCGCTGGCCTTTTCCATCGGCACCACGCCTGAAATCGTGATGCAGGCCCTGATGGGGCACGAGAACCTTGCGGTCTTCACCAACAACCTGAACGTCGCCTTCACCGCCTCGGGAAATGCCTCGTTTCAGGTGACCATCGCCGGCGGCCGTCTGCGCCACGGCGACAGGGACATTCTCGGGATTAACACGACGGAGTTCTTCAACCGCTACAAGGTCGATATCGGCATCTTCGGTGTGGCCGGGGTCGATGAGGACGGAACCCTGCTCGATTTCCACGAGGACGAGGTGGCGGCCCGCCAGTCGATCCTTGCCAATTGCCGCCAGTCCTTTCTGGTTCTGGATCATACCAAGTTCGGGCGTACGGCGCATGTCCGGGGCGGCCAGTTGACCGACGTGCATGCGATTTTCACCGATGCCCCCGTGCCTGACGGCATCGCCGCGCATCTGGCTGGAACATCGACGCAAGTGTTCATCGCAGGGAACGAGGCGTGATCATGGACGCGACAATTGCCCGGGCCGCGGCCGGCAAGGCCATACATCTTGATCAGGTCACCAAGATCTGGGGAAGCACGACCGCGGTCGACCGTCTGTCGATCGATATTCCGGCCGGCAGCTTCACGGCCCTGCTCGGGCCGTCGGGCTGCGGCAAGTCGACCACCTTGCGCATGATCGCGGGACTGGAGACCACCGACCGGGGCACGATCCGGATCGGCCATGAGGATGTCACCCGCAAGGGCTGCGCCGACCGGGACCTGTCGATGGTGTTCCAGTCCTACGCCCTGTTCCCGCATCTGTCGGTCGCCGAAAACATCGTCTTCGGCCTCAAGGTGAGGCGGATGCCGAAAGCCGAGCGCGACGGCAAGCTGAAACAGGTGGCCGACCTGTTGGGGCTTTCGGCCCTGCTGGACCGGAAGCCCGCCCAGCTTTCCGGCGGCCAGCAGCAACGCGTGGCGCTTGGCCGGGCGATCATTGCGCAAAAGCCGGTCTGCCTGATGGACGAGCCGCTGTCGAACCTCGACGCCAAGCTGCGCCATGAAATGCGGCTGGAGATCCGCGCGCTGCAGCAACAGCTCGGCTTCACCATGGTCTATGTCACCCACGATCAGGTGGAAGCCATCACCATGGCCGATCAGGTGGTGCTTCTGAACAAGGGCAAGCTGGAACAGGCTGCCGCCCCGCGTGTGCTTTACGAACGGCCGGAAACGCCGTTTGCGGCGCGCTTTATCGGCACGCCGCCGATGAACCTGTTTCCGGCCTTGATATTCGAGGGGTTCCAGGGCGGGCAGGACCTCAGTCTCGGCATTCGCCCGGAAGCATTGACGCTGAAAAAAGATGGTCCTCTTGCGGGACATGTCCGCGCGGTCGAGTTTCTCGGCGCTGATTTGCTGGCCGATTGCATATCCGGCGGCACGCCGTTTCAGGTCCGTCTTCCGGCTGCGGCCAGCCTGACGCCGGGGGAAACCGCCGCATTCGGGTTCGACACGCCGGACTTGCACATATTCGACAAGCGTTCCGGGCGCCGCCGGGATGACCTGACCCACGAAATTGGCGTGCATCTGCAGGCCTGACCCACTGTGCCGGGAAGAGGGCGCAGCACACCCCGTGTGCGAGCGGGGGGCTCAAACCGAGGAAGTCATAAATGTTGAAGTCCACATTGCTCAAGGCCGTTGCTGCAACGGCCCTTTCGCTCAGCACCTGGGCCTCTGCCCAGGCTGTCGATCTGCAATTCTATTTCCCTGTCGCCGTTGGCGGCAAGGCTGCCGACACGATTCAGGAGCTGACGGCGGCATATGAAAAGCAGAACCCGGATGTGAATATCGACGCCGTCTATGCCGGGTCCTATCAGGACACGGTTGCCAAGGCGATCACCGCGTCGCGCGGCGGCAACCCGCCCCAGCTGTCCGTGATCCTGTCGGTCGACATGTTCACCCTGATCGACGAAGACCTGATCGTGCCGTTCGACGACTACCTCACCACCGGGGAAGACAAGGAATGGCTGAACGGTTTCTACCCCGCGTTCATGGAAAACAGCCAGACCGGCGGCAAGACCTACGGCATCCCGTTCCAGCGCTCCACACCTGTTCTTTACTGGAACAAGGAAGCCTTCAAGGAAGCCGGTCTTGATCCGGACGTGGCGCCTGCAACTTGGGACGAAATGGTTTCCTTCGGCAAGAAGCTGACCAAGATCGACGCCAGCGGCAAGGTTTCCCAATGGGGGGTGCGCATCCCGTCTTCCGGTTTCCCCTATTGGCTGTTCCAGGGTCTTGCTATCGAAAACGGCGCGATCCTCGCCAATGCGGAAGGCAACCAGACCTATTTCGACGACCCGAAAGTGGTCGAGGCGCTGCAGTATCTCGTTGACCTGAGCACCAAGGACAAGGTGATGGCGCCGGGCATCATCGAATGGGGCGCGACCCCGAAGGCGTTCTTCGAAGGCCAGACCGCGATGATGTGGACGTCCACCGGCAACCTGACCAACGTGCGTGACAATGCACCGTTCGAGTTCGGCGTTGCCATGCTGCCGAAGAAGAAGGAGCGCGGCGCACCGACCGGCGGCGGCAACTTCTACCTGTTCAAGGGCACCAGCGACGAACAGGCAAAGGCAGCCGTCGACTTCGTCAAGTGGATCACCGCACCGGAACAGTCTGCCAAGTGGACTATGGCCACCGGCTATGTCGCACCGCGCCCGGCCACCTGGGACACCGAAACCATGAAGGCCTATGCGGAAAGCTTCCCGCCGGTGCTCGTGGCCCGTGACCAGCTGCAATATGCCAAGGCGGAGCTGTCCACCTACCAGAACCAGCGCATCACCGGCATCTTCAACGATGCGCTTGCAGCAGCCATCACCGGCAAGAAGACCCCGGAAGAGGCTCTGAAGGACGCACAGGCTCAGGCCGAAGCAATCCTCGCGGACTACCGCTGATCGCGGCAAGAGCAGGGCGGGCACCATGCCTGTCCCCGCCTTGAACCTTCCGTGCCACGAAGGCGTCATCCCGGCTCAGCGCTGCGCCTGGCCGGGATGCTGCTGCAACCGGGCAGGTCCTGCAGAATTTGGAACTCGGCTCCCGCAAAAGACCAATGAAAGAAGCAACCGGACATGATGCGATCACTGGGGCACAAAAGGGAATGGATTCATGGCTGGCTCTTGCTGATGCCGGCGATGGTGTTCCTGTTCGCCTTTACCCACATCCCGGCCATCACCACGCTGATCAACAGCTTCTATTCGACCCCGCGCGGGCGCAGACCCGCGAAGTTTCTCGGGCTTGAAAACTATGACCGCATGATCGCCGACCCGGTGTTCTGGAAGGTGCTCTGGAACAATCTGTGGTTCGCGCTGGGCACGATCCCGGTCTCGATCGGTCTGGCGATTGTCATGGCGCTTTGGGTCAATGAAAAACTGGCGGGACGCAGTTTCGTGCGCATGGCGTATTTCACGCCGACCGTCTTGCCGCTGATTGCCGTCGCCAATATCTGGATGTTCTTCTACACACCCGGTTTCGGACTGTTCGACCAGATCACGGGGTTCCTGTTCGGCTGGCCGGCCTCCAACTATCTCGGCGATCCCGACACGGCGCTCAATGCCATCATCGTCGTGACCGTCTGGAAGGAAGCCGGGTTTTTCATGATCTTCTACCTGGCGGCCCTGCAGGCGATTCCATTGTCGCTCAGGGAGGCTGCGCAGATCGAGGGGGCAGGGCGCTGGACCGTCTTCTGGCGCGTGACATTCCCGCTGCTGATGCCGACGACCCTGTTCGTGTCGGTCAATGCGGTGATCAACTCGTTCCGGCTGGTCGACCACATCTTCATCCTGACCGATGGCGGACCGGACAACGCGTCGGCCCTGCTGCTGTTCTACATTTACGAAGTGGCGTTCCGGTTCTGGGAAACGGCCTATGGGGCAACGCTGACCGTGGCCCTGCTGGTGCTATTGTCGCTGCTGGCGATTGGCCAGTTCTTCTTCTTTGACCGCAAGGTGCATTACAAATGACCGCTTCAGGCCCGCGTTTCGACCAGGCGCTCAACACTCTTGCAGCCTGGGCTCTTGCCCTCTTGTGGTTTCTGCCGCTTGCCTATGCAATCTGGACCGCTATCCATCCGGCTGCCTATGAGGCCCGGTTCGATCTGTTCGCCCCGTTGACGGCTGACAACTTCGTCAAGGCCTGGGAGGCGGCGCCCTTTGCCCGCTATTTTCTCAACACGGTCATTCTGGTGACGATGATCCTGATCGGGCAATTCATCCTGTGCACGCTCGCCGCCTATGCCTTCGCGCGCTTTACCTTCCCCGGCCGGAACATCCTGTTTGCGCTGGTGCTCCTTCAGCTGCTGGTGATGCCGGACATCCTGATGGTGGAGAACTACCAGACCATGCGCCTGCTCGGTCTTGTCGACACGATCCCGGCGATTGCCCTGCCATACATCGCCTCCGGGTTCGGCATCTTCCTGTTGCGTCAGACCTTCATGACCATTCCGAAGGAACTGGACGAGGCCGCGCGCATTGAAGGGGCTTCGTTTCTGGGCGTGTTGTGGCGGGTCTATATCCCGCTCGCCAAACCGACCTATCTTGCCTACGGGCTGGTGTCGGTCAGCCACCACTGGAACAATTTCCTCTGGCCGCTGATTGTGACCAATTCGGTCGACACCCGCCCGGTGACCGTGGGGCTGAGCATCTTTTCGGCAATCGACAGCGGCATCGAGTGGTCGGTCATTAATGCGGCCACGCTGATGACCTCCGGTCCGCTCCTGATCGCGTTCCTGTTGTTCCAGCGCCAGTTCGTCCAGAGCTTCATGCGTGCCGGGATCAAGTAGCCCTAATCGGCGCATGCCGCGCCCTTGACACTCAGTCCCTTGTGACACGCCCAAAAGTTATCTTTCAGGCGGTTTGTATAACTTATCAGAAAAAGAAGCGGCCCGTGTTGGGACCGGGCCGCTTCAGGTGTCGACTGGATCAGGTGGGAGGATCAGTCGACGAAGGAGCTTTCCTCTTCCTTGGCCATGTGCATGCGCTTTTTCAGCCGCTTGCCGAAAACAATCGGAAGCACGAAACCGATAATCGCGATGGACCACAGGGTGATTGAAAGCGGAGAGCCGACAAGCACCCACCAGTCGCCGTTGGAGATCGTGACCGCGCGGCGCAGGTTGGCTTCCATGGCATTACCGAGCAATGTGCCGAGGATCACCGGGACCAGCGGAACATCAAGCTTGCGCAGCACCCAGCCGAGCACCCCGAAGCCGACCATCACCATCAGGTCGAAGGTCGAGCCGGAAATGCCGTAGATCCCGACAAAGGAAATCATCGCCACGATCGGCATCAGGATCCGGGACGGGATCAGCAGCAACCGGGTGAACAGGCCGACCATCGGGATGTTCATCAGGAGAAGCATGATGTTGCCGATGAAGAGTGCTGCGATCAGGCCCCAGACCACATCCGGGTTCTGGGTGAAAAGCAGCGGGCCGGGGGTGATGTTGAGCGCCAGAAGCACGGCGAGCAGGACCGCGGTCGTACCCGATCCCGGGACGCCAAGCGCCAGCATTGGCACCAGCGCGCCACCGGCAGCCGCATTGTTGCCGGCCTCGGGGGCAGCCACCCCGCGCGGGTCGCCCTTGCCGAAGGTGCCCTCCTTGTCGACCATGCGCTTTTCCATGGAATAGGAAATGAACGAGCCGAGCGAAGCGCCTGCTCCGGGCAGAACACCGGCGATAAAGCCCAGCACACTGGTCCGCAACATGGTCGGCGTGCAGTATTTCAGCATGCTCAGGGGCGGCGTGATCCGGCCAACCTTGACCTTGCTTTCGTCCGCACCGCCCGAATGCCGGTTTTCCAGAAAGATGAACACTTCCGACAAGGCAAACAGGCCGACAATGGCGATCAGGAAATCGATGCCGTCATAAAGGTGGACTTCGCCGAAGGTAAAGCGTGGCACACCGGTCTGGCCGTCGATGCCGATGGTGGCGAGCCCGAGCCCGAGGGCGGCGGCAAAGGCCGACTTTGCCTGGTTGGTCGAGGAAATTCCGCCAAGGGTCGCAAAGGCAAGCGCGAACAGGGCGAAATATTCGGCCGGACCGAACAGAAGCGCGATCTTGACCAGCTGTGGCGCCAGAAAGACCAGACCCCAGGTGGCCAGAAACGCGCCGACGAAGGAGGCAACGCCCGACAGGGCAAGTGCTTCACCGGCACGGCCCTGTTTGGCCATGGGGTAGCCGTCGAGCGTGGTCATGAGGGCGGGTTCGTCACCCGGAATGTTCAGCAGGATCGACGAAATCCGCCCGCCATACATGGCCCCGTAATAGACCGAGGTGAGCAGGATCAGCGCCGGTGTCGGGCCGAGACCGAGAGAAAAGGCCAGCGGAATCAGGATCGCAACGCCGTTGGAAGGTCCAAGGCCGGGCAGGGCGCCCATGATGGTGCCAAGCAGACAGCCGAGCAGCGCAAGAAGCAGGTTTTGCCAGGTCAGTGCGATCAGAAAGCCGTCGCCGAGAGAGGCCAGAACGTCCATGAAGGTCCTCCCTTAGAAGCCGAAGGGACCGCGGGCCAGCGACAGGCCCAGGATCACGCGGAAAATGAGATAGATGCCGGCGGAGGTCAGAACACCTGCGACAATCGAGGAAACCGGGCTGGTGCCAAGGCGCCATGTCAGATATGCCGAGGCCACGGCGGTGGCGATCAGGAAGCCGGCCTGGGGCAAGGCTTGCGCATAGGCGATCATCACCAGGACGGCGAAGAAGATCTCAGCCAGCCGGCCGAAACTGGGCCAATGGGGAGCCGGATCCGGTTTCACGAGACAGTAGATCGAGGACAGGCCGAGCACGGTTCCGATGATGATCGGAAAGGCTTTCGGGCCAACCTCGTCCGACAGAAAGCTCTCCTGAATCAGGGTGGCCTGCCAGATATAGAAAAGTGCGAGCACAAGGCCGACACCGCCGAATACGCGGTCGCTCATGTGGGTCCTCCTCTCCATGTTTGTTCAAGGCTTTCGTTGATGCGAAGCCATTTGAAAAACCGGCACGCCACAGGCGTGCCGGTGCATTGCTGCCGATTACTTGGTGATGCCGATTTCCTTGGAAATCGTGGTGATCTCGGCAATCGAGTTCTCGACGAATTCCTGGAAGGCGGCACCGGTCAGGTCGAGCGGTTCCAGGCCGTTCTGGGCCATGACGTTTTTCCATTCGTCGGTCGCGTACATCTTGGCGATGTCGTTCACCCAGTAGTCATAGGCCTCTTCGCTCATCTTGCCGGGACCATAGAACCCGCGCCAGTTCGCGCCGACCACATCGATGCCTTGCTGGATGGCGGTCGGGAATTTGGCAAATTCGCCGGACAGGGGTTCGGGAGACAGGACCGCGATGATCTTGATGTCGCCGCTGTCGACAAAGCCCTTGGCTTCGGAAATGTCACCGGAAAAGGCCTGGATCGAACCTGCGAGCAGCTGCGTGACCGCCTCACCGCCGCCATCAAAGGCGATATACTTGACTTCGCGGACGTTCTTGATGCCGAAGGTCTTGGCGGTCATCAGGACTTTCAGGTGATCCCAGCCACCGACCGCAGAGCCTCCGCCGACGGCGACCGAACGCGGATCCTTCTTGATCTCGTCAAGAAGCTGCGGCAGCGTGTCGATCTTGCTGTCGGCAGCGACGGCAATCACACCGTAGTCCGCGCCGATCGCGCCGATCCAGCGCACCTGATCGGCGGTGTTGCCCGGATAGGCCCCTTGCGCCAAGCGGGTCGCGGTTGCCGAGGAGGCGGCCACGATCAGGTCATTGTCGCTGTCGCGCTTGCTGGTGACATAGGCGAAGGCCACGCCGCCGCCGCCACCAGCCATGTTGGTCACCTGCATGGTCGACGGGATCAGCTTGAGATCCTGCAGTGTCTTGCCGACCTGACGGCATGTGAAGTCCCAGCCGCCGCCCGGGTTGGCGGGGGCAATACATTCCGGATTTTCCGGGGTGAAATCGGCAGCCTGGGCGCTGTAAGCGCCGCACAGGACCGCGAATGCCGCAAGGCTGCGGCGGGCAAAAGCGAAAGCCATGGTTTCCTCCACTTGACTGTTCCCCGTCCGGGCTTCCGGCCGGACAGGATCTGCGGAGGCTAGCCAGCTTTGCTGTCACGAGCCTGTCAGTTGGTGTCAAGTTGCCTTATCATTGTCCGCCGGACGCTGTATCCGGGAGCATTGCACGAGGGAGGATCCGGCCGTTGCGCCTGTTGCTGGTTGAAGATACGGAGGACGTCGCCGAAGCGATTGCGGCACGGTTTGCGCGAAGCGGGACTGCCGTCGATTGCGCCGGGACACTGAACGCGGCGCGCGGATTTCTCGAGGTTCAGACCTATGACATGATTGTTCTCGACATCAACATGCCCGACGGTTCCGGAACGGAGCTTTTGCGCGGCATTCGCGGCAACGGACACCGGACACCGGTCTTGATGCTGACGGCCGAGTTCGGCATCGAGACCCGCATCGAGGCGCTTGACGACGGCGCGGATGACTATCTCGTCAAACCCTTCGACCTGCGGGAACTCGAGGCGCGTGTCCGGGCATTGGTCCGGCGCGACAAGGGGGAAAAGACACGGGCGATCGCCTTTGGTCCGCTGACCTTCGATATCGCGGGCAACAGCCTGCACATGAACGGGGTCGTGATTGACCTGACCCGCCGGGAACTGGCGTTGATGCGGGTTTTGATGTCGAACCGGGGCAGGGTGATTGCCAAGGAGCGGATCTTCGATCAGATGTTCTCGTTTGACGAAAGTGACGTCGGGCTGAATGCCATCGAAATCTATGTCGGGCGGGTCCGCAAGAAGATTGCGGGCAGTGGCGTATCCATTCGCACGCTCCGCGGCCTCGGCTATCAACTGGTGAATGATGGTTAGGCAGGCTGGTACGGCGGGCAGCGGAACCCGGGCCTTTTCCCTGAGCACCCGCGTCGGGATCGCGATGGGCATTGTTCTGGCGGCCGGGGGCGTGCTGGTGATGCTTGCAGCCTGGACCTATGGCCAGCAGGCGGCGCGGGAAACCTTCGACCGGCTGCTGGTTGGAGCAGCAAACGACATTGCCTCGGCGATCACGGTGCGTGGCGGGCGGGTCGTCGTCGACACACCGTTGTCGGCCTTTCAGCTCCTCGCTCTGGCACCGGACGACCGCATCTCCTACCGGGTCGCCGGTCCGGACGGGCAAACCTACACCGGGTACGAGACCGCGCCGTTGCCGCCACACGGTTCTACCGCCGGTCCGCAGTTCTATGATGCCGGATTTGCTGGCGAGCCTGCGCGCTACGTCGCAATCGGAAAGAGATTTGCCGAACGCCGGTTTTCCGGAGAAATCAATGTCATTGTCGGACAGACAAAACGTGCAAGAAACGCCCTTGCCTACGAGATCATGCAAAGCGCGGTGCTGGCGATCCTGCTCGCGGGGCTGATCATGGTGGTTCTGGCGGTGTTCGTTGTGCGCTCCGCGCTCCGCCCCTTGCAAAGGATCGGCGATGTGCTTCAGGCGCGCGATCCGAAGGACCTGACCCCGCTTGATCTCACCGGACCTCGCGAAACCGTTGTCATGCTCTCGGCCCTGAACGGCTTCATGCAGCGGATCGAGCGGCAATTGTCGATCATGCGCACCCTGATCGGCGATGCTGCCCATCAGCTTCGCACACCTGTTGCAGCTCTGCGGTCCCAGGCGGAACTGGCAGCGGACGAACCGGACGAATCGCGCCGCAATGAAATCGTCTCACGCATCCACAAGCGGTCTGTCGGTCTCAGCCGTCTGCTGGATCAGCTTCTGAACCACGCGATGATCACCCATCGTGCCGATGCGGCTCCGATGGAAGTCATTGACCTGAGAATGATTGCGGTCGAGGTGATCGACCAGTCCGACCATGAGGCCCTTGACCGGGACATTGATGTTCGCGCCGACCTGGCAGAAGATCCGGTTCTGGTCCTCGGTGACCGCCTGTCCCTGATCGAGGCGGCCAAGAACCTTTTGAACAATGCCGTCACCTATGGCCGTGCCCCCGTCAGGCTTGTGGTGTCGGAAGATGCCGGAGAGGCGCTGCTTGCGGTGGTGGATGCCGGGCCGGGACCGGACGAGAGTGTCCGGACGGCGCTGGGAAGCCGGTTTCAATCGGGCGGCTCGACCCGCCGGACAGGGGCCGGGATCGGATTGTCGATTGTGGCTTCTGTTGTCCGGGCGCATGGAGGACGGTTTTCGTTCGAGCAATCGGAGACCGGGGAGTGTTTTGCCGCAATCCGGTTGTCCTTGCCGAAGAAGAAAACGGCGGGCTTGCGCGTCAGTTCTCCAGTTGTGGCCTTGGTATTTTCTTTAAGCGCAGCCATGCCAATCGGCATGCCGGATGCCGTGTCGGCGCAGGAAGCCGTTGCGCAGTACGGACCCGGGACGGCACCGGAGACGCTTACGATTGCCAGCACCACCGACATTGCCGTTTTCGAGCCTGTCATCGAGGCTTTCCGCAAGTCCAATCCGCAGATGTCCATCGACTACATGCAATGGGGTTCGAACCGGCTATACGACGCAATGGAGGAGGCATGTTTGAGTGGTGCGTTCTTTGCCGACTTGATCATCAGCTCTGCCGTTCAGCAAATGGTCCGGCTCGTCAATGACGCCTGCGCGCAGCCTCATGTTTCGGCGGAGACGGCCCGCGTTCCCGAAGCGTTGAACTGGCGTGATGAACTCTATGGCGTGACGCGGGAACCGGCCGTGATCGTCTATAACCGCGATCTGGTGCCCCTCGAGGAAGTGCCGCGTTCCCGATTCGAGATCATCGATCTGTTGAGGCCCTTCGACAGCCGCTATGCGGGAAAGGTTGCGACTTACGATATCGAGACGTCCGGTCTCGGATATCTGTTTGCCTTCATGGATGCGCAGGAAGCGACCACGTTCGGGGCCCTGCTCGAATCGCTTGCACGAACCGGCGGCGTTGCCACCTGCTGCTCGTCGGAGATCATCACCGGCGTGGCCGAAGGAACCTATCTTGTCGCCTACAATGTGCTTGGGTCCTATGCGATGCTTCGGGCGCAAAACGACCCTCGTATCGGTGTGATTGCTCCTGAAGATTACACTTTGGTCCTGTCCCGCGCCGCAATGATCCCGAAAACCGCTAAGTCTGTGGCCGGGGCCCGGCAATTCCTGGATTTTCTCCTGTCGGCGGACGGGCAACGGGCGCTTGACGAAGCGCATCTCAATGTCCGGTTCGGAGAAGACGGGGAGGGCAGTCTCGAACTGCCGTCTGGCGGTGAAACCGCTTTGCGGCTCATCGAGTTACGCCCCGCCCTGCTTGTGGCACTTGACCGGGGCAAGCGCGAAATCTTCATTTCGAGGTGGCGCGAGACGTTTACCGGTGCAATGATCCCATAACCGGGGTTGTAAGTGAGAACGGCTTCTCGGCGCGCGTCGTTTCGGTATCGGGCACACTCAGTCTTTTTGATGATGCCGGAAAATGCACAAATTTTGACGATCCTGTGACAGCCGGATTCGGCGTCGAATGATCGCCGGTGATGTTCTGGGCGCTTGAAGGAAAAGGACTTTTTCCGCTTCTGGCCATAAACAGGGCACCTACGCGCAGGCCAATCCCCGAAACGCAAGTCCAATTTTCCATTGACCTTCATTTTGTTTCGCCTGATATTCGTTTTACCCGTAAAAGCGGGAATACTTAGGGAGGACCTAATGAAGCAGAGATTCTTGTCCGCGGTCGCCGCCGCGGCCGTCTTGGCTTATTCCGGTGCGGCTCAGGCCGGCATGGAAGAAGCTCAAATGTGGATTGAAAACGAATTCCAGCCGTCCACGCTCTCCAAAGAAGAGCAGATGCAGGAAATGCAGTGGTTCGTGAATGCATCCGAACCGTTCCGCGGCATGGAAATCAACGTGTTGTCCGAGACCATTCCGACGCACGAGTATGAATCCAAGACGCTTGCCAAGGCATTCGAGGAAATCACCGGCATCAAGGTCAACCACCAGCTCCTCGGGGAAGGGGAAGTGGTGCAGGCTGTCCAGACGCAGCTGCAGACCAATCGTAACCTTTACGATGCCTACATCAACGACTCCGACCTGATCGGCACGCACTCACGCCTTCAGCAGGCGGTGAACCTGTCCGACTGGATGGATGGCGAAGCCAAGGATATCACCAACCCGGCCCTGGATATCCAGGACTTCATCGGTGCTTCCTTCACCACTGGCCCGGATGGTGCGCTGTATCAGCTGCCCGACCAGCAGTTCGCGAACCTTTACTGGTTCCGCAAGGACTGGTTCGATCGTCCGGACCTGCAGGAGCAGTTCAAGGCGAAATACGGCTACGATCTCGGTGTTCCGGTCAACTGGTCGGCCTATGAAGACATCGCCGACTTCTTCACCAACGAAGTGAAGGAAATCGACGGCGTCCGCGTTTACGGTCACATGGACTACGGCAAGCGCGCTCCGGATCTCGGCTGGCGTATGACCGATGCATGGCTTTCCATGGCCGGTGCCGGCTCAAAAGGTCTTCCGAACGGCCGCCCGATCGACGAGTGGGGCATACGCATGGACGAGGGTTCCTGTAACCCGGTCGGTGCATCGGTCTCCCGTGGTGGCGCTACAAACGGCCCGGCAGCTGTCTACGCAATCCGCAAGTGGGACGAATGGCTGCGTCAGTATGCACCTCCGGGCGCTGCAGACTATGACTTCTACCAGTCCCTGCCGGCTCTGAGCCAGGGCAACGTTGCCCAGCAGATCTTCTGGTACACCGCGTTCACCGCATCCATGGTGGCACCGAAGAGCGACGGCAACAACACGGTTGACGATGCAGGCAAGCCGCTGTGGCGGATGGCCCCGTCTCCGAAGGGCCCGTACTGGGAAGAAGGCCAGAAGCTCGGCTATCAGGATGCCGGTTCCTGGACGATCCTGAAGTCCACGCCGACCGATCGTGCGAAGGCTGCATGGCTCTACGCCCAGTTCGTCACTTCCAAGACGGTTGACGTCAAGAAGAGCCACGTGGGTCTGACCTTCATCCGTGACAGTACCGTTCGTCACGAGAGCTTCACCGAACGCGCTCCTGACCTCGGTGGTCTGGTCGAGTTCTACCGCTCTCCGGACCGGGTCATGTGGACCCCGACCGGCATCAACGTTCCGGACTACCCGAAGCTGGCCCAGATCTGGTGGCAGCAGATTGGTGACGTGAACTCCGGTGCCTTCACGCCGCAGGAAGCCATGGACCGTCTCGCCGAAGAGATGGACATCGTGATGTCGCGCATGCAGCGTGCGGACGAGCGCAACGACACTTACGGCGGCTGTGGCCCGCGTCTGAACGAGCCGAAGGATCCGTCCGAGTGGCTCGGCAAGGGCGGCGCAAAAGCCAAGCTGGAAAACGAAAAGCCGCAGGGTGTGACGGTCAAGTATGAAGACCTGATCGCACGCTGGTCGGACAACTAAGCGTCCTCCCGACGCACTCAGCACTCCCGGGGCAATAATATCCGTTGCCCCGGGAGCCTCTGGATGAGGCTTCCGGAATACGGTTCCGAGTGCCAAGAAATGCGAAAAGCTCATGTCTCTTGAATTGATCAACGTCTCCAAGCGGGTCGGTGCGGAGCAGCATATTTATCCGACAGACCTCAAGCTGGAACCGGGCGGGCTGAACATCCTCCTCGGCACCACGCTGTCGGGCAAGACCACGCTCATGCAGATGATGGCAGGCCTCGACAAGCTGACGACCGGTGAACTGCGGTTCAACGGCAAGAATGTCACCAAGACACCCGTGCAGAAGCGCAACGTGTCGATGGTCTACCAGCAGTTCATCAACTATCCGAATTTCTCCGTCTTCGACAATATTGCCTCCCCCTTGCGGGTCGCAGGCGTCAATGAGGCGGAAATCAAGAAACGCGTTGGCGAAATGTCCGAGCTGATGAAGCTTTCGGGCATGCTCGACCGGCGCCCGTCCGAATTGTCCGGCGGCCAGCAGCAGCGCACCGCGATGGCCCGTGCCCTCGTCAAGGATGCAGACCTTGTTCTCCTCGACGAGCCGCTGGCCAACCTGGACTTCAAGCTGCGCGAGGAACTGCGCGACGAACTTCCGCGTCTGTTCCGCGACCGGAACTGTGTTGTGGTCTATGCCACGACCGAACCGGTCGAGGCGTTGCTGTTCGGTGGCCACACCGCGACCCTGCATCAAGGCCGGGTCACGCAGTTCGGTCCAACCAGCGAGATTTACCGCAAGCCCAAGGATCTGATCAGCGCGGAAGTCTTCTCCGAACCGCCGATCAACCATGGCGACATCACCAAGTCCGGCAAGATGATCAAGCTTGCAGGTGGCGGTGAATGGACCGCCGAAGGGGCTGCGGCGGGGTTGCCGGATGGTCATTACACGATGGGGCTGCGCCCGCATCACGTCACGCCGGTCAAGGCCGGTGGCCAGCCGATCGAGGTCAGCGGCGAAGTGCTCGTGACCGAAATCAGCGGGTCGGAAAGTGTCGCCCACTTTACCTTGGGCCGCCGGACCTGGGTGTCCCAGGCGCATGGGGTGCATCCGGTGGAAGTCGGGGAAGTCGAAAAGCTTTATGCCGATGTTTCACAGGCATTCTATTTCGACGAATCCGGCAAACTGGTCGCCGGGTAACCGCGGCAGGAATTTGGAGAAGCCGGCATGGCAAAAATCACGCTGAAGGGCTTGCGCCACAGCTACAAGGCCAATCCGTCCAAGCCGACGGATTACGCCCTGCAACAACTGGATGTCGAATGGGAAGACGGCGGTGCCTACGCGCTGCTCGGCCCCTCCGGTTGCGGCAAGACCACCCTCTTGAACATCATTTCAGGCCTTCTGACCCCGAGCCATGGTCAGATCCTGTTCGATGCCGACGATGTTACCAAGCTGGCACCGGACCAGCGCCATATCGCGCAGGTGTTCCAGTTCCCGGTCGTCTACGACACCATGACCGTTTACGACAATCTGGCCTTCCCGCTGCGCAACCGCGGCGTGGCCGAGGCGGAAGTCGACAAGCGGGTCCGTGAAATCGCGGAGATGATCGACCTGACTTCGACGCTGGACAACCGGGCTTCCGGTCTGACGGCGGACGGCAAGCAGAAGATCTCGCTCGGCCGCGGACTGGTCCGTACCGATGTCAATGTCATCATGTTCGACGAACCGCTGACCGTGATCGACCCGCATCTGAAATGGCAGCTGCGGTCCAAGCTGAAGGAACTGCACCAGCGGGTCCGCACCACCATGATCTACGTGACCCACGACCAGACCGAGGCGCTGACCTTCGCCGACAAGGTTGTGGTGATGAATGCGGGCCAGGTCGTGCAGATTGGTACGCCGGTCGAATTGTTCGAACGTCCCGAACACACGTTTGTCGGACACTTCATCGGATCGCCGGGCATGAACGTGCTGCCGTGTGAAGTGAAGGGCGGCAAGGCGTTTTATGACGGTATCGAAGTTGACAGCTGGAACGCTGCGTCCTGCAAGGACGGAAATGGCGTTGAAATCGGCGTTCGGCCGGAATTCGTGAGCTTTTCCGAAACGGATGCGGGCGTGCCGGTCGAGATCGCCAAGGTGTCCGATGCCGGACGGTTCCAGATCGTCGACACCCGCCGGGGCGACCAGAGCATCAAGCTGCTCGTTCCCGAAGGCGTCGCAATCCCTGAAAAACACGCAAACCTGGCCTTCAAGACGGACCATACACAGGTCTATCGCGACGGTTGGCTGGTCCGCGGGGGACACTCATCATGAACAAGATCGAAAACCAGAAAGCCTGGTTCTTTGTCATTCCGGTTCTCGCGCTGGTCGCTTTCAACGCGCTCATTCCGCTGATGACCGTGGTGAACTATTCGGTGCAGGAAACGTTTGGTGACAACACGTTCTTCTGGGCCGGTGTCATGTGGTTCGAGCAGGTTCTGCTTTCCGAGCGCTTCCACGCAGCTCTCGGCCGCCAGATGCTGTTCACCTTCTCGATTCTTCTGATCGAGATCCCGCTGGGTGTCCTGATCGCGCTGACAATGCCGAAAAAGGGCCCGTGGGTTCCCGTCTGCCTCATCCTGATGGCTCTGCCGCTGCTGATCCCGTGGAACGTGGTCGGTGCGATGTGGAACATCTTCGCCCTGCCGGATATCGGTCTTCTGGGCCGGACGCTGAACGCCATCGGGTTCGACTACAACTTCACCCGTCAGGTCGGCGATGCCTGGTTCACCATGATCCTGATGGATGTCTGGCACTGGACCTCGCTGGTGGTGCTGCTTGCCTATGCCGGTCTGGTCTCGATCCCTGATGCCTATTATCAGGCAGCCAAGATCGACGGTGCCAAGCCACTCGCGATTTTCCGCTACATCCAGTTGCCGAAGATGAAGAGTGTTCTGACGATCGCAATCCTGTTGCGCTTCATGGACAGCTTCATGATCTACACCGAGCCGTTTGTTCTGACCGGCGGCGGGCCCGGCAACTCCACGACCCTTCTGTCCATTGACCTTGTGAAGATTGCCCTTGGGCAGTTCGACCTCGGACCGGCTGCGGCCATGTCCCTGATCTACTTCCTGATCATCCTTCTGATGAGCTGGATCTTCTACACCGTCATGATGCGCAACGAGGCAAAATGATGAAAAACATGAGCCGCTTCGTTCCAGTCGTTTACATTACCTTCCTGCTGCTGCCGATCTATTGGCTGGTGAACATGTCGTTCAAGACCACCAACGAGATCCTCGGCGAGTTCACCTTGTGGCCGCGGGAATTCACGCTGGAAAACTACATCACGATCTTCACCGATCCGACTTGGTACATGGGTTATGTGAATTCGCTCGCCTATGTGTCGATCAACACGGTGTTGTCCGTGGCAGTTGCCCTGCCGGCCGCCTACGCGTTCTCGCGCTACCGGTTCCTGGGCGACAAGCACCTGTTCTTCTGGCTGCTGACAAACCGCATGGCGCCTCCGGCAGTCTTCGCCCTGCCGTTCTTCCAGCTCTATTCGGCTGTCGGCCTGTTTGACACCTACTGGGCGGTCGCGCTGGCGCACACCCTGTTCAACATTCCGCTCGCCGTCTGGATCCTGGAAGGCTTCATGTCGGGGGTTCCGAAAGAGCTTGACGAAACCGCTTATGTGGATGGCTATTCCTTCCCGCGGTTCTTCGTGAAGATTTTCATCCCGACGATTGCCGCCGGGATCGGTGTGGCCGCGTTCTTCTGCTTCATGTTCTCATGGGTGGAACTGCTTCTGGCCAAGACCCTGACCTCGGTCGATGCCAAGCCGATTGCAGCCGTGATGACGCGAACGGCAAGCAGCTCCGGCTACGAGCTTGGTCTTCTGGCCGCGGCCGGGACGCTGACCATCATTCCGGGTGCCATCGTGATCTACTTCGTCCGCAACTACATCGCCCGGGGCTTTGCCCTCGGCCGGGTCTGATAAAGGAGACGTCTCATGGGTCTTTCCTGGATGGCCTGGACTTTGCCGACGGCCGCATTCTTCGTCTTCGTTGCCCTGTGCATCACGTCGATGGGTGTCTGGGAGTATTTCTCTCCCGGTGGCGGGCCGCGGCGCGGGGTCCTCGGCCTCGACACCACACGCGGCGACCGCCTGTTCATCTGGCTGCTCGGCAGTGCCTTCATCTTCCTGGCCTGGCTGGGACTGATGGGAACGCCCCTCTGGGCGCCGCTCGGCATTGCCATTGTCTACGGAATTGCAGTGTTCCGCTTCGTGTGACGCAGTATTTGACAGACAAGAAAAAGGCCGCAGGGATGCGGCCTTTTTTATTGGAATTGCCTGCCGTCTTTCGTGATCGAAAGTCAGAGTTGGCCTTTGCGCGCAATACGCGCCGGAAGCTGACCGCGCCTCAAACGCCCCTCTTTAAGGCCTCTGAATATTAAAGTTTACGAAAACATGCATAATATTGCCTTACGTCACAGAAGTAGCGATGATGCCATAAGGAATTGATTGTCAAAGGTCTTTGACCGCGTAGCGGCGCGTTCCGC
>NZ_SMMF01000580.1:0-2095 GCF_009711355.1 Roseibium sp. RKSG952 | reverse complement strand
GGCTGGCTCGAGTTTTCGCCGGCCGCGCGGCCGCAAAAGCGGCGGCGAAATTCGCAGGCGTGCCGAGGAAGAGCGGGCTCGGCACGCCTGTTCTACTTCACCGGCCAAGCTATGAAGTGCCTATTATAATTGAGATAAATACCACTGGAGAAGGCGCGCGCAAGAATGTCAGTTGTTGACAGGGGTATGGCGTATTGGTGATTGTGCGGCCCGTTCAAGCAATTCTTGGATCTGGTTCAAATTCCTTTTCGGAGCTTCAATGAAAAAGTCCGGCGGCGGTGTCCTGTTTTCGGCTTCCGATCTGATGCGGTTTTCAGGTTGCAGTCACGCGACGGTGCTGGACCTTGCCTATCTGAACGGCGAGGACGTGTTCCCTTGCGAGGACAGTGAGGATGCGCGTCTGCTTCAGGGGCAGGGGGATGCTCATGAAGCCGCTTATCTCGAGGACTTGAAGCGTGAACTTGGATCTGTTGTCGAGATTGACCGTGGTGGTTTGAAGTTCAATGCCGAGGTGACGGAAACGGCGCTTCGTGAAGGCCGTCCGGCGGTTTTTCAAGGTGCATTCCTGTCGGGCAACTGGGGCGGATGGTCGGATTTCCTGATCAGGGTTGAAAAACCGTCCGCGCTTGGGACTTTCAGCTATGAAGTGATCGATACCAAGCTCAAGCGGTCGGTTCACCCGAAGCACGTTCTGCAATTGGCGCTTTATTCGGACCTTCTGGCGTCCATTCAGGGCGTTGCGCCCGAAATGGCACATGTTCTTCTGGGCGACGGACGAAAGGTCAGTCTGCGTCTGGCTGACTATCAGCACTATGCGCGCAGCGTCAGGCAAAGGTTCGAGCGCTTTGTTGAAGCGCCGGTGCCAACCCGGCCGGTTCCTTGCAGCGACTGCGGCCTGTGCCGGTGGCGGTTGCACTGTGATGAGGTCTGGCAGCATCACGACAGCCTTTACAATATCGCCAATGTGACAAGGGGCCAGGTCCGGAAACTTGAAGCGGTCGGGCTCAAGACGATGGAAGCCGTTGCCTGCAGCGACGGCCCGGTGCGGGGAATGGCGCCGGATACGCTGGATCGGCTTCGGGCACAGGCTCGCCTTCAACACGCGCGCAAATCAGGTGCGCCGGCTTTCGAATTCCGTCCACATCAGCCAGGCAAGGGATTTGATCTGCTGCCCGAGCCAAGGCCGGGAGATGTTTTCTATGACATTGAGGGGGATCCGTATTTCGAAGGCGGATTGGAGTATTTGCACGGACTTTGGTTCGATGGCACGTTCAAGGCCTTCTGGGCTCATGATCACAAAGCTGAAGCGGAAAGCCTTGCCGGATTGCTGGACTTTTTCCGGGTGCGTCTGGAAGCGTTTCCGCAAGCGCGGATCTATCATTATGCGCCCTACGAGGTCACCGCTCTGCGCCGGTTGACGACCAAATACGGGATCGGCGAAGCCTTTCTCGACAAACTGCAGACAGAGCAGAGATTCGTTGATCTTTATGCCGTGGTACGCGGTTGTCTGATCGCCTCGGAGCCGAACTACTCGATCAAGTCGATGGAGGTTTTCTACGATCTTGAGCGGGTCGGTGAGGTCAAGACCGCGGGCGGATCGGTCATCGCCTATGAAGCATGGCGCGATACCCGGGACCAGGCGATTCTGGACGAGATCGAGGACTATAACCGCATTGACTGTGTTTCGACGGAAAAGCTGCGCGACTGGCTTGTAAGCATCCGCCCGCATCTGGAATGGCCCGTTCCCGGCAAGGCTGGTGACGACAGGGAGCACGAAGAAGATGAAAAGGTTGCCAGTTTGCGGGCACTGTTGGCCGCTGCAAACCTGACAGAGGACCATCGGGAGCTTCTATTCAACCTCGGCATGTTTCATCGGCGCGAAGTCAAACCCGGACAGTGGGCGGTTTTCGACAGCATCTCAAGGGAAGACGAGGAGCTGCTTGATGACCTTGACGCCCTTGGCGGTCTTGTCGCGAAAGGTCCCGCCGAACCGGTCAAGCGGTCATTCCAGAGGATCTATGCCTATCCGCCACAGGAGACGAAATTACGGGCTGGCAAGTCGGTGACCGTGTCTTCATCCGATGGCGCACCATCG
>NZ_SMMF01000856.1:0-18159 GCF_009711355.1 Roseibium sp. RKSG952 | reverse complement strand
GCTGGATGTCTATGTCAATGACGTCAAGGTCGCAGGGTTGGACACGGTAACGCTTGACGAAATCAGCGCGGAAGACGGAACCGGGGTGGTTATCGAAGGTGAGGAAGATGGCGATCACACAGGCATCGCTGCTGCAGCCGGTGATTTTAACGGAGATGGCTATACCGACTTCGTGATTTCTGCAGATGGCACAGATGATGAGGAAGGGAGCGTTTATCTGATTTACGGTGAAGAAGGCGGGCTGCCGGATATCGACCTTTCTGATGTTGCTGATGGGATTGGCGGATTCGAAATCACACCCGAAACAGACGGCGAAGATATCGCGATAGGTGAGCATGTGGCTTTCGGCGATTTCAACGGTGATGGGTATGAGGACTTGTTGATCGCAGGCTATGGTACTGACGCCTATGTGGTTTTAGGAACAGGTGAACCGCTTGACTCCGTTAGTCTCGACGATGTTGCGACTGGGGAAGGGGGTTTTAAGCTGTCATACGAGGTCGATCCGGACATTGTTCTTGGGGATGTCTCCGTGACAACCGTGGATCTTGATGCCGATGGTTATGATGAACTGGTGATCGGGTTTGATGATGAAAACACGGAGGATGAAACAAACGGTGATGTCTACGTTGTAGAAGGTTCAGCCGACGTTCCCGATGCGATCTACTACGAGGACATCGAGAACGGCGATGGCGGTTTCGCGTTTACCACTGATGGAGAGCAGATTGGGAGAGGTTGGAGTTTGTCTTCCGGCGATGTGAATGGTGATGGATTTGAAGACCTTGTCCTCGGCGCTCAAACAGCCTCGCCGGATTCTGACAGTGACATAGAAACAGGCGGTGCCTACATCTTTTACGGATCGGAAAGCCTTCCCGATGTTACCGAAGCGATCAACCTGACTGAAAGCGCCGACGGTGAAACCGTTACCAAGATCGTAGGCATCACGGATACCTACGATGGTGACGGTATCGGCGGTTCGGTTGCCGCCAATGGCGATGTCAACGGAGATGGTTATGACGATATCCTGCTGCCAACGCAATACACTGCCGATGGAACTGCGTTTGTAATCCTGGGCGGGGAAGACCTGGGAGCTGTTATCGAACTCGAAAACATAGTCGAGGGCGACGGCGGCTACGCAATCCAGTTTGAGGATTCTTCTACCAAATACTATACCGGGACCGTGGCAATGGGGGACGCGAATGGTGATGGTTATGACGACCTCATCATTACGACTTACGACCTGGATGATGATGACCTTGATAACCAAGTATATGTTGTCTTCGGACAGGAAGAGGTCCCGTCAGGCTTGTATTTTGAGAACGTTGCAGAAGGTGTCGGAGGTTTCACGATGTCTGCATCCGACGAGAGTGATTTTGGTGAATACAGTCTTGTTAGCGGATTTGATCTTAACAACGACGGAATTGAGGACATATTCGCTGGCGCTCCATATGTTGAATATGACGATGCCCCGGGAACAGGCTACATCATCTACGGCAGCAATGACTGGGAAGACTTTGCCTGAGGCGAATTCGTGAGGTGAGGGCAATGCAGCAGCGCAATTGACCGGCTGGTTTGCTTCCATATTGACTTGCTTGGATGGACGGCGGGTATTTCCGCCGTCTTTTCCGTTCAGGCAAAAAACCGGCGGGATGTTTGGCGGCTGGTAGTGTCAATGTTCTCCCGATTGGTCTCACCCCTTTGACACTTGCCTCAACACAGCGGCAACGATGGCTTCCGGGCGATCTTCCTGTACCAGATGCCCGGCTCCGGGGATGGGCTGGCAGGGGCTCTTGCTGACAAGCTGTGCGAGCGCATGGCCCTTTTCGATTGGTATCCAGGTATCTTCTTCGCCCCATAGCACCCGGACCGGGCAATCGAGCGGCGCAAGGAGCCGTTCGATTTCATCTGTATAACGCTGATCCATCTGGGCGATCTGCCGGTAAAAGGCGGGTTGACCGGCCGGGCCGCACCAGGGGGCGGAATAGATTTCGACGGCTTCTTCGGTCAGTGGCTGATGCGCAGCGGTTTGCAGATAGGTCCTGAGCAGCGCCCGGTGCATATAATCGGGCATGCCGGAAAAGGCGGCTTCATGCGCGCGGACATGCTGGACAAAGGGTGAGCCCCAGGGCTTGAGGGCGACCGCATTGAAGATGATCAGCGAAGCATAGAGCAGGCCATTGAGGAAATGGCCGCGCAAGGCTGTTGCGCCGCCAAAGTCATGGGCAAGCACATGGGGCCGGTCCAGCGCCCATTCCCTGAAAAGGGCGGCAAACACCCGGTTCTGCATTCCGAGCGACACGTCTTGGCCGGGGCGCATTTCCGACTGGCCATATCCTGCGAGATCGAAAACATAGACTTCCAACTCCTCAGCCAGAAGCGGCACGATCCGGCGCCAGACCTGTGATGAAAACGGCGTGCCGTGAATCGCGACCAGTGGCGGTCCGTCACCAAAAACGCCCCACCGGATGGCGTTGCCTTCGATGATCGAGGTGTTCGGCAAGTCCAGCATGCTGCCTCCCATATTGTCATTTGGCTAATTGACTATATGATAGGCCGATGGACAGATCAACACAACTGAAGGCGATGGCCAGCGCACCCCGGATGCAGATCCTGAAACTGCTGGCAGATCCGGAAACCCGTTTTTCCGGGCAATGGTCGGCAGATCCGGCCGCATTCGGCGTCTGTATGACCCTGATCGCGCAAGCGCTTGGCATTGCCCAGCCCACAGCCAGCCGTCATCTGGATCTTTTGAAACAGGCGGGTTTCATCACCGTGCGCCGGCATCAGAAATGGTCCTACTGCCAGCGCAACGAGGTGGTGATTGCCGATTTTCTGGACTGGCTGGGGCGTGAAATGCGTGTGGAAGCGCATGAAGACAGTTGAGTTGCAGGCTGGTGAGGCAGCATCAACCCTCCCGCTATGATCAAGCGAAATGGCGCAAGCGCGAAGGCTGATCAGGCGACGCTATTAAAACCGGCCCGTCGAACCGAACCTTGTTGCGGGTTGGCCATCACTTTCCGACAGGAAGGGCATCTTTGCGTCAGTTGATTGGCGCAGGTTGACACCCCATCTCCAGAAGTGATCGACAACGGCGGAGAAGTGGATATGTGTTCGACGGGCCTTCTGCCGGAAAAAACCCGGGAACTTCACAATCACCATTTCGATTCGACTGTCTGGAACGACTTCAGGTTTCGTCGTGACGATATTATCATGGCAAGTTATTGCAAGTCGGGTTCGACGTGGATGCAACAAATCGTCGGGCAGCTGATCTTCGATGGTGATCCCGATGTTTCGGTCGCTGATCTGTCGCCTTGGCTCGACCTTCGGGTGCCGTCTGCAGACATGAAACTCGCTGCGCTTGAGGTGCAAACCTACCGGCGGTTTATCAAGACCCACTTGCCTGTTGACGCACTCGTCTTCTCCGATACCGCGAAATACACATTCATTGCGCGAGACGGCCGCGACGTTGTCTGGAGCTTGTGGAACCACTACGTCAATGCCAACGACATGTGGTATTCGACCCTAAACGATGCGCCGGGGCGGGTTAGGCCCGCTCTGCAGCGGCCAACGGGGGACGCCGTCGACTTCTTCCGGAACTGGCTTGCCCGGGATGGTGAGCCGTTTTGGTCAATCTGGGACACGCTGCGTTCATGGTGGGCGCTTCGTGAATTGCCGAATGTTTTTTTCATTCACTCTGCAGATCTGAAGGCTGACCGGGAGGCGGCGATCCGGCGCCTCGCTGATTTTCTGGAAATGGACAAAAGTGACGCTGTGATCTCCGCCGCTGTGGCCCATTCCGGATTTGACTGGATGAAGGCCAATGCAGAGAAGGCCGCGCCGCTTCGTGGTATTTTTTGGGAAGGCGGTGCGCAGAGCTTCATTTACAAGGGAACGAACAACCGTTGGCAGGGAATTCTGCCGGATGAGGACAGCAAGGCCTATGAGGCGCGTGCGGAAGCCGAGCTGGGCCCGGCTTGTGCGCACTGGTTAAAAACGGGCGAGCTTCCGGCTTAAGGTTTTCTGCGCGGGTTCTATCACAACGGCAGGGCCGGGGTTTCCTGAAAACCGAGATGAAGCTCCGTGCCGAGATAGGGGTTTGCGCGGGCGACCTCCTCATTGAGATCGTGGCCAAGTCCCGGTTCCGGGGAGGGGAGGATGTAGCCGTTTTCCCAGCGGATCGGATGGTTGAGAAGCTCGGAGAAGAAGCCGTCGAAGGTCCGGATTGATTCCAGCACCAGAAAATTCGGGCTGCAGGTGGCAAGCTGGATGTTGGCGGCAGCGACCAGCGGTCCGCAATAAAGATGCGGCGCGATTTGGGCCGAGTGGCACTCGGCCATGCCGGCAATTTTCTTCGCTTCGAGCAAACCGCCCACCCGGCCGAGGTTCATTTGCAGGATCGAGGCCGCGCCTGCCGCCAGAACCCGTGAGAACTCGTACTTTGTACAAAGCCGCTCGCCGGTCGCCACCGGGATTGATGTGGCGTTTGCGACCCTGGCCATGTCTTCAGGGGACTCTGGCGGGATCGGCTCTTCGAACCACAACGGATCGTAGGCCTCAAGCCGACGGGCCAGCCGCTTGGCGCCCGACACCGTAAACTGGCCATGGGTGCCGAACAGCAGGTCTGCGCTGGTGCCGATCGCAGCCCGGATTTCCCGGCAGAAGCTTTCAGACCGCTCAAGGTCCTCAAGACTTGGCTGGTGGCCGTCATAGATCGTGTAGGCCCCTGCGGGATCGAACTTTACCGCGGTAAAGCCTTGCTCCACGGCCTTCACCGCTGCCTCTGCTGCCAGGTGGGGATCGTTGTAGACATTGGGTTTGGCCGGGTCCGGATAGACGTCGCCTGCCGGTGGATACAGATAGGTGTAGGAGCGCAGCCTTTCATGCACCTGGCCGCCGAGAAGCTCGTAAACGGGCTTGCCCGCCGCCTTGCCGATTATGTCCCAGCAAGCCATTTCCAGACTGCTCAGGACCCCCATCACCGTAACATCCGGGCGCATGGTGTAGCCTGCGCCGTAGGTCTTGTGCCACAGCCGCTCGATGTGATGCGGGTCGGCGCCTTCGAACTGGCGGGCAAACACGTCCTCGGCCATTTTTGCGACCAGGCCGGGGGAAAAGGTGGCGTTATAGATTTCGCCATAGCCGGTGATGCCGCAGGCGGTCTGCAGCTTGACGAAGATGAAGTACCTGCCGCCATGGCGCGGCGGCGGATTTCCGACCACGAAGGTTTCGATTGTCTGGAGCTGCATGGTTGGAGCTTTCGTATGACCAATGAACCAATTGGGGCATTTAAGAAGGCGGATTTCAAGTCTTGCGTGCCGCCATCCCGGTCAGGCGCTCGCGCGAGACGGGATCGGTGCACCGGGGAAATAACCGATATCCGGGGCTCTCCGATCCCGGATCGTCGCTGCGCTCTGTCCGGGATGACAAAAGGGCGATTTGCGCGGCAAAGCTCCAGCGACGGGACTTTATGGCGCAAGTTGGCAGATTGGTACTCTAGCTCGCATTGGAAATCGTGATGCTCTTCACCTTGGTATAGGCGTCGAGGCCTTCCCAGCCTTTTTCGCGTCCAAAGCCGGACTTGTGGTTGCCGCCAAATGGCAGTTCGATGCCGCCGGCCCAATAGTCGTTGACCGAGACCTGACCGCAATCGAGCGCGGCTGCAACGCGCATCGCCCGGCCGACATCACGGGTATAGACGCTGCCGATCAGACCAAATTCCGTTCCATTGGCAAGCCGGATCGCGTCTTCTTCCTTGTCGAACACCTGAACCGCCAGCACCGGACCGAAAATCTCTTCCTGTACAGCCGGATCGTCCAGCGGCAGGTCGGCGATTATGGTCGGCTCGAAGAACCAGCCGAGACCGGTTTCGAGATCGGTGGTCGTGTTGCCGCCGGTCAGGATGTCCCGGCCGCGCGCCTTGGCCGCGTCGACATGGGCCTTGATCCGGCCGAGATGCAGGTCGGAATTGACCGCGCCCATATCCGGATTTTTGAGCCCGTGGCCGACTTTCAGCGCCTTTGCCTTTTGAACCAGCAGGTCAATGACATCATCGCGGATCGACCTGTGCACAATGAGGCGCGAGCCTGCCGAACAGATCTGACCGGAATTGGAAAAAATCGCCCAGAACGATCCGTCGGCAACCTTTTCCGGGTCTGCGTCTTCGAATGCGATCAACGGCGACTTGCCGCCAAGTTCCAGTGTCAGCCGGGTAACATTGGGGGCGGCCATCTGCATGACATTGACACCGGTGTTGACCGAACCGGTAAAGGTCAGCTGCCTGATACGCGGGTCCTTGGCCATTTGCGCGCCGACGTCCGACCCCAGTCCCGTCACCACGTTGACCAGCCCGTCGGGTACGCCGGCGTCGCTCAGGAGTTCGGCCATCACAAGAGCGGTGTAGGGTGTCGTTTCAGCCGGTTTTGCAACGACGGAACACCCGGCGGCAAGGGCAGGGGCGACCCCGCGGGCAAAGGTCGAGGTCGGATAGTTCCACGGAATGATATGGCCGGTCACACCGACCGGTTCGCGCACGGTGAAGGCGGTGTTGGCCGGTCCCAGATTGACAGACCGCCCGTCGAGCTTGTCGGCAGCCCCGGCATAATATTCAAACAGCCGCGCGGAGCCTGCGACATCGCCTTGCGCCTCGGCGAGCGTCTTGCCGCTGTCGACGGTTTCAAGCACGGCCAGCCGGTCGGTATTGTCGCGGAACACGCGGGCAACCTCGTTCAGGATCCGGCAGCGTTCGGATGGCGCGACTGTCCGCCAATGGGCGGCGGCCTTTTCGGCAGACGCGATGGCCCTGTCCATGTCGGCGGCGCTTCCGAGGGTGAATGTGCCGAAAGCTTCCGCTCGGGCGGGGTCAAAGCTCTCCATCATTTTGCCGGAGGAGCCGGCAACGGACTTGCCATCAATGAAATGGCCGCCGGGCAGGTTTCCGATCCGGCCGGACTGGAGATAGCTGTCGGCAAGTTGCTGGGCGCTCATGAAAGAACTCGCTTTCTGTCTTCTAGAACCATGCTTGCGCCCTTGAGCGCCAGCATCATGGTCGGGGCATTGGTATTACCCGAAGTGATATTCGGAAAGGCAGACGCGTCAATCACCCTGAGGCGATCAACACCGTGAACCTTCAAGCGGTTGTCGGTGACCGAGCTTTCCGGATCCACGCCCATGCGGCAGGTGGATACCGGGTGAAACACGGTGGTGGCGCGCTCCCGGAAATCGGCGAGAAGCGCGTCATCGTTGAGGGACATCAGATCAGGTCCGGCGGGCGCCTTGGCAAGCCGTTTGAGAGCCTGTGTGTTCATGATCGACTGGCACAAGCGGCCTCCCGCGACGACTGCGCGCCTGTCTTCCTCTGTCGAGAGTGAATTCGGCCGGATCAAGGGAGCCTGGGCCGGGTCGGCGCCTGCGATATCGATCCGCCCCCGGCTGGTCGGACGGGTTGGCTGGGCGCAAATGAGAAACCCGGGAAACCGGTCGATCATCACCTTGGTGCGCGATCCTTCGGCGATGACCCTGTAACTGACAGGGTTGAAATAGAGCTGCTGATCTGCCCGGTTGAGCTTTGGACAGCTCCGGACGAACCCGCCGCACTGATTGACGCTCAGGGACAGCGGGCCTTTCCGGTTCCAAAGATAGGCCCATGCTGCTCCGGCCTTTCCCGGTAGGGTCGCCAGAGTGCCGTTGAGTGTTGGTTCGTTCGCCTCGAATGTGTAGCTGACACCGACATGATCCTGAAGGTTGCCACCAACGTTGGGATTGTCTGTCAGTACCGGAAGTCCAAGATCGCGCAGGATCTCTCCCGGTCCGATGCCCGACAACTGCAGGATCTGCGGGGACCCGATGGCGCCTGCCGCCAGAATGACTTCGGCCCTCGCGGTAAACTGGCGTCCATCGGTCAGTTCTATCCCGTTGGCAAGCCCGTCGCGAATGACAACACGCCGCACATGGGCCCTGGTCAGGATGGTCAGGTTTGCCCGCTTCTTCGCGGTGCCGAGATAGGCGCGCGCCGAGGAGCAGCGCATGCCGTCCTTGGTATTGATCCGGTAGATGCCGCCACCTTCAGGATCATCGCCGTTCATGTTGCCGGTGACAGGCAGACCGATTTCCTTGAGGCCATCGAAGAAATGGCGATTGACCGGATGGATCTGGTCGCACACATCCTGAACATGCAAGGGGCCGCTTCCGGATCTGGTGTTGTCGGCTGAGACTTGTGTTTCCAGCGCCTCGAACCAGGGTTTGACGCTGTGCCAGTCCCAGCCCTTGGCTCCTGAGGCTGCCCAGTCGTCAAAATCGGACGGCAGACCCCGGCAATAGACCATGGCATTGATCGAACCGGAACCGCCGATCAGACGTCCGCGCGGCCATTTGATCCGGCGCCCGGCAAGACCCGCGTCCGGTTCCGTCAGGAACTGCCAGGTGCGGTTCGGGTCGGTATGGAGCTTGCCGTAGCCAAGCGGAAGCGACACCCAGGGCGAACGATCACTGCCGCCTGCCTCCAGCAACAGGACGCGTATCGACGGGTCTCGCGAAAGCTGCTCGGCCAGGATACAGCCTGCCGATCCGGCTCCTGCAATGATGTAGTCGAAGCTGTTGTCGTCCATGTGCCTAACCGGTCCAGAACGGATCACTACCCATTAAAGTTGCAGTGCAGGCTCGATTTTGAAAACGAAAAATGATTTGGTCTGACCTTGGAATATTTTGAAGGAAGGGTTGGATGAGCCAAAACCTGCCGCCGCTCAACTGGCTACGCGCATTCGAGGCATCGGCCCGGCTCGGCAACTTCACCCGTGCGGCGGAAGAATTACTGATCACACCGGCAGCGGTCAGCTATCAGGTCCGGTCGCTGGAGGAACATCTCGGCTATCCGCTGTTTGACCGCAATCACCGGGTTCTGGAGCTGACACGGCTCGGCCAGACCTATCTGCCGTCCGTAGCCAAGGCCTTTGCCGATCTGTCGATTGCCACTGTCAGCGTGTTTGGTCAGCGCGACGTCCGGCCGGTGCGCTTCCGGTGTCTCAACAGCTTTGGCCAGCTCTGGATGATCCCGCGCTGGAAGCGGTTCCACGAAACTCATCCGGATATCCCGCTTCAGATGATTTCCGCCTCATGGGCGGAGACGCTGAACCCGGACCAGCTCGGGATTGACATCCGTTTCGGGGACGGCAGCTGGAGCGACGGGGTGGTGGAGCTTCTCTACAACGATCCCGTCATTCCGGTCTGTCATCCCGAATTGGCACTGGCCTGGACCGGAGATTTGCTTGGCCAGCTTGCGGAGGCTCCACGGCTCGACATCATGGGAGTGCTCGATACGTGGGAGAGTTTTTTCCGGACATTTGACCGGGATCCGGGGGAGCGTATTTCAGGATTGCAGGTGGACCAGACGCTGTCCGCCCTGGAGTTGGCGGCGCAAGGTCTGGGGCATGCGCTTGTTCTGGAAAGCCTCGCCAGGCCTTATTTGGATGACGGGCGTCTGATGCGCTCCTGTAACCACAGGATTATCAGCGCGCACAGCCATTATCTGGTAACGCCCGGTCCGCGCCGCGCCCTCAGCCTCGAAGCACAGGTGTTTTGCGATTGGTTGAAGACGGAGGTGTCCGAGCCCTCTTAGGGCTTGTCCAAATCCCCGTTTTCACTGTCTTGCCGCGGGTAGCTGATCAGAAACGACCAGATTGCATAGGCCGCGATGGCCAGTGTGATCAGACCCCAGGTCTGATCGTCGTTGTAGAACTCAACGCCTGCCCAGCCGAAACAGAACAGGACCAGAAGAATTCGGCGCCACAACGGTCTGAGAAACGGATGGGAGGTGTGGTTGGTCATGGTTTTATGGCTTGCGTGGTTGATGCTTGTCCTATCCACTAGGCAACCCGTTCCCGTTTGGAAAGACTGAACATGGCCCGTTTTTCGGCAAATCTCGGATTTCTCTGGACAGAACTCTCGTTGCCCGAAGCAATCCGGGCCGCAAAACGTGCCGGCTTCGATGCTGTCGAATGCCATTTTCCGTATGACGTCGCGCCGGAAGACGTACGGGCCGCCCTTGCCGAGACCGGTCTCACCATGCTGTCGCTGAACACCCGGCCCGGTAACATGTCTTCCGGTGAGTTCGGATTGTGTGGTTTGCCGGGCCGGGAAGAGGAGGCTCAGGCAGTCATCGATCAGGCCGTTGCCTATGCATCTGAAATCGGGGCGGGTGCGGTCCATGTCATGGCAGGCAAGGCCTTGGGCGAGGCGGCCCGGACAACCTTCAAGGCGAACCTTCGACATGCGGCAGCGGTGGGCGGCGCGGCCGGTGTCAACATCCTGATCGAACCGCTCAACAGCCGGGATGTGCCGGGATACCTGGTGGGGTCGGTGACGCAGGCGGCCGCTTTGATCACGGAACTCGAGCTTCCAAACCTGAAACTTCTGTTTGATTGCTATCACGTGCAAATCATTGAGGGAGACCTGACAGTCAAGCTTGAACACCTGCTGCCGATGATCGGGCATGTTCAGATCGCCGCTGTTCCGGACCGGGGCGAACCGGATACCGGGGAAGTTGATTACCGGTACATCGTCAACTTTCTGGACGGCCTCGGATACACCGGCTTTATTGGCGCCGAATACAAGCCGCGCGGACATGTCGAAGATGGCCTCGGATGGCTGGAGCAACTTCGATAGTCCGGTTGCCCCGCTTCGTTTGGGAGGTGCGGGAGGCAGGCGATGGCTCGGGTCTTTGCGCTGTGCATGCCACATGTCCGGCGGCCATTTGACCGGGCGGCTTGCCTGATTGATTCGTGATCACAAAATTCACTTGCAAATCCGGTTCGCCATGAAACAAGGTGCCGCGCTGGTCCCAACCGCGCGGCCAACGACAAAACTCCCTCTCAGGTCCGTAAATGCTCAAGTCTCTCGATCTCCTGACCGCCAACGACAAGCAGGGTGCCTATCCTCCGTCCTACTACGCAGCAACAGCCAACCGTTCGAATGACTATCCGCGGCTTGAATCGAATTTCACGTGCGACGTCTGCGTGATCGGCGGCGGGTATACCGGTCTGTCGAGCGCACTGCATCTGGCTCAACGCGGCTACAAGGTGGCGCTGCTCGAGGCACACAAGGTTGGCTGGGGGGCTTCCGGCCGCAACGGCGGTCAGATCGGCCCTGGTCAGCGGGTCGAACAGACGGCACTGGAACAACAATACGGCATGGCCCATGCCAAGGCCCTGTGGGACTTGTCGCTGCAATCGATGAGCCTGCTTTTGCAGCTTGTCCGTGACCATGAAATCGCATGTGATCTCAAACCGGGTGTTCTGCATGCCGAACACAGGCAAGACCGGGTCGGCGAAAGCCGCGACTATGTCGAACATCTGGCGCGTGTCTACAATTATGACAATGCGGAGTTCGTGGATCGCGACAAGATCCAGCACATGGTCGGCAGCCCTTCCTATTTTGGCGGCATGGTCGACTGGGGCGCCGGGCATCTGCATCCCCTGAACTACGCGCTGGGGCTCGCCACTGCGGCGGAGGCGGCTGGTGTGCGGATCTTCGAAAACAGCAAGGTGGTGGGCTACGAGGCTGGCGACACGGTCACGGTTGCAACCGAAACCGGCTCGGTTCAGGCCGGCTTTCTGGTCTTCGGCTGCAACGGTTATCTGGGGAGGCTCGACGGCACAACGGCGGCGCATGTCATGCCGATCAACAATTTCATCGTCGCGACCGAACCCTTTTCCGAAGAGGATGCGCGCAGCCTGATCCGGGACAGGGTGGCCGTAGCCGACAGCAAGTTCGTGATCAACTACTTCCGTCTGTCGGCCGACAACCGGCTCCTGTTCGGGGGTGGGGAAACCTATGGCTACCGGTTTCCTTCCGACATCAGGGAATTTGTCCGCAAGCCCATGACAGAGATCTATCCGCAATTGAAGGACATCCGGATCGATTATGGCTGGGGCGGCACTTTGGCAATCACGGCCAAGCGCATGCCCTATTTCGCGAGGATCGCTCCCAATGTCTTGACGGCCTGCGGTTATTCCGGCCACGGTGTGGCCATGGCAACCTTGGCAGGGCAGATTTGCGCCGAGGCGGTTGACGGCATTTCGGGGCGGTTCGACATATTCGAGCGCCTAAACGTTCCGGCCTTTCCGGGCGGAACGGCGCTGCGTCATCCCCTGCTGGTGCTCGCCATGACCTGGTATTCGATGCGTGACCGATTGGGGATCTGAAACACATGCCGGAACGCCCGCACCCGGACAAACTCGACATCGGCAGTTACTGGGAAACAAGCGCCGGGCGCATCATAGAAGATCCGAAATTGTTTGGAGAAGCCACGTTTGATGCAGTGGTCATCGGGGCGGGGTTTACGGGATTAAGCGCGGCGATCACGCTTGCCGGGGCTGGTGTGTCCGTTTGTGTTCTGGACGCAGCCCGCGTTGGCTGGGGCGCCTCCGGGAGGAACGGCGGGTTTTGCTGTCTGGGAGGCAGTACCCTTGATGAAGGCGAGTTGATCGGCCGCTACGGGTGGGCCGCGACCAAAGCCTTTCTGGACTATCAGCTTGAGGCAATCGATACGGTTGCGCGGCGGCTCGAGGCATTTGGAATCGATACAGATTGCCATTCTGACGGAGAAATCTATCTCGCCCATCGGCCGAAGGACTTTGACGGCTTCAAATCCGATGCGGATTTCATGCAGGAAAAATTCGGTGTCGAGACACGGGTCCTGACCCGTACTCAACTGGCTGAGGAGGGGATCTCCGGGCCCGAATTTCATGGTGGTCTGCATCTCAAAGCCGGGTTTGCGCTTAACCCCATGAAATATGTGCAGGGGCTTGCGCGGAAGGCGCGGGCACGGGGTGTCCATATCTATTCAAGGTCGCCGGTCAGCGGGATCGCGCCCGGTGAGGAAGGAACATGGGAACTGGTGGCCCCGGAGGGCCGGGTCAAGGCGGCAAAAGTCATTCTTGCGGCAAATGGTTATGCGGATGAGCAGGTGCCGGCCTGGCTTCGCGGGCGCATCATGCCGACCATGTCGAACATTCTGGTCACGCGGCCGTTATCCGCACGGGAGCAGGCTGCGCAGGGCTGGACCTCGGGTCTGATGGCGGCCGACACGCGCATGCTTCTGCACTATTTCCGTCTCCTTCCGGACGGACGTTTTTTGTTCGGAACGCGCGGTGGCCTGTCGGAACGCCCGGAGGCGCTCAAGCGCATGAAAGACAGTGCGCGGGCCGATTTCGACCGGATGTTTCCCGCCTGGAAAGACGTCGAGACTGACTATAGCTGGCACGGGCATGTGTGCCTTGCGCGTGATTTTGTGCCTTTTGTCGGTCCCATACCTGCAATGGAAGGGGTTTATGCCGCGATGGCGTGGCATGGCAGCGGGATTGCTCTTGGTTCGCTGTCCGGTGAACGCATTGCGGAAGTGGCACTCGGGCGCAGGCGGCCTGAAGACCTGCCTCAAATACTCAGTAACTCTCTAAGGAAAATACCCTTTCCAGCCCTGCGCAGTGCCTATCTCCAGGCGGCCTATTGGTGGTTCGGGTACCAAGATGCCTAGGTACTAATGCGGATGAGCTTGTGCCGGAATACAGCCGGGCTTATGTGCGGTGCACTTTAATCGACCGGTTTCTCATCTGGAGCGCATCATGCAGAAAATCGTCCTGATCACGGGCACGTCCACCGGGCTCGGCGTCAGCCTTGCCGTCAAGGCAGCACAAGCGGGTCACAAGGTCTATGCCACCATGCGCAATCTGGACAAGCGGACTGCACTCGATGAGGCTGCCGCTGTGGCAGGCGTTGCCGTCGAGGTTCTGGAACTGGACGTCCAGAAAACCGCAAGCGTCGAGGCGGCGGTCAAGCAGATCACCGATGCAGACGGCCGTATTGATGTTCTGATCAATAATGCCGGGTCGGGCTTTGTGCGGACCACGGAGCAGGCAAGTGAAAAGGACATCCAGTGGGTGATGGATGTCAATTTCATGGGTGTGGTCCGGTGCACCAAGGCGGTCCTGCCGCATATGCGGGCCCGCCGGTCCGGCCATGTCATTGCCATTTCTTCCGTAGGCGGATTGGTCGGCCAGCCGTTCAACGAGGTTTATTGCGCGGCGAAATTCGCGGTTGAGGGCTATATCGAGTCGCTGGCGAGTTATGTCGGCCCGTCTTTCGGCCTTCAGTTCACAGCTGTGGAGCCGGGAGGCATTGCAACGGAATTCGGCAATAACATCATGAAGCATGTTGCCGATACCGGCGGTCTGCTGCTGGAAGACGCCTATGCGCCGGTAATGGAGAAGTACATGTCCGGCATTCAGGGACGTCAGGGAACGGGAACCTATCAGACCCCCGACGAGGTTGCCGATGTCGTCTTGGCATGTGTTGCCAACGAGGATCCGCCCGTTCGCGTGCGCACATCCCCCTGGGCCGAAGACCTGTGCCGCTTCAAGACTGATGCCGATCCCGATGGCAAGAAGCTGCGTGCGAAGGTGGTGTCAGATTTTCTGAGCGGTTGACTTGGGAGCCGTCATTCCCGAAGCGGAGAAGGCGGGGAAGGGTCCCGCCTTGACTGCGGAAGACAGACTATCAGCTTCAGAGACAGGCCCGTCCTCTATTTGACCGTGATCTTGTAAGTGTCCTGGACCCAGCGGATGCCTGCAGCGTTTGAATAGCGTTGCATGGTGAAACCGACCTTGAATGTGTCTTCACCTTTGTAGCCGCGCTTCGGCTTGTAAACGACAGCGGTCGCTTTCACGGGCTTTCCGGCACAGCGCCCGGCTGATTCAGACAGTTTGTAGGACACGGTCCGGAACGATACCTCGCCATGCTTTGGAGCCTTGGTTACCTTGTATTGCGGGATTTCTCCCGGAAGACAGGTGGACTTGTTGAATGTCGAGTTTGCTCCGAGCACGGACACTTTGTTGGCCGGGACTTCTCTTCGAACCGTTTCAGCTGATGCCACGGTTGTGGCGGCCAACGCTGAAATGGCAGCGATCAAAAAACGCATTATATGGATCTCATTTTTATCATCAGTAAGATTACAATAATGCAATCAAATGCAATCTCAAATAGCATGACCTTAGTCGAGCGCAGTCTTACTCATATTCTCCACGAACTCTCATACGCGCTGCCGATTTGATGGCGGCTTCCACAAAGGTGGGCTGGCCTTGGCCTGCGACACAGCACAGTTGCGCGACGCATACATCCAGAGAAATGCTCGGTGAACGGGAGTATTGCTGGGGAGGCTGGGAGCACGCCTCGGTACTTTTCAATCTTGGCCGCCGCAGAGCGCTATGCGCAGCTATCAACGTTGGGATTAGACGTGCTCATGTCCCGCGATAGGGGCGCAAGGCGTCATTGAGCCGAACCTTGTTGCTAATGTTGATAACCAAAGGGCGGTCGCCCTTCATGACGTCATCATATGCTTGGCAATTGCCAGACAGGATCCGGTGCTCCAGATCGGTAAAGCGCCTGATCCAGTCTATCTGCTGACGGAGAGTTTTCTCCTGGCCGACAACGATGACGAAATCCAGCTTCATTTCGAGCGCGGTCTGGAACCCCTTCAGACCGAGCGAATCCCGAGCGGCAACATACGCTTCCTTGCTGTGGAACAGCCTTTTGCACAGCTCCGTGTCCATTGCGTAGCCGCCGATCTCGGCATAACTGAGACTAGGGGACCTCAAGACCTCCGGTAAGACGTCCCGGATATCGAAGTGACGCTTGCTCTGAAGCTGTTTGGAGGTTTTCTTCGCAAGTTTTGCATGCTGGAGCATGTATTTTTCTTCGAAAGCCAACTGGCCAGGTTGGATGTCGACATCGGGATTACGTAAGCCCGGAACAATTCTGACGCAGCCGAAAACGGTTTCGACACCGTTTTGATCCTCGGTTGAAATGACAAGAATCTTTGTTCCTGGAACGAGGTCATGCAGCGTTGGGTAGGCTTCGTATCCCTTGAAATCCCATTGGGTGCTGAACAGGCGGTTCCTCAGCTCGAAAGCCTCGATTAGCCGGTTGTCCTGCAGTTGATCTGCTCCATACAACGCGTGAGTCGTTATTTTCATCATAATACCGGATGATTTAATTAAAACCAATTCGATAACTTAATAATATTAATAAAATCAGTAAATTCGGTATTATTTACCAGTGTGAGCGTCAGATTTGTGTTGTTTTGCGTGTATCTATATAGACTTTACGATGATTGGCTCAAATGTGTGGTTGATGATTGATAATATGAAATTTTAAATACTTGTATCTATTTGGCTCTGATGCTCCCGGTATATTTCAGTTTTAACGTGTCGAGCAACCGTGAGTGCATTTTGCTAACGGCAGCAAGTTTTCGGGACGCGGGGACGTCAACGGCTTGTCATGCTTGGTGACGTTGTTTCGTGGAACTTCCAGGAACAGTCAGCTTGGATCTGACCGCAATTTCACTTGGGCAACACTGATCCGCGCCTCGATATCAAATCCGAGGCTCTGATAGAGCTTTAGGGCAGTTTCATTGTCCGCATAGGCATGGAGAAACGCTGTGTCACCGCGCGCTTCTATCTGTGCTGCGGCATGTGCCGACAATATCCTCGCGAGACCGCGCCCGCGAAAGTCGGGATGCGTGCAGACGCCGCTCACCTCCGTGTATCCATCCAGGTTGAGCCGTTCTCCGGCCATTGCGGCCAACCGCCCGCCGATCCGAATGCCCCAGAAACACCCAAGTTCGTGAGTGCGCGCGCGGAATGGTCCGGGTTTGGTCAAGTCCGCCAGCGCGCGCATTTCCGGAGCGTCCGCAGCGCCAAGTGCGATGATGCCGTGCCGCGCTGAAGGGAGTGGACATACCCGGCGTTTGACCATCAGCACACCGGGCGCGCTGGCCATGGTTTCGAGCCTGCCGGGCAGGGCGATCGTGTCTTGTTGCATGAGATAGATGCTGTCGTCGCCGGGGCGCAGCAGGTCTGCAAGGGCTTCAAGGCTATCCGGCGTGTTGTCTGCGGTTGCGGCGAACACGGCATAGTCCGGGTCGAAACGGCGGGCCCGTTCGTTGCCAATGGCAAGACCGGCCTGCCGGGAGGTGAGGGCGGACCAGACAATGCGGTTGAAGGCGCGAGATGTGGTGGACGTATTTATAAGCGCGTGACCCTTTCGTTTCGCTGCTTCGCCATGCGGTGCCAAATCTGCAACTCTTTGCGTCAATGGGCGGGCGGACAAGGCCTCTTCGAGTTGGCCGAGTTGGTTGAGCAAGGATCCCGACAAGCCGGCGCACGCCTCCGCAACAGCGGCATCGACCTTCGGCCAGAAGGTTGTCTTCAGGTTTCGGGTCAATGCTTTCCCCGCGCCGGTCAGCCGGACCTTGTGGACCCGCCTGTCGGTCTTGTCCAAGGCTGTTTCGACGAGACCCGCCGTCTTCATATTGCCGATCATCCGGGTAATACCGGGCTGGCTTTGACCAAGGGCTTCGGCAATGTCGCCAATGCTCAAGGGACCGAACCTGTCGAGGGCTGCGAGCACCGGGTTGTGCGGTGCGGGCAAGTCGATGTCGGCCAGTTCTGCCGAGACCTGTTGTGCCTGCGCCTGCAGGCGTTCGCCAAGGCGTTTAAATCGGGTGCCGAGTGTTGCATGGCCCAGTGCGCGTACAAGATCTTCAACCATTTTGCCCTCCCATTTATATAACATGATATATAGCTAGTTATATATATTCAAGCGGGCTTGCCGGGCGCTAAACTGCGCATGATTTCAGGGTGTCTGGTAACCGCGGGATTGCGCCGGTTCGAGCAAAGGCAGGGCCAGATGCAGGCAAGCGATGTGATAACTCTGCTTCAGGAAGCCCGGCGCGGCGACTTCCGCGAGTGGGGCTAGAACCACGTCGATGTCCTCTGTCTCGTCCAGAGCCTGAGCGCTGGCGGGGAAGGCGTTCCGGGCCAGAAAATAATGGACCTTGTTGGTGTGGTTGCGGCAGTTGGCATAAGCGGCCCCAAGCGTGACCATTTCCGCACACCGGTAGCCGGTTTCTTCTTGCAGTTCCCGCCGTGCCGTGTGGAGTGGCGATGCGTCTCCGTTCTCGAGCGTTCCGCCGACCAATCCTGTCAATATCTCACCCGCGCCATGCCGGTATTCGCGCACCAGCACGACTTGACCCTCTGGCGTGAGCGGCAGTACGCAGATCCAGTCCGGGTTTTCCTGGACATAAAACGATAACGTATAAAATTTTTCGCACAT
>NZ_SMMF01000461.1:0-1135 GCF_009711355.1 Roseibium sp. RKSG952 | reverse complement strand
GCGCGAAACCTGAACCCCGCCAATCAGCAACTCGCCTGCAACGCCGAGGGGAACAGGCGCTATATGCGAATTGACAATGTAAGCTTGTGTATTTGGAATTGGTTTCCCGATATTGTGGTATCCTTGTGGGGCAAAAGCGTCGAAAATCATGGAGGTTACATTGCAGGTTGCTTCAGTTGGTCCATAACCAAAAACAAGATCTGCACCGTCTAATTTTTGAGCAACACGCTCCCTCAGAGAGATAGGCAGAGCCGCCCCTCCACAATAAACAAAATGCAATTTGTTTAGCCAAGCCTCTGGCATCACCCCAAACAGCTGATCCAGCACCAAGGGCGTCGTATTGAGAGCGTTGATTGGAAGCTTTTCAAGTTGACCCGGCTCCATGAGTAAAACACTAGTGCGTGCGCACCAAAGAACGCCTCCCCCAATAAGCGGCAACAACATTTCTCGGATCGAACTGTCAAAACCGGAAGAAGTTGTCAGGACCATCTCCAACGCTTCCGGCGTTGCAGCAGATGTCATGACCCAGCAAAGAAATTTGTACAAATTGTCTTGGCTGACACCAACACCTTTTGGCTGGCCGGTTGACCCCGACGTGTAGATTACATAAGCAAGAGACTGTGCGAAGGTCGACGTAGACTGTTCAGGATCCTTGACCTCTATTTCCGAAAATTGGGTCATTTCAACCGAGGTCGCAGTGCCATCCAGAACAAAAGTCTGATGTCCGGCCCTGTCGCTTGGGCTAAGCAGTCTTTCGCCGAGCTTCTGGCTTGTCAAAACCAAACCCGCTCCGGCATCCTCAAGCATGAAGGCAAGCCGCTCTTGAGGGTAGTTTGGATCAAGGGGCAGATAGACCCCGCCCGCCTTCCAGATTGCCAAGAGCGCGATGATCAATTCCGCGGAACGCTCCAGGTACACGCCGACCACACATTCCGGCCCGACACCGCGTGCAATCAGATAGCCCGCTAAACGGTTCGAGGTTTTGTCTAGTTCGCCGTAGGACAGTATCTGATCGCCATCGATCATCGCAGGAGCATCCGGGCGCATCTGGACCTGATCTGTAAACAGATCAATAACGGTCTTATCTGTCGGATAGTCGGCAGCAGTGTCGTTGAAGCCATGCAGCACAAGCTCC
>NZ_SMMF01000795.1:0-9841 GCF_009711355.1 Roseibium sp. RKSG952 | reverse complement strand
GACAGCTTGCGCTTCGCTAAAATCCCCGCCCTTCAGGGCAGGGAAGACGCTATGAGACGGACATCGGTCAGTGCCCCGGCCTTCCGCCGGGGATGAATCCCGTCGGTGGCTCGCCTACATATTCGAAGAGGGCGGTCTGCGCCTCCGCAATCCTCGGATCGCAGTCGTGGTCCCACGGGAAGCGCCCGACTTGATCCGGATAGAATAACTGGCACGCCTCGAACTTCACACCCCTCAGCGCCGCACGGCCGACGTTGCTGTACTCCCTAGCCGTCTCGTCCGTGATCGGTCGGATCGCGGCCGAGTATTCCCTGAGAAGTTTGTCAACCATGACCGGTTCGTCGAACCTCTCCCCCTTCCGGATCCGATTGCCGAGATCGTTCAACAGGACCTGCGCCGTCTGCTGGTTCAGCCCGACCACGAAGATCTCTGGATGCTTGAGGGTGTGAGTGAAGCCAACCGAGTAGGAGAAGCCTGGCTCTCCGCCATCCTGGTCCGGGAAAACCCCGATGACCGACCATCCGTACTTCCTAATGTGCTCCCGCGTCTTGTCCAAGACCATCTTCAACCTCCGTTCAACACCCCCTTTTCGCATTCGACGACGCATGCCGCAAGCCTATCCAGACACCGACACGGCTCAGGGTAAATCGAACCCTGCTACCAATTGTTGACAAAATAGCCTTTTGCGCGCACCTCCCCGCAATAAGGAGCGAATGTAGGTTCGCCGCAGAACGAATGGCAAAGCGATGGCAACGGAACCGGAGACACCGCTTTTTCTTTGCAGCGACCAACGCTTTCGTTGTCAACGCTTTTGCTGGCAATTGGTTCGTTAGTTCGCCAGAACGCCGTCGTGATCTGGGTTGATCTCCTCGAGCGCCTTCCTTGCTAACTCGCTCGGATACTCTGCATCGACGTAAACACTCTGACCGTCCAACGACTTGTTCACGAGAATAATGGTGTCGAGCACCTCGGTGAACGTCGCCCGCTTGTCCTCCGGCCCTGCGATCATCAACTGAAGGCCCATATCCCGAAAGAAGGCAAGAAGAGCCTGAGTGTTTGGCACGTCCAACTTGTTAAAGGCCTCGTCGAAAAGCGCGAGACCCATGCCGGCATGATCGCCGCCGTTCCGCCCGGGGAAGTACGCCGACGACAGGGAGGCCGCTATGGCGACGTAGAACGGGGCCTGCGCTTCGCCGCCCGAACCCTTGACCGCTCTCGACGACATACTCGTCTTGGAGCCGTTCCGCGACGTCATGATGATTTCGAACGTGTAATATTCCCGGTAGTCCGCGAGCAGGGAAGTGTCGTCTGCTCCCTCGATCATGCTTTCAAGTTCCTCGATCGCGGCGGCGATTTCCTCATCTCCGATTTCACCGTCAAGAACGTCTCCGTTGCTGTCGGCCGTTCCCGCCACCTTCATCGCGAGGCCGTGCATGCGCGCGAATTTCTGGTTCACTGTTGCCTCAAACGAATAAATTTGTCCGGTGAACCGATGCTTCGCGAGAAGACCGTTCAACATCTCGACACGATGATGGACCTTGCGGAGCTTCTCCGCGAGCCGGGTCAAGAGGTCCTCCTTCAGCATCTTCTTCATTTCCGAAGAGGCCCTGGCGCACGACTCCCGATACTCGCGAAGTTCGTTGCCCTCGAGACGCGACTTCTCGGCAAGGGACCAGATGTAGCCAAGTGACATGTTTTCGGAGTCGATCTGCGGAACGTCTACTTCGAACCCCGTGCCGTATTCAGTTAGTTCACGGATCGCCGCCGACTGTTCCCGCTTGGCCTCCAGGTTGCTACCCTCGGCCATGGTCGCGTAGTCGATGCGCAGAGAAGCGAGCCACGCCTTCGGGTTCTGACGACCCTCGCCGTCGCGGGCAAGATCTGCCCGGAACGTGGCGACGAGCGCCTCCGGCATTGGCTCGTCGATCTCCTGGTCCATTTCCGATATCCTAGCGAGATCGGGCGAGGTCAAAGCGCGCCAAGCCGCCCGCTTCGCCCTCATGGCCTTGCCGAGCGCCTCACGCGCGACATCCGCCTTCGCTCGAGCCGTCGCGACCTCACCCTGGAGGGTCTCGACCATAGGCTCGATGTCCTCGACGATCTCCTTCGAATAGTCCTGACGATCTCTTTCGAGTTCCTCAAGCTCCTGAAGCAGCTCGTTCGCGCCGCCTTCCACTGCGTTGTCCCTGTCCTGCAACAACGCCTCTATCCGTCGGCGGGAGGCGGACAGGGAGTACTCGAGATGAAACGGACCGTCACCCTCGGTCAAAGACCTTCTGATCCCAGCGACCAGTCTAGACGCCTCCTTAAAGAGCTTCGACATGCGCCGGAGGTCGGCCAGCCTCTCGCGAAGCGGACCAAGCTCCTCACGTGCGACTGCGGTCGTCTTCTCCCGGGCCGCCTGCCCGAGTATGAGGTCTCTAAGGTTCCTCTGAACCGACAGTCCCAACCCCGATGACGTCCGTCCGCTCTTCATAATCCCTCGGTCGAGACGGGACAGCTCCATCTCGCTATTGGCCTTCTGAAACGAACCAACACGCACCTTCATGAAGGCGAGAGCGTGGCGGTTTTCGGTCCGAACGGCCTCGAGCACGCTCCCCGCCGGGATCGACACATCCACCTCGTGAGATCTGCTCGTTTTGACCAATGTGCATCCGGAGTAAACATCCCGGTTGAACGCCATGATGTCGAAGGCATCGTCCAGAAATCGAGGCTCGACGATTATCGCCTCGCGCCCCCGTCCGAGAAGCACCTCGACAGCATACTGCCAATCCTCGTCAGTCACCTCCACGATGTCGCACAACGGGACGGGCGACATGCCCTTTGAGGACAGCTCACTCAGGAGCCGCTCGGCCTGGCGCGACAGCAGCGCCCCACCAGAACCGCCGGAAACCGATCGTTCGAGACCTTCTACCCGATCCTGGATGGTCCGCAGCTCCTCAAGAAGACCCTCGGCCCGTCGATCCAGAAAATCGTCCATCCCCTCGATCTGCGCCGCCTTCTCGACGAGGTCCTGCAACTTCTCACCCTTGCCGCGAAGCGCGTCGGACGGGGCCATGCCTTGCGGCATATGTTCCAGAGCGTTCGTCGCCGCCTCGATGGGCCGCCTGTACTTGTCGGGCAACTGGTCCGTCAGAACGGCAAGACGCGACAGCGCCGCAAGTGCTTCGCGAATATCAACGTACCGCTTTTCGATGTCGCGGGCATCACGTTCGGCGAGGCTTGTCTCGACCTCTATCTGACGAATCCGGGAAGCGCCGTCGCCCGTGTGCACAAGTGCTCGTTTGGCGTTGATATCCTCGTCCCAGTCGCGCACGAGCTTGCGCCTCGACTCCAGGACGGCCCGCTCCTTTTTGAGAGCCCCCTCCTTTCCGGACAGGATCTCTTTCGCCGTCTTAAGTTCTCCGGAGGTGCGCCGCACCTCCGCGAACGCGGACCTATAGCGATGCCCTTCGGAGCGGATGCGGGCGCGGCCCCAATTCCGGAACCGTTCAGTCAGCCTTTCGACCTTGCGAAGCTTCGCCTCGATCGCCTCGATCGTCCTCTCGAGCTCCTGCCACGTGCCTATGGAGGTTCGCACCCGCTCCACGTCCAGAGCGTCAGGCTCCAGGACGAACTGACGGACGAAAATCGTCGGGTCGAATATCGGCTTGAAGGCAAGGGCGTTCGAGAACGTTCTCAGGAAGTGCTTTATGTTCGGCGGCTGCGCGGCCCCGCGCATAACCTTGAGCGCCTCGACGGTGAATTTCTCCGCCGATGTCCGGAACTCCTCCATCCCCTCATGGGTCTTTCGCAGCTCCGATGCGACCTCGAGCCATGAGGCGAGACGCATACGCGAACCGTCCCGCCGCTTTGCGAGGTCGACCGAATAGGCGCAACCGGGAATGATGAACCGGGAAAGGGTCTCCTCACGGGAATCTCCGGCGCGGGCGGACATCGCGATCCCGATCGTCACGGGTTCTTGCGTCACCTCATCACGGAAGGTAAGGGCCAGAACCGTTTCGCAGGCTTCTCGAAGGGGCTTACCGCCTTCGTTTGGATCCCCCGTCATTCCGAGGCAATATTCGAAGACCGAGCGCTCCGATTTTCCGCTAGCGCTGGGGTTCAGGTGAAGCCGATTTTTCGAAGCGCCTGTAATTACTGTCTGGATAGCGTCCTGAATGGACGATTTCCCGGCACCCGTCGGCCCGACTAGCGCGGTCGCACCCTTGATCTCGATGTCGAGCGCGTCGATCAGGTACCAGTTCTGAAGAGATATCCGTGTTAGCAAATGCATGGTTCAGGCAACCTCTTCGGCAACGATGTCGGCTTCGTCCTTCGCGGCCGGAACGGCCCACTCCAGGATCTCCGCCACGTAATCATCTGGGATGAGAATTCGAACGCCCGGTAGAATGAAGAGCGGCGACACTCTCTCCACCCGATCCCTCTTTCCAACGCGGATTGCGCCATGCTTCTGGAAGAGGCGAAGCAGATCGAGCAGCTTCCCCTCCTCGGGAGGGTCTGCCTGAGTGACCGTCTTTATCCGGTCGATCAATTCTCCCGTTGTGGTCTCCACGACCCCGCCGTCTCCGACCTCTTGCGCCGAAACGGCCTCTTCCCACATCAGACGCAGGGACAAGAGGATAATGGTCTCGATCTTGGTCAAACGCTCATAAACGGCATCGTAGCGTTGACTGTCCTTCGGTACGGATAGCGCGACCGTCTGATCCCGGCCATGAACCTCGAGCTTGTATCCAAGCGCCCCGAAATACCGCTCGAAGAACGGCGCGAAGGCGCGAACGATCTCGTAGGTGCGCCCGAGACTGGGCGTCGAGGAATGAATACACTGCCTCGTCAGGAGTGCCTGAAGGGCGCGGGTCAACTCTTCAGGTGAGGGCGGCTTGCCCGCAATCGCTCCGAGCACGCTTTCGCCATCGACGATCTCCTGAAACTCTTTCAGATCAAGCGACATTTCGCGTCTCCTGTCGCCGTCTTCTTATTTCGAAGTTTTGGCAGTCTATCCACTCGTTGCGGCAACGCTCATCCAGGTGGGTAATTTCGTAATGACGGGCGAGAGAGCCATCGAAGATGGAACCGAGTTCGCGCAGTCTCTGGAACGCGACGAAGTCATCGACGTCACGTATAGCGATATCACCCCCGTTCACCGTCTCTGCCTTGCCGAGGGCGCTCTCGATAAAATCGCGAAGACGGCCCGAGGTCACGCGCGTCCGGCGCACATATTCGTCCTTCGCGCGTTTTCGAGCCTCCATGACCGGGTCGCGTTTCAGGTCCCGAACCTCCGTGGGCCTAATCTCCTCACGCTCCCTGCGCGGTGTCGCGATATGCGAAGGACCGATCGGCAGACGGCGAGCCGTGAACCTCGGATCGAGCGGAACCTCGTTACCCTGAACCTTCGACAATGCCTTCAATGCCTCGATCAACTTCGCTTCCGACTTCTGATCCGCACGGTCCATGTATTTGGCCGTCGTCATAATCCGGCGTTCGATGCGCGATACGGTATCATCGATCGACTTCAAGTGATCTTCGGTGCGCTCAAAGATGTCAATGACGGCGGACAGGTCCTTGATCACAGCTCGCTCGCCCTCCTTGATGGAGCGCGCTCGGCCCTCTCGTTCGTAAGACTCCGAGAGACCACGCACGAGAATTGCGTCGGAAGCCATGATTCGCGCCTGATGAATGATCGAAGAGCGGAACCTGAAGGGATTTTCCTTGGTATGAAGGGTCTTGAAGTCGGCTATCAAATGACGCTCGACGAAGTCCTCGAAGAAGTGGCGGAACACGTCACGAAGCGACTGCTGCCTGAGTATCCGATCCTCCACTTTGCGCAGGGAGACCGAGACTGTTCGCATGTGGGAGGCGAAGTCTCGCGCGCCCCTGACGGCGTTACGGATGTTCTCCGAACGCTCGGCCGGGTTCATGGCAGCATCCTCGAGACCGGACAGGACGCCGACGACCGCCCCACCGTAACTCCGGGTTTCGCCGCGATCTATCTCCGCGAGAATGTGAAGCAAGCCGGCAGCATCCGGATCGAGATCGACCAGTTTGATGTAGCGATCCTTGTGCTCGATCAGCCATCCCGTCTCGCGGAGACGCTGATAGATCGTGCGAGCGCGATCCTCCGGAGCGGTGATCGGCGCGTCGTTGGTATCATTGCCGAACTCCGATAACGCCCCGTTTCGGCTCTCCCAAACCAGGATGTAATCCTGAATTTCTCTCAATACAGCTGATCGGCGAGGGGCCTCCGCAGCCGTTTCGAAGGTACGATCGAACAAGAACAGAAGAACGTCCGCGTAAAATCGACGCGAAGGCGAAGCCAGCGGCTTAAAGAGATCGGTCGGCAGAACGTCGAACAGCGCCAAATGCGCCTCCACGGCAAAAACGTAGAATCAATGCAAACTCCGTTGAGCAGCCGGGCAAGGGTATTGTTTATGGAGGCGGGGTCAATGGAGGCGCGTTAACTTTTCTACCGTCAATCGCGTGTTCGACATAAAAATCAGGCGTTTTCCACACCGCTTGTGCGAAGCCCGACGATCGCGCTCACAAGTCCGGAGCCTTTTCGACACCACCGAATTCCTCCGAAAAATCGTTTGTCGGATCCAGCCTCCTAAATCCGGCGATGGTCACTGGCTTCTTCGAAATCGCCATGTCTCCCGTTGCCTTGACCGAATCGGTCACAAACTTGCTCTCCCTTTCGACGATCTCGTCCAGAACTTCCCGAGGCGGAAATTCATAGACGAAGACGGCGACACTCAGATACCCGACCTGAAGGACGGGGAAGACGTTAAAGAGAATTCGCCCGCTAGCTCATCGTCGAAATCCTTGGCGAACCGCGCTTGGACCAACCTCTCCGTCTCTACCTTCATCCGGGCGAGGAGATCCAGCGTCTGAGCATGGAAACCGTGAATCATGTCGGTCGACGCCGACGGATCCTCCGACCTCAAGACCTCTCCGCTAAGAACCGCGACGGCCCGGTTAATTTCGCGACAGGTGCCGAGAAGCTCGCAAACGCCCTCAAACCGAGCCCCGTCCGGCTGCTTGCTCAAACACTCAAGCACCCACTCTAGATTTTCCAGTCTGCGTTCACCCGTCTTCGGGTTGACTACACCGACTTTTCCATCAGCAAGCCCCGGCACCGCCACGACCTCGCGAACCTCTGTCTCGGCGACCTCATACTCGTAAACACGACCAACCAACCCCTGTCCGCCAAACGTTTCTTTTACCACACTCGACTCCACATCTAACGCAAGGCGCTCCCGCGCAAGCGGGAAATCCACTTTCCAGTTCGCCTTACATTTTGGGTTCTCTTGAAGAAAGACACAAGCATGCGCCGCGCCACTCGAGGACAGACCCGTTAACGAAAACGCGGTGACGATGCCACTGAGAGTTCCGAGAGCGGCTTTTCGAACTGCACCGCGCCTCCGGCCCCTAGGTGCGGGTGTCGGGCACCGATTCCTGCAACCAATGACTCTTCCTCGCCAACCCGCGCACGCCGGGCGACGTAGAAGCTGCATTCTTCTCCGTCATGCGTCCAAAGCACCCGAAGGTGCCCGTCCGCACTTTCCCTGAAGCCCCCGAGCCTGTCGCTCGCTTCGCAGGCATCCCACTCGGGCAGATCCTCGACCCGAACACCATTGATATCTGCGCTCGTTGTCGGTTTGCCACCCCTCGACATCCACGAACGGGTGACGAATACCTCGCCACTTTCGACATCAACAGACATACGAACAAGCTCGGCGTATTCGTCACCCATCGTCTCGGATTGCTCCCAGACGATCTCACCACCTAGAAAACGCTTCGAATCTTCCTTCAACGCCTCGACTAACATCGACTTTTCACTCCTTTGCTTCAATTCCGCCAAATTCTCGATATCGGCCTTTTTCGCCTTTTTTTAATCGAAACTGACCCAGAACCCCATCAAGGACCTCCGGTCTTCCAGTAATGGTCTCTGTTTCACGGATTACTGCAGCCATAGTAATTCCTCAATTGACTACGGGTAAACAGTCCCCCGATGCCCCGCAACCGACAAGCCGTGCGCAATGGAGCAAGAGCCACCTTCGCTACTTGCGTTGTTGACGGAATTCGGAACGACGACGAACATGGTGAGAAAGGCAGACCTCCAAAGCCGGGGACGCGATACCACATCAGGTTGTTCCTTGCACTTTTCGGTGGTTTCCTGAATTCGAATGTCGAGGAGAATACCGTGCGCAACACCGAGTTCATTTCAGAAAAAACATCCATAAATAACAGTCTTTTCGATCTCCGTAGCGCCAGCCCCGAAGCCGAACGGATAGTCGGAACCCGGCTCGAAGACAATGTCTTGAACCGATCACCGCTGAAGAACGTTGAGACCTCGATGCTGTTTACTTACATGCATCGCCGTTTCGGACTTGGAAACGTTAGTACCGACGACCACAAGGATCTCGGGGCGGGATGGGCGATCACCACGCCCCACCAGAACCTGGCGCTGCTCGTGACACCTAGCTTCAGCGGCGTAAAAAGTTCCTCCTTTCTCCCCATCGTGGTCGGTGACGAACCGATAGAGCGCTCATCCGTCTCCGGAGCATTCCTCGAAGAACTAGCTGGCGCTTACGAACGCGCGCTATTGGACCTCTTGAGACCCGTCTGTCAAAGGGATCACTATTTCAACGCCTTGGGAGAGATCGACGAAGGTATTAACCCGGTGCCGGAATGGTCCGTCGTTTCGGATGACGGAAATCTCGAAATAGCCGGAAAACTACCGAGATTTCACCCTACCTGCGGCACGGGGATGCCGATCGGCCTGTTCGGCGGACGACTCTGGAAGCGCCTCTTGGCAATTTCCCGGGCCGCAGGGAACGGCGATCTCATCGAAGGACTCGAACTCCTGGTCGAGGAGAAAGCTCAGGCGGGGCATATTCGAAACCTGGAGACGATAAGAAGTCAGGACGTCGATATCCTGCCTCTCGTTATCATGGGACTAAGAACGTCCGGCGACGAAGATGTCGAGCGGCTGATCGGTCGCCTGGATGAAAATGAGTATACAGAGGAAAGGGTCGCTGAATTCACGCGAGTGGCTTTCAATCGCGGAACGGACGGCGCGGCATCCGAGTGGCTTCTATCGCTAAGGCCCCACAACATCTGGAGTGCAAGGCAGTGCGTTCAACAGCTCGGCATCTCCGACCAGGGCCTTCGCAGATCGCTCGACAAACTCCTTCACGTACAGCGAGTGACCAGCGCGTGGAAGGACTTCACAACCCTGACCGAAGGGACGATCAACGACGACCTCGTACCGGACTTTCCGTGGCCGACCGAAGAGGCGATATCGAAATTCTCGAACAACCTCGAGAACGCAGGCGAGACGAAACTTTCAGCTTGGGCCGCCAATCTTTGCGAGACCAAACAAGGCATTGCCGCCATGACGCAGATCCTCGGCACGCTGATTCTCAGGAAGCGGGAAGAGAGGGTCAACGAGGAAGCTTTCGCGCCGAAGTAAGCGAGAGATTGTTGGAATTCGTTTCTTCCCCTGCTCCGGCGAACCCCCATTGGTCGGGGATGGCTGATCTGACGGCGGAATTCGTATACACCAGCTTTGACCACCAGGAGGCCCTCGAGGCGATGTTCGCCGAGCTGGATCAAGCTTGGCCGAAGGAGATGAAGGCGCTTGTGAATTTCGGACTTTTGGCGAAAAATTCACCCACCGTCTTTTCGCGCGATCTTCGTGCACTTGGGAGTGAGGAAGTCATTTAATAGCGCTCGAAGCGCCAACTCACGCTCCGCGTCGATGAAGTCACTCACACAAGCGCTCGGCGCTTGCCGCTCAAGCTTGGTCCCACCGCCACATCGCGACTATGATGGAAACCGA
>NZ_SMMF01000940.1:0-91924 GCF_009711355.1 Roseibium sp. RKSG952 | reverse complement strand
AGGAAGCCTTTCAAGGCGGAAACCGCCTTTGAAAGGCGCTCCGTGAACATTTCATCCCCATCCCGAACAGCTGATAATGAGCAGAATTGGCGCGTTCAGCTGCGCAGACCAGCAATATGCCAAGGTCTCGTACTGCACCAAGCCCGCCTGTCCGCAGTCACGTCAATGGAACCCGAGCAGCAATGCCGACTGGTAAAACACGAAAGACACGCCCCAAGCATAGACCAGAGACAGAACCAGCGAAAAGGTGGTGAAGCCCCAGGACTTGGATTCGCCACGGACCGTGGCAATGGTTGTCAAGCATGGCGTGTAAAGCAGACAAAACAGGCAGAAACTGTAGGCTTGGACGGCCGTGACCGTATGGGCGATCTCGCCGGAAATCGCGGATGACGGCAATGCATAGATGGTTGACAGGGAACCGATCACGATTTCCTTGGCAATAAAGCCGAAAATCAGCGCAAGTGTGAGATATGGATCAATCCCGATCGGTTTCATGACCGGCTGCAGGAAAGTGCCGATCTGACCGCCCCAGGTGTGCAGCCCGGTGGCATGGGTCGGGAAGTTGGTCAGGAACCAGACGGCGGCGCAGCCGACAATGATGAACTTGGTGGCCCGCCGCAGGAACACCCGCAACTCGCCCCAGCCGCGCATGAGGACAAGCCGCAGTGTCGGCACCCGGTAGGGCGGCAGTTCCAGCATGAACGGCTCGTTGCTCTTGAACTGCTTGGACCGGTTCATGACCACTGCGGCCAGAAACGCCGCCGCGAAGCTGATCACATAAAAGGAAAACAGGACAAACGGCCCGAAAGCCGCTGGAAAGGTCGCCGCAATGATGAACACAAACACGGCAAGGCGCGCAGAGCACAGCGAAAACGGGATCACCAGCATGGACAAAAGCCGAAGGGACCGGCTGCGCATCACACGCGTTCCCATGAGGGCTGGAACATTGCAGCCAAACCCCATCATCTGCATGACGAAAGCGCGCCCGTCGAGCCCGGCCCGGCGCATGAGCGCATCCATCAGATAGGCCGCACGGGACAGATACCCGCTGTCTTCAACTGCCGCCATGCAGAAGAAGAACAGGATAATCAACCCCATGAAGGACGCAACGGTGGCAACGCCAAGCCAGACACCGTTCAATAAAAAGTCGCGCAATCCTGAAGGCAGCGGTGACAAGGCCGGTTCGATCAGCACCTTCTGAAGCCAGTCGGTTCCGCTGCCGATCCAGTCCTGGGATGGCAGGCCCACCGTCCAGATCAACCAGAAAACGCCGAGCATGATGGCGAAAAAAAGCGGCAAGCCCAGCACCGGGTGCAACAGGATCCGGTCAAGTCTTTCACTGAAAGTCGTCGGGATCTCATCGGGAAACGCAACAGCGCCGGAAATGGCCTCTTCCAGGGTTTCGTCACACATCAACGTGTTGCGAAGCGTGTCATAGTCCGGGACGATTGCAGGTTCCCGGGACCGGCGGCGGGTCTGGTCGGTCAGGTCCTCCAGAGCCTTTGCACAGCCTTCACCATATTTGGCACTGATCAGATGAAACGGCATGCCGAACCGCTTGCTCAGCACGGCCGTATCGATCTCGATATCGAGTTTCCTGGCTTCATCGGCCATGTTCAACATGACAACTGCGGGAAGACCAAGGGTCCTGATTTGAAGGACGGTCAGGATCTGCCGGTCGATCTGTGCGGCGTTCAGGACCACAACAACCATATCGATCTCGACACTCGTCAGGAAGTTGCAGACCACCTTTTCGTCGTCGCTGTAACCTTCCAGATCGAAAACACCCGGCAAGTCAACACATTCCACCCGGTCCCCACTCCAGTTGACCGTCGCCTTCATCAAATCGACGGTCATGCCCGGCCAGTTCGCAACCGATGCATGAGCGCCCGTGATCCTGTTGAACAGCATTGATTTGCCGGTGTTGGGCTGACCGATAAAGGCAACGCGCGCGACCCTTGAAGACGTTTCAAGGGGTTCGTCTGATCCCCGAAGCACAGATGCGGCTTGGTCCAGCATGTTCGACCGTCCTGACTTTTCAAAACCAGCTTGCGGAAGGGGCGGTTTCAGGTGCTTTCGGACCTGTTTGGATCGCCTTCATCGTGATGCTGCAGCACCACCAGCTCGGCTTCCGAGCGGCGAACGGCAATATTGGTGGTCTTGCCGACGCGCACGACCAGGGGTCCGCCAAGCCAGCCCTTTCGCAACACTCTCAGCTTGCGCAAGGGCGCAACGCCGAACGCCCGAAACCGGGTGATCAATCCTTCACCAAAACTGCCGCCGGATACTGTTTTGACGCTTCTCGTTACGCCGACACATGCAGACGTCAATCGAGTTTCGTTTTCCGGATCGGTCATGAGACACCCCGTTGCAAAGACAATTGCCTGTCAAAGGTTATGGGTACTGGAAGGTTTGGTTTCAAAATTTAGTTTTGATTGTTACAGAACCTTAATATCTCATATATCTTGTTTTGTTTTCAGTACTTTAGAATACTTCCAAAATGAGCTCTGCTGGCGGTTTTTACAATGCCTTCTCTTCTGAGGCAGCCAGTATCCCGCCGGCCCCCAAGCGCTCCGCCAGCAAGTCGTAGACTTGTCGGATCCTGCGGTTCTTGTGCAATTCCCGATGGGTCACAAGCCAAAGCGGGAACCGGATCGGCTCCATGGCGGGAAACACGTCGACAACATCCGGAAACCGCCGGGCAATATCATCCGCCATCACACCTATCCCCAGCCCCTCACGCACCAGCTGCCAGGCAACCACGCCGCTGGCGCAATTGTGCCGGATCGCAGAGCGCTCCAGCAAAATGCCAAAATCCTGAAACCAGCGCACCATCTCGTCCCGGTCGCCGAACCCGACCAGTTGCGCGGTGGCCAGTTCGTCCACTCCCCGAGGCCAGCCGCGACGGTCAAGATAGGTCCGGGACGCATAGAACCGGGCGGTCATGTTCCGCAAGAGCTTGCCGATCAGGTCCGGCTCGACCGGGCGGACGTGGCGCAGGGCAATATCGGCTTCCCGTTGCAGCAGATCACTGAGACTGTTGGAGGCAAGGATATCGATCTGAATGCCAGGCGCGGTTTCGCGCAGCTCGTCCACGAAACCCGGCAACACATAGGTGGACATCAAATCGGAGGCGGAAATGCAGACGGTTCCTTCAATCGCCTTTGACTGTCCGGCCGCCGTCAACGCCATGCGGTTCGCGGCCTCCGCCATTGCCCTGACATGCGGCAACAGTTCCGCGCCCGAAGGCGTCAGGACATAGGAACGCCCGACACGCTCGAACAGCACCACCTCGATTTCCGTTTCCAGTGCCGAAATCTGCCGCCCGAGCGTGGGTTGCGACACACCAAGGGCGCGAGCGGCTGCCGACAAGGAGCCCTCCTCCGCCGCAGCGAGAAAAGCCCGTGCCCGGTTCCAGTCAAACGAGATGGCCGCCCAATTCATGCAATTTTGTATATCGCACCTGCAGATATATGCAATTTCGGGACGCCTCCTGCTGCACTAAGACTGATCAGGCAACACGCGGAAACGCATCCAGTATCGGAGCAAGGGCATGACGACTTCCACCGGGGTCAAGGACATTCAGGGGGCACGGTTTTGGGACGGGATCGCCGAAAAATATGCAGCTGCCCCGATCCGCGACCCGCGAAGCTATGAGATCTGGCTCGCCCGTGTCGCGGAACATATCGGGCCGGATGCTCACGTTCTCGAACTGGGCTGCGGGACCGGATCGACAGCCCTCAAGCTTTCACCGCTTGTCAAAACCTACCTTGCAACCGATTTCGCCGCGAACATGATCGAGATCGCAAACAGCAAGCTGACACAAGACAGCCCGGAAAACCTGCGTTTCCTGCAAGCAGACCCGTTCGACCCGCGGATCGCCCCTCCTCGGAACGGACCCGAAGACGGGTATGACGCGATACTGGGCTTTAACTTCCTGCATCTGGTCGAGGACATGGAGGCCGTGGCGCGGCAGGCTTTCGACATGCTGAAGCCCGGCGGTCTGTTCATTACAAAAACCGTTTGCCTGAAACGCAGCCGATGGCTGTTCGGACCCCTGATCGCTGCCCTCAGAGCGTTCGGCAAGGCACCGAAACTGCATTTCATCTCCGAAACCGACGTCGAAAAGATGCTGGACACCGCCGGATTCACGCTTCTGGAAACCCAGACATTCGGCAAGAAGGTCAGAGGCCATTTCGTCGTCGCGAGGAAACCCAAAACGCCCCTTTAGATTGCATTCCGGCTTGCAGGGGCCTAGGGCTGAGGGAAAACCCAGAAAGGTGATTCCTTGCAGCTTTCCATTTTACGCCGCCTGTTGCCCGGGTTCGGAACCACCTATGGCCCGGCAGGCGACGGCCCCTTCCCCGGTATCCTGATCCTGCACGGCTCCGAGGGCGGCTGGTCCGGCTGGTCGCACCGCTTGGCGGTGATACTGGCCGCACACGGCTTTCTTGCCTATCCGCACAGCTATTCCAGATCCGGCAACGCCTGGAATGCCGGCGCCATCAAGGACGTTCCGCTGGACCGGACGGCCGAAGCGCTCAACGCCTTGCGCTCGTTTGGTCCCTGCTCCGGCAAGGCCGGCATCTACGGCGTGTCGCGGGGTGCCGAACATGCTCTGCTGCTGACTTCCCTGATGGCCAAAGAAGACTTGCCGGATCTGCCGGACGCAGTTGCCGCACATTCTCCCGCCGATGTCATTTGCGGAGCATTTGACGCGTGCAAATGGCGGGACAAAGGTGATCCCGGTTGGCAAGCATGGGATCCGGCAGAGCGGGCCTGGACATGGCGCGGAAGCTCCGATCACCTGCTTCCAACGACCCCGATCGCCATTGAGGCCTATCCCGGACCGGTTCTCCTGAGCCACGGCCTGAAAGACGATGTCTGGTCGCCGGAAATGACCATGCGTCTGGCCGAGCGCCTCAAGGCTCATGGCCGGTCCGCTGACGTCCATCTCTATCCCGGCGAACCCCATGTTCCGACATCCGAAGGCGAGAACCGGCACAATGCGGATCTGCTTGCCTTTTTCGGCAAGCACCTGTCCTGACGCCTCTGGGTCCACAGCAGCCCCCGCAATTCCGGCAAGCAACCCGGCCATTTAAATCGATTTAAAAATCATGCTACTCTCGTGAATTGCCGCCTCAGGTTGCCCCCCGACTTTCGTGAAAGACACCATGTTCCGCAAACACCACAGCTTCTTCGCGTCCATGTTCCTGACGGTTCTGGCCGATCAAATCCTTCTGTTTCTGGTGCCGCTCGTGGTGTTCCAGATGACGGGGAGCGTCGCGTGGTCCGGGCTGGCCTTTTTTTTCGAGACCCTGCCGCGTTATGCCGCTTTTCCCGTCTGCGGCATCTTGTGTGACCGGATGTCACCGATTGCCCTGTTGCGCATCAGCCGCCTGCTGCGGGCCGCTGTGTGTGTGGCCGGCATCACCGGTCAGATCCTGTTTGGCGGTGTCTGGTGGCTGATCGGTCTGTCCGCCATTGCAGGCGTCTTGACCACTCAGGGCCTTCTGGCACTTGAAGTGGTTCTTGTGCGCGCCTTCCAGACGGAACGGTTCGAGCAGGTGGCAAGTTATGCGCAACTGGCCTCGCAGCTGGGTGTCGTGCTGGCACCGCTGGCGGCAGGATATCTTCTGGCGGTCATGCCCTGGCAAGGCGCTGTTGTGCTGGCGACCGCGCTCTTCGTTCTTGCCGACATTGCCTTCATGGCCTGGCCCGGGCGCAAAGCCGTCCAGCCGCTCGCCGGGACACCACAGAGACGCCACCCCGCCCGCGACCTGATCCAGGCCGCAAGACTGGTCTGGACACTCCCGGGTCTCATGGGCGCGATTGCTCAGGCCGCAGGGGTCAATCTGATCGTCGGTGCCACGCTGGCGACGGCCGCCGCCATGATGACCGGCCTTTTCCAGCAAAGCGATCAGACCTATGCATGGCTCCTGGCCGGAGGCGCGCTGGCGACTGTTCTGGTCCTGAGTTTCACCGCCCATGCCCGTATCAGGCTCGGAACCCTTGGCGCTGTGGCCTATACCGGTATCTTCCTCGGCGCTGTTCTGACCGGCTCAGGCGCAACACCCTGGGTCTATGCAGCCGGCTTCCTGTTCATCGCCGGGTTCGACAAGATGTTCAACATCTATGTGCGCACCTTGCGAAAGGAGATCATTCCTCCTGAAGATTTCGGAAAAACGACCGGCATGATCATTTGCCTGAACAATCTGTCCCAGCCAATTGCCGGTTTGCTTGTCGCAACCTTTGCATCGGGAGACGATGCGCGCCCGGTCCTGTTGGCACTTGCGGGGGGCATGGCGTTGCTTGGCCTGGCAAGCTCACGTAGGGTCGGTCTTGCCAAGCGTATGATCTCGCGGTTTCAGCTCCGTAGGAACGCTTAAATCGGACATTTGTGATCTTAACGTCATATTTAAAATGTTGCACTGCGATATCATATGCAATGGTGCAGCTTGCCGTCAGGCATGTTCAAGACGTTGGAGTCCCGTCGACGTGTTTAATCTTACCGGACAAAAAGCACTGGTGGTTGGCGTGGCCAACGACCAGTCGATTGCCTATGGGTGTGCAAAAGCCTTCAGGAACCAGGGGGCCGATGTAGCCATTACCTATCATACGGAAAGGGCCGCCGAATTTGTGCGGCCGCTGGCGGGTGAACTCGGGGCGGACATAATCGCTCCCATGGATGTCAGCGACGAAGCCCAGCTCGATGCCCTCTTCGACCTGATCCGGAAAAAATGGGGCAAGCTGGATATTCTCCTGCATTCCATTGCGTACTCCAAAAAGGAAGACTTGCATGGCCGGGTGATCGATTCATCCCCTGACGGCTTCGCGCTTGCCATGGACATCTCGGTCCACTCCTTCCTGCGCCTGATCAGGCGGGCCGAGCCCCTGATGGAATACGGAGGCACCTGCATGACGGTGTCCTTCATGGGCTCGCAGTTCGTGGTGCGAAACTACAGCGTCATGGGGCCGGTCAAGGCCGCCCTTGAAGCTGCGACACGATATGCGGCCGCCGAACTCGGACCGAAGGGCATTTCGGTTCATGCGCTGTCCCCCGGGCCCTTGCGGACCCGTGCTGCGTCGGGGATTGCGGAATTCGATGCCCTGATGAATGACGCGGCCGAACGCGCACCCACACATCACCTTGCCACCATCGACGATGTCGGCGCCTACGCCGCCTTCCTCGCCAGCCGCGAAGCCTTCAACGTGACCGGCGGCGTGCATCAGATCGACGGCGGCTACAGCATAATTGGATAGGATTTAAGTCAATGAAGGACATTTTCGATGCCATTTCGGCAAGCCAGAATCAGCTTCTCGACTCCCTGACCGATGCGACCGCCTGGTCCCCCAGTGCAAGGTTCACCACCCTTCAGGCGCAGTTCAATGAAATGTCGACCATGAGCGACATCATGACGAGGAGCCTCTCGACACACCTGACGGCAATCGCCGAGACGCACAAGTCCCGTTTCCAGAAAAGCCTCGCCGAGCTCGGCGAAGTCACCGGCGCCATGCGGGACGCACAGAACAACGGCAGCCTCTGGGACGACTGGCAAAGCTATTGGGTCGATGCGGGGCAACGCATGGTGCTGACCATGGACACCATGCGCCAGCGCGGCGACAACTTTCTGGAGCATGAAGCAGAAGGCTGCCCGCCCGTTCTGATCTATGATTACGAAGTGGCCGTGGACGGCGCCGACCTGCCGCGCCCTTGCAACTACATGCTGCTGAGGATCATTCCGCCGGAAGGCGTCGAAACCAAGCCCTGGAAGCGGCCCTATGTCATTATCGACCCGCGCGCCGGCCACGGCGCCGGGATCGGCGGTTTCAAGCCCGACAGTCAGGTTGGCGTTGCCTTCCACGACGGACATCCGGTCTATTTTGTGGCTTTCAAGCGCATGCCTGTCGAAGGGCAGACGCTTGCCGATGTCACCCATGCCGAAGCCCATTTCGTCCGCAAGGTGATGGAGTGGCACCCCGAAGCGCCGAAACCGATCATCACCGGCAATTGTCAGGGCGGCTGGGCCACGCTCCTGCTCGCGGCCACAAATCCGGACCTGACCGGACCGATCGTGCTCAACGGCTCCCCGGTCCAGACCTGGGCCGGGGTCGTCGGCAAAAATCCGATGCGATACAATGCAGGCGTTCTCGGCGGCACCATCAACCCGATGCTGCTGTCCGATCTCGGACACGGGATTTTCGACGGTGCCGACATCGTCCAGAATTTCGAACAGCTCAATCCGGCCCGGAACTATTTCGGCAAGTATTACGACCTATACGCCAAGGTCGACACCGAACCGCACCGGTTTCTCGATTTCGAGCGCTGGTGGGGCGGCTACATGCTGATGACCGAAGCCGAAATGCGCTGGATCGTCGAGCAATTGTTTGTCGGCAACCGGGTTGCCAAGAACGAGGCCCAGCTGGAGCCGGGCCGCAATATCGACCTGAAACAGATCCGCTCGCCGATCATCGTCTTCGCCAGCCAGGGCGACAACATCACCCCGCCGCAGCAGGCCCTGAACTGGATCATCGACACCTATGCGGACGAGCGCGAGATCGCCATCCGCGGCCAGCGCATCATCTACATGGTGCATGATCAGGTCGGGCATCTGGGGATTTTCGTCTCCTCCAAAATCGCCAAGAAAGAGCACACCGAAGTCACCTCGACGCTCAAGACCATAGAGGCGCTCGCGCCCGGCCTCTATGAAATGAAGATCGACGATTTTGAAGGCGGTCTTATCGAACGCACCTTCACGGTGAGCTTCCACGAACGCACGGTGGACGACCTGAAGACACTGGATGATGGCCGGGATGATGAAATTCCGTTTGCCGCCGTCGCGCGTGCCTCCGAACAGCAGGCCGAATTCTACGATGTCATGGTTCGTCCCGTCGTTCAGGCGGGTGTCACCGAGCAATCGGCGGACCTGCGGCGCAAGACCCACCCCTTGCGGATGCAGCACGCGTTCTTCTCCAGCCAGAACCCGATGATCCAGCCTTTTTCCGGCTTAGCCGACAAGGTCAAGGAAGAGCGTGCACCGGCCGAAGACAGCAATCCATTTCTCCAGATGCAGCATGTGAGCGCTGCCATGTTCGAGCAGTCCCTCGACCTTTACCGGGACATGCGCGACACATGGTATGAAAACCTGTTCTTCAGCATGTGGGGAACACCTTTTGCCCGCTGGTTCGGCCGGACACACCAGCCGGGCCGCACTCTCAAGCACAAGGAAGAACTGCGCGCCCTGCCCGAAGTCCAGTCGGCCCTGATGCGAATCGAGGAAGGCGGGTTCTGCGAAGCCGTCATCCGCATGCTGATCCTGCTGGCCGAAAGCCGTGGCAGCGTCCGCCGCGACCGGCTGGAGCGCTCCGCCCGCGTCCTCAACAAGGACGAACCTTTCAAATCGCTCAGCGCGGATGAACGCGCGATGATCCTGCACGAGCAGAACATCATTGCCGAGTTCGCCCGGGACGAGGCCATCGCCACCTTGCCCAAGCTTCTCAAAACCAGGGAAGACCGGGAATTGGCCGCAGAAGTCGTTCAGTACATCCCGGGCGCCATCGACGAAATGGCCCCCCATACACTGGAACTTCTGCAGCAGTTCCATTCCGTTCTCGGCCTGCCGCCGGTGTCCGGCGACATTGCCGAAGATCCGCTTGCCTCTCTCAGGCCCAAGTCCATTGACGCAGGGCCGAAAACCCGGGCACCAAAGACGGTCAAGGCAGCAGCCGCGCCGATAGAAGAGAAAAAATCGGCGCCACGCAAGACGGCAAAACCTGCCGCCGTCCGCAAACCCCGCGCCGCGCCGAAGAAGACGGAAAACCCGACGGAATAACGAAACACTCCACGGCCCCCCCCGGATGCGGGCCTGCCGGTCTGCATCCGAATACTGTCCAGCCAAACGACCGCCGCATTTCCGCGCGAAGGAGCCCATTGTTCCGGGGACATAAACTCGGCTATGTCTTCAGGGACAAACGAAAAAGCGGGTCATGTTCGACATTCTCTACAAGCGGCGCCTGAAGCAGGATCTGGAAGACTGGGTTGATCAGGGTTGGGTCTCCTCCAGCGGAGCCGGGAAGATTCTTACGTCCGTCGAAAACGATGATGGCCGGACGCGGCTGCCCATGGTTCTGGCCGGTATCGGGATCGTCTGTGTTGCCCTGGCACTGGCTGCCTTTATTGCCGCCAACTGGGACGGCATTCCGCGGATGGCCAAGCTGTCGGGAATTGCCGCGATCGTAATCGCCGCCAATCTGGCGGCCGCTTTTGCCGCAAGGAGCGGCAGGAAAAGCATTGCCGACCTTGCAACCGCGTTCGCGACGCTCGTCTTTGTCGGCGGCATGGCCCTGGTCGGCCAGATCTTTCACTTGCCGGCCGACTGGGCAGGCGGCGCCTTTCTGGTGTCTCTGGGGGCCTTGGCCGCTGCCTGGATCACGGGCTCGCGCGCCTCGCTGGTGGTCGCGGCAATCGCAGCTGTTCTCTGGCAGGTCGGGCGGACCGATCTTGGTCCCGAAGTTACAAGCGAAAGCCTGCTGGGTCTTGCCATACTGGTCGCGATCCTACTGCATCCGGTCGCCTTTCCCATGCGAATCGGCCGCTGGGCGGCAACGCTTCTGCTTTTGACGGCCTATGGCCGGTGGCTGAGCGACACAGTCGATCTGGAGACGGCTCATGATGCTCTTCTGGTCGCGGTTCCGATGCTTGGCTTTGCCGGTCTTGCCGGCATACTCATCCAGCTGGCACAGGTGGGCGATCTGTTCGTCAAATGGTCCAGCGACTACCCCGACCGCAGCCACGGGCGATGGCTGATGCTGCATTCGTTACAGGACGTCGGCTTCGCCATTCTCTCGGGGCTCGTTGTACTGGCTTTGGTCGCAGAACAGGAATTTTCGGATACCGGCCTGATCAACACGGTGGGCATTGCGCCTGTTTCCGTCACCGTCGGGCTTGCAATCCTGCTGTGCGCGGCTGGCTTCGTGCTCTCTTTCAAAACCGCCAAGCCCCGGCCGGTTTTTGCCGCCGTGCTGCTCGGCCTGCTCGCAGTCGCTTCGCCCTTGCTGAACCTTGGCGTGATTGTAGTCTCGGTCCTGTGCCTTGCGGCCCTGATCCTGATCAGTCTTGTCGGGACGTGGTACGGCAATGCCTTTTGGACCCTGTGCGGCTATGCCGGTCTGACGGCGGCCTTCCTCTGGCTGCTCCATGTCACGATCGGGTCGCTTCTGGACCAGTCGCTGTTCTTCCTGATCGCAGGGCTTGTGCTGCTCGCACTCGCCTTTGGTGCCGCAAAACTGTTGCGCCGCGGTTCCGCGGGAGGCGGCGCATGAGCCGGTTGTCCTTCCCCCGCTCCCCCTTCTTGCGCTGGGGCCTGCTGGCCGTCATTCAGCTTGGCCTGATCGCGGTGCCGCTGGCCGAGCGGCTCGACGTCCAGATGACCGGCGAAACGGTGCCGCTGGCAGTTGCACCGGTCGATCCGCGCGATCTGTTGCGCGGCGATTATGTTGTCATCAACCTCGCCATCAGTGAAATCTCCAAGGATGTTCCCGGTGCTGCTGGCGTCACGCCCGGAGAGCAGGTTTATGTCGGGCTCGCCGACCACGGCAAAAACCCGGCCACACCGGTCAGCGTCACACGGGCACGCGCCGAGGCCGGGGATCTTGCGATAGCGGGCAAGGTTGTCTCCGTGCGCCGCGACCACATTCGGGTCGACTACGGGATTGATGCGTTCTTTTTGCCAGAGGGAGACGGCAAGGATATTGAAAACCAGCCGCGCGGGCGCATGACACTGGAGGTGGCACTTGCCAAGGACGGCCGGTCGCTGCCGGTCACACTGGAGGCCGGTGACAAGACCTATCGTTCAGACGCCCTGTTTTGACGTGAGCCGCGTCAGGGAGTAAGAGCGCCTCAACTCGTCTCTCTTCACAAAAGGCCCTTCATGTCCGACCCCGCGCTCGACGCCCTCGTTTTGCCGATTGAAAACGGCTTTGTCGATTTGCCCGAACCGGCAAGGGTGCTGTTTTCAAGGGCAAGAGCCGGACGCGCGCTGACAGCGCTTGGCCGGTCCGGCCTTGTGTGCGAACAAAGCTTCGCGCCGGACCGGGATGCCTTGCAAGCCGCCGGACATGACGTAACGGCCGAAACCCGTGAGACCGGCTTCGATGCCGTCCTGCTTCTGCCCGGCCGCCAGCGGCAGGAAGCCCGCGCCCAGCTGGCCCGCGCCGTTGCCAAGGCAAAACCCGGGGCCGTCATCCTTGCTGCCGCGCCCAATACCGAAGGGGCAAAGTCCCTCGAAACGGATTTCGGCGCCTTGCTCGGCACCGCCGACAAGCTCTCCAAGCACAAATGCCGGGTTCTTTGGGCCGAAAAAGACGGCGCCACGCTGGATCCGGACCTTCTCGAAAGCTGGCAGGCTCTGGATGCTGTCCGCCCGGTTCTGGACGGGGCCTATCTCAGCCGCCCCGGCGTCTTTGCCTGGGACCGGATCGACCCGGCTTCGGCCTTGCTGGCGCAGCATTTGCCCGACACCTTGAGCGGCAAGGGAGCCGATCTCGGTGCCGGTTTCGGGTTTCTCACCAGAACCGTTCTCGAAAATGCGCCGAAAGTGTCCGGTATCGATGTCTATGAAGCGGAAAAGCGCGCGCTGGACCTGGCAGAGCAGAACCTCGCCGCCTTCAAGGGCAAGAAGACACTCACAGGGATCTGGTCGGATGTCACCAGGGGGATCGAGGGTCTCTACGATTTCATCGTCTCCAATCCGCCCTTCCATCAAACCGGCAAGGCGGACCGGCCGGACACCGGTCAGGGCTTCATCCGTTCGGCTGCGCGCGGCCTGAAGCCCGGCGGCAGCTTCTGGATGGTCGCCAACCGTCATCTGCCTTACGAGCACGCGCTTTCCGAGGCATTTGCAAGCTTCGAGATCATCGCGGATGAAGGCGGCTACAAGGTAATCCGGGCGATCAAGGGCAAGGGGCACTGACAATGAGGCTCGTGAAACTGATTGCCAATCTCGGATATGGCAGCCGGAAGGAAATCCAGAAGGCGATCAGGAACGGCTGGGTCACGGACCGCCACGGCAACCCGCTGAAATCGGACAGCCAGCTGCCGCATGAGGACATCCTGTTCGACGATGACCCTCTGGACCCGCCGCAAGGCATGGTTCTCCTGATGAACAAGCCGCTCGGCTACACCTGCTCGATCAAGGATCAGGGCAAGCTGGTCTACGACCTGCTGCCGGACCGTTTCCGCCTGCGCAAACCGGTCCTGTCCACCATCGGACGGCTCGACAAGGAAACTTCCGGTGCGCTGCTCTTCACCGATGACGGCACCTTCCTGCATCAGGTGATTGCGCCGAAATCCGAGGTCCCAAAAGTCTATGAGGCAACGCTCGACCGGCCCCTGACCGGGACCGAGGCAGAGATTTTCGCGTCGGGCGAAATGATGCTGGACAGTGAGACCAAACCGCTCAAACCGGCAGACCTCGAAGTGATCGGCCCGACCCATGCCCGCCTGATCCTGCATGAGGGCCGGTATCATCAGGTCCGGCGCATGTTCGCAGCCGTCGGCAATCATGTCACGGATCTCAAGCGCACGCAGATCGGTGCGCTTGGTCTCAATGGATTGCCGGAAGGAGAATGGCGGCTATTGGGTCCGGAGGACAAGGCGGCCATTTTCGCCTAGAGCGGGTAAAGGTTTCCGTTCCCGAAATGGAAAAAGCCGGCGCTCGGGCCGGCCTTTTCAGGAAACGCTATCAGGCCCGGTCCCCCGAAGCGGGCAGCTCTATATCGATCCCGAGTGTGGTGACATCGCCGTCTCGTTCCATGTCGATCCGCACCGCATCCGGGTCGATTTCGATCCGTTTTTTCACCACTTCGAGAATGTCCTCGCGCAGCGACGATATCAAGGCCGCGTCGGAGCCGTCATTGGCTCTTTCATGTTCGAGAAGTATCTTCAGCCGGCTCTTGGCAACCGAGGCGCTTTCGCCCCGCTTGCCGAAGAAACTCATGAAGTTCATGCCGCCCTCCCCTTGAACAGTTTGCCGAGAAAGCCCTTTTTCTCGGTGGGGATGGTTACGGGTATATCCGAGCCCAGCATACGCTGTGTTGCCTCGGTATAGGCCTTGGAAGCCGGCGAGTTTTCATCCGAAAGCGTGACCGGCAGGCCGACATTCGACGCCTTGAGAACGTCCTTGCTTTCCGGAACAACGCCGATCAGCGGCACCGACAGGATATCCACCACATCATCGACATCGAGCATGTCGCCGGTCTTGGCCCGCTCCGGATCATAGCGCGTGATCAGCAGGTGCTTGGGCATGCGGTTGCCTTGTTCGGCGACCATCGTCTTCGAATCCAGCAGCCCGATAATGCGATCACAATCGCGCACGGACGAGACTTCCGGATTGGACACAATGATGGCCTCGTCCGCATGACGCATGGCCAGTGTCGCGCCCCGTTCAATGCCGGCCGGGCTGTCGCAGACAATCCAGTCGAAATACATCCGCAACTCGCTGATGACCTTGTCAACGCCCTCTTCGGTGAGCGCGTCCTTGTCACGTGTCTGAGAGGCGGGCAGGAGATAAAGATTGTCGAGCTTCTTGTCGCGCACCAGAGCCTGCTTGATCGAGGCTTCCCCGCGAACAACATTCACCAGATCGAACACGACCCGGCGTTCGGCCCCCATGATCAGGTCGAGGTTGCGCAAGCCGACATCGAAATCAATCGCGCAAACCTGGTATCCTTCCTTGGCCAGAGCGGAGGCGATGGCTGCAGAGGAAGTCGTTTTCCCCACACCGCCCTTACCCGACGTGACCACGATGACTGTGGCGTTGCTCATTGCCATATCCCTATCGTGTTAACGTTTCCATCCGCCGCCACATACCCTGGCGCACGGCTTCCAATCAGTTCAGTTTCTCAAAAACCAGGTTCTCGTCCTCGAACCGGATTTGTGCCGCGGCGTTCAGTATGTTCTCGTCAAAATCATCCGCGACCTTGTACAGGCCGTTGATCGAAACGAGTTCTGCGTCCAGCTTGGAGCAGAAGATCCGGGCCGCCTCATTGCCCGAGACACCTGCAAGGGCACGCCCGCGCAACGTGCCGTAAACATGGATCGATCCGCCTGCGATGATTTCGGCACCCGAGCTCACGGAACCGACCACCGTGACGTCCCCGGTCGGGTGCATGATGCTCTGTCCGGACCGGACCGGCTCGCTGATCAGGATCGACTGCACCTCCGTACTGGACGCTTGCGCCTTGATGGCGTCTGCGTCCCCGGCCGCTTCGGGCTCTTCTTTCACCGCAGCCCTGGCGGCCTTGGTCTTCCTGGCTGTCTTCGACGCAACCTGTTCGGAAGCGTCATTTTTTGCCGGTTTGGTGACGCCATTGGATTTCTGCCCCGTTTCAGGAGCATCCGGCACCTCGACATCGGAGGCCAGCCGTCCGCCGGAAAAGCTCGGTGGCATTCCCGGTTTCAGCCGCGTTCCGGCGATACCGTCAATGCCCATGACCCGGATATTGCGCTCGGACATGCCCTTGAGCACCGCTTCGAGATCCTCAATGGGGATCTTTTTGCCGCGGACGTCCAGAATGATTGGCCGGTCGATGAAAAATCCGGGAGACCGTGAAATGATGCGATCAATCTCGGCGAACCAGGTTTCATACGGTTCATCCGGTGTCAGCACGATGGCGATGAAGGATTTTCCCTTGAATTTCATTCAGGCGCTCGCGGACCATTCCGTTACGGTGTTAAAGAATCATACACAAAGCTAACATCGACAGACCAAGACAATGGGGCTCCAGACCGTTTTCCACTGATATAACGCCGATTTTATGCGCCAGCTCACTTGTCTTAATCAGTTTTCACGATGGTTTTCCGGCCAAGCTTCAATTTGAAGTCACAAGTTTCTCCGCGCGGTCCGCCCAAGTCGCAAACTGCAAGCTTTTGCCATATTGCACCGCAACATCAAATCTGTTCCGCTGGTCCTCGACGAAACGGAGGCAAGCAAATGACCAATTTCAAGGCAGTCATGACCCTGTGCGGCCTGACCACTGAAGATGCAGCCGTTTACCTCAATGTTGCACCCGGCACGGTTCTCCGCTGGTGTACATTGCCTGAAAGCCCGCCCCGCGAAGTGTGGTACGCGATGATTGCGTTGTCTGATTCCATTCGCGTTGCAGCCGAAGAGGCCGCCAAATCCGCCGACCTCGACAATCTCACCGTAAGCGATTTGAACAATGCCGAGATCGTACCGCCTGATTTGACCCTGCAAGGCGAGGGACAAAGAGGGGCCATCGCCGCGATTGCGGTAACAGCCCTTGCGCGAGCAGTCCTTTAGGCGCAAGAGCGCCGCGGGCCGGACTTGACGCCATCAGAGCCCGATAGGCTACAGTCAGAACAATCAATCGGGCGGAAAGCTATGCCAAGATCGAAAAACCTGTTTCGGACAGTTTGCGCAGTACTCACCGCACTTCTCCTTACCGCCTGCGACAGCGGATCGTCCGAAGCGGATAATTTGACCGGAGCCTATCCCCTTCGGCCGTCTGCAACAGATCAGACCCGGGCCAGCACTGAAAAAAACTGGTCGAACATTCCGGCCCTGGTCGAAAAACGCTGCGTGGTCTGCCACGGCTGCTATGACGCCCCGTGCCAGCTCAAATTGTCGTCCCCAGACGGGGTGGTCCGCGGTGCGAGCAAGGAACGGGTCTACGATTCCAGCCGCCTTGAAGACGCCCAACTGACACGTCTGGGCATTGACGCCCATGGAGAACAGGCGTGGCGGGATAAGGGGTTTTTTCCCGTTCTGCGCGACCCGGCCGATCCCGATGCCTTTCCGTCCGCATTGGTCGCGCTTCTTGAGCTTGGACGTGCGAATCCCGTTCCTGGTGACCGGCCCCTGCCGAAGGAAGTCGATCTCGACTTGAAGCGGCAACTGGCGTGCCCGGCACCTGCCGAACTGGCCGACTACAGAAAGGATCACCCCCTCGGCGGCATGCCCTATGGAATGGCGGCCCTGGCGGGCCCGGAATACGATCGGCTGATTGCCTGGGCGAAAAGCGGCGCGAGCCTTCCGGAAAAGAGTGAACCGATCCCTCAACCGATTGCAGAAAAAATCGCTTCCATCGAAGCCTTCCTGAACAACAAGGACCTGCGCCAGCAGCTGGTGGCACGCTATCTCTACGAACACCTGTTCCTGGCACATCTCCACATTGAGGGGACTTCGGCGCACCGCTTCTTCAAGCTTATCCGGTCAAAAACACCGGCAGGCCAGCCGCCAATCGAAATCCCGACGCGCCGGCCTTTCGACGATCCGGGCGGCCCGTTCACATACAGGATTGTTCCGATCGACGGAACAATCCTGCACAAGGAACATGTCGTTTACGAAATCGGCCCGCAGCGTCTTCAACGGTATCAGGACCTGTTTTTCGATGCGGACTGGGTGATTGACCGGCTCCCGCCCTATTCCAGCAGTGCGGGCGGCAATCCGTTTTCGACCTTTGAGGCACTCCCGGCAAAAGGCCGGTATCAGTTTCTTCTGGATGATGCGCTGTTCTTTGTGCGCAGTTTCATCCGTGGTCCCGTTTGTTACGGGCAAGTCGCGGTGAACGTCATTGAAGACCGGTTCTGGGTGTCGTTCATGGACCCGGATGCGGATCTTTCGGTGCAGGATGCAGACTATCTCAAGAAGATAACTCCCCTGCTCGATTTGCCTGTCGCCCTGTCCGACAAGGGGCTGGAAGACAGGTTCCGGAGCTTTCTGGACGATGGTCCGATCGAATATGCAAAACTGCGTGACGCTGAATACCGCTCCAATCCCGCCTTTCAAGGCGGCCCGGCCTATCCGGACGTCTGGGACGGAGATGGCGAGAACGACCAGGCGCATCTGACCGTCTTCCGGAATTTCGACAATGCCTCTGTGATTACTGGCTTTGCCGGCGGCACGCCGGAAACCGCCTGGGTGATCGACTTCCCCTTGTTTGAGAGGATCTACTACGATCTGGTTGCCGGATTTGACGTGTTCGGAAATGTCGAACATCAATTGACCACCCGGTTCTACATGGACAGTCTGCGCCGGGAAGGCGAACGCAATTTTCTCGCATTCATGCCGCCGGATGTCCGCGAAACCTATCATGACAGGTGGTATCACGGGCCTTTGGTCACGGTGCTTGACTGGGTCCGGGAACAACCGCTCGACACAACAACGCCAACCGGAATCGGTTTTCAAACCCGCCATCCGAAGGCGGAGTTTCTGGAAACACTGCTTGAGCGGGGCAACGGTCTTTGGCCCGTCGAAGACCCGATCAACCGATGCAGCGCAGAAGAATGCGCAGCCAGCTCCTCCATGCCGGGAAAACTGAGGCCGCTTGCCAGCATGACGGCCCCGTTCGTGCGCTTCATGCCGGACCTTTCGGTTCTGATCGTGACGTCCGGCACGGAGGAACCCGGCATTTTTACTTTGGTGCACAACAAGGCCCACAGCAACGTGGCATTCCTGTTTCGCGAAGACGACCGGAGGGAACCCGGGAACGACACGATGACCATCGTGCCGGGCCAATTCGGAAGCTATCCGAACTTCTATTTCAAGGTCGCCGAAGACCGACTGGATGCGTTTGTCCAGAGCCTTGCAAAAGTCGCAAACAAGGAGGATTACCTTGATTTTATCAAGACCTATGGCGTCCGCCGGGCAGACAGCGATTTCTGGGCAACAACCGACACGGTACAGGCAGCGCTGAATACCCAAAACGCCTTGCAGGCCGGTTTGCTCGACCTCAACCGCTACAAGGACCCGTGACGCCCTCCGGCATCTGGTATCGCAAAACGGACAAGCCTGTTTATCATGTGGCATTCGCTCTAGAAATCGCCATATTTCTGCGGCTGGAAACAGCTCTGCGTTCGGGATAAACCTGCACCCACTTATTGATTTCAAAAGGACTGTCTCATGGCGGATATTCAGCCCATTTCCCGGGAGCGGCATCAGAACCGCCGTTGGCTTCGGTTCAACAACTATGATTTCGCCAGAAGCCAGGCGATTGCTCCCATCGTGGCTGCGGAGTTCCCGAAGGCGGTCCACGCGTTTCCGGTCGGGTTCCTGAAAAACGGGGAGGCTTTCTTTCCGGCCGCGGTCCTGGGGATCGAGGCGGGCAAAAACCTTTATGTCGGACCCGACGGGCGCTGGATCGGCGGCTACACACCGGCCACATTCCGCGGATTTCCGTTTCGAATCGGTCAGACGGAAAACGGCAATCAACTGCTGTGCATCGACGAGGACAGCGGGCTGATCACGGAGGGTCCCGATGGCGAACCGTTTTTCAATGAAGACGGCAGCATGTCCGAGGAACTGTCAAAGATCCTCGACTTTCTCGGCACCACCTACCGGAACCGGAATGCAACGGCGAAAGTCTGTGACATGCTGGCTTCCAAGAACCTGTTCATCGACTGGCCGGTGACAGTGAAAACATCGGAAGGTGCGCAGACCCTTGAAGGGCTCTTCCGGATCAACGAGGAAGCCCTGAACAAGCTTTCAGCGGAAGACTTTGAAGAAGTCCGCCGGTCCGGCGCGCTGCCGCTGATCTATGCGCATCTCCTGTCGATGCAGCACCTCCAGCTGCTTGCGCGCCTCGCCGAAGCCCATGCCCAGAGGTCGGCCCTGATGTCGAAGGAAACCCCGCAAGTGCCGGAACTCACCAAGTCTCTGACCGACAGCGAGACCATCGACTGGTCGAAATTCGGCATCGACGGATAACGTCGGCAACACCAAAGACCGTCCGGTTTGGCCATTTCGTGCCGCTGGCGAGACACGCCAGATGCACGGCCCCTGCATGCAAGCATGGTGAAACCGGACCCGGTCCTGACCAACTGGAAATCCCTGTCTGGCCAAGACGCGGATCAGCGCAAGGACGCCCGGCAACGGTCTTCATCCCGCCGAAGCCCGGCCATGGCACCCTTTCAGCCGGTGTTGCCTTCTTTCAAACCGAACAGGCGCGACTGCAGGCAGGTAACGAGACCGTTACAGTTCGCCTCTCACATGCCACAGCTCCGGAAACAGCTCCACGCTCAGCATTTGACGCAAGTAATCAGCGCCTGAAGTGCCGCCGGTGCCCCGCTTGAAGCCGATTACCCGCTCCACCGTCGTGACATGGTTGAAACGCCACCGGCGGAAATAGTCTTCGATGTCCACGAGCTTCTCGGCGAGATCGTAGAGGGACCAATGCGCCTCGATGTTCTCATAAACCGTTTTCCAGCGTGCCATGATTTCTGGATTGGCGTTGTGAGGTGCATCCAGTTGCGGTGCGGGCAGGTTCCGGTCGTGGCCGTCCAGCGTGACGAACAAATGCCGGACCACCTCGTCATAGAAGCTTGGCCGCGCCAATTCGGCCAAAAGAATCTGATGGGTCTTGGGATCATGCGCGTGGGGCTTGAGCATGTTCGGATTGCGATTGCCCAGAAGGTACTCGATCAGGCGATACTGATAGGACTGGAAGCCCGACGAGCGCAGCAGTGTTTCGCGGAACCTTGTGTAGTCCGCCGGTGTCATCGTGCGCAACACGTCCCAGGCGCTGTTGAGCTGTTCGAAAATCCGTGCAACCCGCGCCAGCATCTTGAACATCGTCGCCATGTCGCCGGAAATCAGGGCCTCGCGCGCAGCACTCAGCTCGTGGATGGCAAGCTTCATCCAGAGTTCGCTGGTCTGATGCTGGATGACAAACAGCATTTCGTCATGGGCATCCGACAGCGGTTGCTGCTGGGATAGCAGTTCATCAAGATGCAGGTAGTCGCCATAGGACATGTCCGACTTGAAGGACATTTTGGCCCCATCGTCACCGGGGTTATAGGCGTTCGAGCTCATCCCTGTTCCTTTCGGAGTTTTCAGGGCGGCATCCTCGTCAGATTTAACATTGAGCAACCCTGTGTTTTGGAACAGGAGATACCCTGAATAGGGTTTGCCCGCCAGCGCTGTCTGGACCAGCTCTGGCGAACGGACACCTGCAGGGAAGCCCAGCAATCTTGTTTTCCGCCACCAATCACTTCCTGACCGGTTTGTTGCGGCGCGACCAGGTTCCAAATCGCGCTTTTCCTGAACGGGCGGTGTATCCGGGAAAGGCGTTTGCAGTCTATCCGGCTTTGAGCGCGTGTTACTTCGAACCTTCTAGCAACGGACCCCGAATCGCAGGGCGTCGTAGATCGCCGCATGGATGTTGCGGCAGGAAACGGCATCGCCGATCCGGTAAAGATCGAAACCGCCTTCCGGATTGTTTTTCGGGAACAGGGCGCCGCTGCCATTGACCAGAACGCCGTAATCAACCTCGCCGTGGTTTCGGGACGCGGATTTCAGATCAAAATAGAGCTCGTCCATTGGCGTGACGCCGCGATTGACCACGATCTGGTCATAGGAGCGGGTTTCAGCAATGCCGCCATAGTCCGACCCGATAACCGCTTCGAGCCGGTTTCCGTCCCGGCGCACCTCGTCAAGGCGGTAGGTCACCGTGAAGCGCGTGTTCTTTTTCTGCAAGGCGCGGATATAGGGTGTGAGGTTCATGGCCATGACTTCCGGGGCAAACGACCGGTCGGCGGTCATGATCTCGACCTCTGCGCCACTGTCTGCGATTTTTTCAGCCGCCTGCAGGCCGACATTGTCGCCCGCTTCGTCAAAGACAAGAACCTCACGTCCGGGTTTGACATCGCCTGACAGGATGTCCCAGGCAGAAATGACCAGATCGTCGCCGTGCCTCAAACCTTCCGTCTTCGGATAGCCGCCGGTCGCAACGACAACGATATCCGGGGCCAGATTCTGGACCATGTCCGGCTCGGCCCAGGTGTTGAAACGGAATTGAACGCCCAGGCGGGTGCATTGCGCGTAGCGCCAATCGATGATGCCGATCAGTTCGGCCCGGCGTTTGGATTGTGCCAGCAGGCGGATTTGCCCGCCGGGCTCACCTGCGGCTTCAAAAACCGTTGTGTCGTGGCCCCGTTCTGCGGCCACGCGGGCTGCTTCCAGACCCGCAGGCCCGGCACCGATGACCACCACCCGTTTCTTTTCAGCGGCAGGCGGGATTTCGTGCGGCAGTTCATGTTCGCGGCCTGTCGAGGCATTGTGGATGCAATGGGCCATGCCCCCCTGATAGATCCGGTCAAGGCAGTAATTCGCACCGACGCAAGGACGGATGTCGTGTTCGCGGCCTTCCACGATCTTGCGGACAATATGGGGGTCGGTCATGTGAGCCCGGGTCAGGCCGACCATGTCGATCTTGCCTTCGGCAATGGCATGGCGGGCGGTCGCGACATCGGGGATACGGGCTGCGTGAAACACGGGAAACCTGATTTCCTTGCGGACATCTCCGGCAAAGTCCAGATGCGGCGCGGATTTCATGCCATGGATCGGAATGACGTCGGTCAATCCCGGATCGGTGTCGATATGCCCACGGATGATATTGAGGAAGTCGACCATGCCGGATGCCTTCAAGCGGCGGCAGATCTCCATGCCTTCCTCGCGTGTGATCCCGCCTTCGAAATCCTCGTCGGCCACACATCGCATGCCGACAATGAAGTCGTCGCCGACCCGCTCCCGGATCGCCTTGAGCACATCGAATGTATACCGCATCCGGTTGGTCAGATCGCCGCCATAGGGAGCGTCGAGCCGGTTGACCTTTGGCGACCAGAACTGGTCCATCAGGTGGCCGTAGGCCTGGAGCTCGATCCCGTCCAGACCGGCGGCTTTCATCCGCTCCGCCGCATCTGCGAAGTCGCGGACGATGCGCTTGATATCCCACTCCTCGATTTTCTTGGAAAAGGCCCTGTGGGCCGGCTCGCGGACATAATCGGTCGAGACAGCGGGGAGCCAGTCGGCCTTGTCCCAGCGGGTTCTGCGGCCGAGATGAGTCAATTGGATCATCACGGCAGCGCCATGCTCGTGACATTCGTCCGCAAGTGCCCGCATCCACGGCACGACCTCGTCCTTCCAGACCAGGATATTGTTGAACACCGGCGGGGAATCCCGGCTGACAGCGGCAGAACCTGCTGTCATTGTCAGGGCGATCCCGCCCTTGGCCCGCGCGACGTGGTAGGCGCGGTAACGCTCCTTGGGCATGCCCTCTTCCGGGTAGGCCGGTTCGTGGCTGGTCGTCATCACCCGGTTCTTCAAGGTGAGGTGCTTGAGCTGGAAGGGTTGCAACAGGGGATCTTGGGACATTGATGCACTCCGGTCAGTTCAGCGGAAGGGTGCGGTGACGATGCGGGTTTGCCGGATCATGGAAATGGCTCATCGGCCCGTTCTCGGCAAAATGCGCGGCCCAGTGTTTCATGGCGGCAGGGTCGAGTTCCACGCCGAGACCCGGGCCCTCGGGGACCGGAATGACATTGTTGGTCTGACGGAAGGGGCCGCCCCTGATCACGTCGCCGATCTGCCAGCGGAACAGGGATTGGGACGCCTCGCAGATCAAGGGGGCCGCTGCAGAAACGTGCAGATAAGCGGCGGTCATGATGCCCAGATCATTGGAGTAGCACCAGAACCCCTTGCCCATGGCCTCGCAGGCGGCAATGAATTTCAGGGTTTTGGAAATGCCGCCAAGGGCTGCAAAATTGCAGACGAAATTGTCCGGGGCTCCAAGGGCGACCGCGCGTTTGAGGTCCGGGACATGGGTCGAAAACGGTATGAAACTGTGCTGTCTGAGAGCTGCCATGTCCTCAAAGGTCGCCACCGGATCTTCGTAGTTGCGGATGTTGAAGGGTTCGAGTTCCCGCAAGAGCCAACGGGCGGTCGTCAGCGAATACTGCATGTTGGAATCAAGCTTGATCTGGGCTTTCGGCCCGAGCGTTTCCCGCAGGAGCCGGACGGTTTCAATTTCAAGTTCCGGGTCGCCGAGGATCAGTTTGCCTTCAAAAATGGTCGAGCCGTGCTCGTCGCGCATCTTCTCGCAATAGGCACAGACGGCTTCCGGGCTCATTTCCCCGCCCGCGCCATTGTGTTCGGGCCGGAACGAAAAATACTCCGAAAAGGCGATGTTCTTGCGCACCGCACCACCCAAAAGCTTGTAGAGCGGCATGTCGAAGACCTTGCCGCGAATGTCCCAAAGAGCAAGTTCCACTGCCCCGAACGCGACTGAGGCAGCGCCTTCACCAGTGTTTGCGGTGATCTGCCAGGGCGGTACGCAGCGGCTTTCGCAGGCGGCCATATCGAACGGATCTGCACCGATCAGGGCCGGGGCAATCTCCGCCTTGATCACTTCGCCAAAATGATACCACGGCGCTTCGCCGAGCCCGGTGACGCCCTCGTCGGTTTCAACCTCGATGATGGATTTAGACGCCCCGGGATAGAGCCCGCCTGTCCACCAGAACGGTGCGTCGAAGGGGACGTTGACATGGGTAACGCGGATATTGGTGATCTTCATGGCCGTGTCCTCAGTACCAGCGATCTTCCATCGACGCCTTCTTGCGGGCGACGAAGTCTTCCAGTTCGGCACGGATACCGCTGTCGAGGGGAGGCGCTTCATAGGCTGCAAGCGTCTCCTTCCAGGCTGTGTTGGCACGTGTTGCCGCATCGACCGATCCCGCCTCGGACCAGGTCTCATAGGGAAGGTTGCAGGAAAGAGAACTGTCGAAGAAGGCGGTCTGGTAGTTCTTGATCGTGTGGTCGCAGCCGAAAAAGTGCTCTCCGGGACCGACTTGATCATAAGCCTCGATGGCAAGCGCATTGTCATCCACCGTGACACCGTCGAGATAGGTGTGAAGCGCGCCGCAAAAATCCGCGTCCATCATGAACTTCTCATAGGACATGGACAGCAGGCCATCGAGGAAGCCGGCGGAATGCAGGACGAAATTCGCGCCGCAGTGAATGGCGGACAACATCGACATGGTGCCCTCGTTCATCGCTTGCGCGTCGGGCAGTTTCGATGTGGTAAAGTTCCCGGCGCATCGAAGCGGTAGTTTTGCCCGCCGCGCCAGTTGACCGACAACCAGAGACCCGTGGGCGGGTTCCGGAGTGCCGAAAGTCGGGGAGCCGGAGCGCAGACTCATGGACGAGAGGAAATTTCCATAAATAACGGGTGCGCCCGGCCTGAACAGCTGGGAGAGCGCGCATCCGGCAAGGGTTTCCGCGTGTGCCTGTGCAATCGCGCCAGCGGTCGTGACCGGCCCCATGGCCCCTCCCAGAATGAAGGGCACGATCACCGTGCCCTGATTGGCCCTTGCATAGGCGCGCATGACCGATGTCATGGTGCCGTCCCAGACCAGCGGGGAATTGACGTTCAGATTGCCCATGATCACACAGTTTTTCTCGACAAAGCCGGCGCCGAACAGAATGCGGGCCATGTCGACGGAATCTTCTGCGCGTTCCTGTGCGGTGACCGAACCGAGGAACGGTCTGTCCGACAATGTGATGTGGGCGAGCACCATGTCGAGATGGCGCTTGTTGACAGGGATATCGACCGGTTCGCAGATCGTGCCGCCCGAATGATGCAGCCACGGCGAGGATTGCGCCAATTTGATGAAGTTTTGAAAGTCCTCGATGGTTCCGTAGCGCCGCCCCTTGTCCAGGTCCATCACGAATGGGCTGCCATAGGATGGTGCAAACACCACATTCCCGCCGCCGATCTCGATTGTGTTGGCCGGGTTGCGTGCGTGCTGGGTGAATTGGGCTGGTGCGGTCTTGAGGATCTCCTGCAAGAGCCCCTCGGGAAAACGGACCCTGTCGCCATTGACGTCGGCACCGGCCTTTTTCCAAAGCTCAAGGGTTTCGGGATCATTGCGAAAGTCGATCCCCTTCTCAGCCAGAAGCTTTTCAGCCGCCTGCTCGATCCGCACAAGATTGTCTTCCGACAGGGCATCATAGGGGGGCAGGTTCCGGCTGATATAGGGCCGTCCGTGGGCAACCGGTCCATGAGCGCGCTTGGCCTTGCGGGCCTTGCGGCCACCGGAGCGCGTGGCGGGTTTGAAGGCTTCGCTTTCGGTCTGTTGATCGACGTCCATTGCACCCGGCATGACGGCCTCCCTTGATATCTCCTTTTTTGATAGTGCGCTCGGACGGATCATTTGTGATCCTTGAAAATCGTCATCTTTTGCATAAAATAAATTCATGCCAAATCTTCGAAGACTGCTTCCGTCGTTTCGAAGTCTCGTGGTTTTCGAGGCTGCGGGGCGGCTTGGGTCCTTTACCCGTGCCGGCGAGGAGCTTGCCATGACGCAGTCGGCGGTTTCCTACGCAATCAAGGCTCTGGAAGAAGATATCGGGCAGCCGCTATTCACGAGAGGGCATCGCACCGTCGCTCTCACGGACACCGGACGGAGGCTCCATGACGATGTTGGCCGCAACCTTCTTCAACTGGCGCACGGGATCGACGCAGCACGTTTGAAGCCTGCCAGCAACGTCGTGACGCTGTCCGTCTCCACTGCCTTTGCCACACTCTGGATCGCACCGCGCCTGCAGCGCATGCGCACCGAATTGCCGGACATCGAGTTGCGGCTCCATACGGCCGACCGGGATCTTGATATCGTTTCGGAGGACATTCCGCTAGGCATTCGCGGCGGGCGGCCCGAAACCTGGCCGGGATACAATTCGACAGAGTTTGCTGCCGAGGAGGTTGTCGCGGTCGCATCACCGGGCTATCTGGCCGCGTACGGTGTTCCGGAAATGCCATGGGAGCTTCTGGATCACCATCTGGCGCATCTCGACGAGCCTTACCGTCATGCAGCAACATGGAAGGAATGGCTGGCGTCAGCCGGTATTCCGGAGGTCAATCCGGTACGCGGAACACGGGCAAATGAATATGTTGCCGTCTTGCAGATGGCACTTGATGGCGATGCGATTGCCCTTGGCTGGCGCCATCTCGTGGAAGGCTTTCTTCAAACCGGGCGGCTGCAGCAGGTAACCTCTCACTGCTATCGCACCGGAAACGGTTTCTCGCTTATCTGGCCGGAACACAAACCCCTGCCGCAGACATGCCAGTCAGTGCGGGACTGGATCCTGGCACAGAGCCCTGCGAAAGGTGTCACAGGCCTTGAACGCATGGCCCGGATCTTGTGAAAAGGGCACCGGCATTTCACCCGGTCCCGCGCAATCGAGGTTTGATGGCTGTAAGGCAGGATACCGGGAGCCGTCGGGTTTTGCGTTTTTGTTGCAGTTGAAGCATCCTGCCCGCAACCGCCGGCTCGGTGATTGCCATCGTACCAATCTCCGAGCGGATTGCCTTACGATGATTGCATGAGCACCGATTTTTGGAGACCCCCCATGCCCGCTTACTGGATGGCCCGCGCCAGGATCAACGATCCGGTCGAATACAAGAAATACAGCGACCTCGTTCCGGCGATCATCGAAAAGCATGGCGGGAAGGTTCTGGCACGTGGCAGCAATTTCGAGATCATGGAGGGACCGGAGCATTTCCGCCGGTTTGTCATCATCGAGTTCCCGACCATGGAAGCCGGGATCAACTGTTTCCGGTCCGAGGAATACCAACAGGCGGCAGCCTATCGGCGGGCAAACGGAGCAGGCGAGGTCGAGACCGTCATGGTCGCTTCATAGGAAGAAACGCCATGGTCTGTAAACGTTCCGGGAACAGGACGGCCACGCACAGCGCCCGCGTTTGAGCGTATCCTTGCCGCGTGAATAGGGGACCTCAATGAGCATACCCGTGTTTCCCGAAATTATGAGAGGCTGTCCGTATTTCCCGGCTTCCAGATCAGGCTGCTGATTTCCCCGCAGAGTTCCTGCAAGAATACGCCAGCCTGCGGCGAAAGCGGGCGGCGAGCAGGTTCGATATGGACAAGGTCAAGATAAAGAGGCGGAGCCGTCAATGGAGCAACCCGGAGCGAGCCGCCCGCAAGATCGGGCGCACAAATCACACTGGGCAGAATCGTGACCCAGTCGCTCCTCGCCACAAGATCAAGCGTCCCCAACATGGCATCGATTTCCAGCAAGCTGGCAACCTGAACGCCGTGGCTGATCAGGTATTCTTCAATCCGGGCTTTCCGCACGTTGGCTGCAGTCGGCGTAATCAGTTTCAGAGGCGCCAAATCCTGCAAACGGACCGGTTTCTCGTGATCAATCCCGCTTTTGGCGCCCCCAACCAGCATCTCCCGGTCCCGGACAATCGGGCTGGTCTTTAGCCCCCTCTCCTTGCCACAAGCGGGCACGATGGCAAAGTCGAGATCTCCTGCCCTGACCCGCTCGGTCAGAACACCGCTGTAGCTTTCAATGACCTGCAGTTTAACATTCGGATGTTGATCCGCTACGCGCTCAAGAGCCGGAGCCAGCGCCGATTGTGCCAGCACCGGCATGATCCCGGCTCTTACCGGGCCGGACAAGATACCTTTTTCCGCCTGCGCCTCGAGAACGGCCTCTTCAGCCAGATGCAGAACCTGAAGCGCCTTGCAATAGTAACGCTCACCCGCTGCGGTCAACACAACACCGTCGGCCGCGCGCTCGAACAGCCGAACGCCGAGGCTCTCCTCGGCAGCGGTTACATGCTGGGAAATGCCGGACTGGGTGGCATGCTCGCGCGAGGCCGCCCGGGTAAAGGACCCTTCTTCGGCAACCGCAACAACCGACTTCATCTGCCGGAGCGAGATCATCCATCCCCCATTTCAATATCTTGCCGGCAAGCTTAGTACTTATAATTTTCCTGAACACCCCCCACGTCCTAATCTGCCCTTACGTAATTTGCATGCCTTTTGAGGAGCAGGCCGATGGAACTGGGGTTCTTCACCATGCCGATCCATCCTATGGACAAGGATTGGCGGCTCACCTTGCAGGAAGATCGCGAGGCCTTCCTTCTGGCGGACGAGCTCGGGTTCACCGAAGCCTATTGCGGTGAGCATGTCACCGACAAGGCGGAATGGTGAATTCGAGCGCGAAGTGCAACACAATGCAAGCTACTCAAGTGTAAGCGCTTTTTCTCAGGTAAGGCCTTTGAAGCATAATGCGTCTTGAAAGGCGTTTAGTGAACACTTCATCTCCATCCCAAATAGATGATGATGGGCAGAATTGGCGCGTTCAGCTGCTCGGACCAACGATATGCAGAGGTCTCTGAGATTGAGCCCTCATTAAAAGAAAAACGCTGCCCCGGCGGGGCAGCGTGAAAAAGCTGCAAGAGCCTGGCCCATTCAAGTCCGCAATGGGCACGTATGCGGCGCGGTGGTTACTCCTCGCGCATACTCTTGCGAACAGCGTCCTCAAGTGGCTTGATGAGGTATTGCACCACGGTCCGCTCGCCAGTCGGAATGATCACCTCCGCCGGCATGCCCGGAGTCAAGCGCCCGTGCAATTCGTCCGGAATCTGGTCTTCCGGAACCACGACCCGTGCCAGGTAATAGGGCTCCTGGTTCTGGTTTTCCGGCTGAATCGCATCCGGTGAAACATACTCGATCTTGCCGTAAACCGTCGGCAGGTAGCGGCTGGTGAAGGCCGACAGCCGGACTTCCGCATCCATGCCGGGATGGATATTGTCGATATCGAGCGTGCGGACATTTGCGTTGATCACGATGTCATCATCGGTCGGAACAATTTCCATGATCGGATCACCCGGACGGACAACGCCGCCGATGGTGTGGATCTTCATGTTCTGAACAATGCCGTCCACCTGTGCGCGGATTTCAGTACGGTCAAGCACGTCCGCTGCAACGACCTCCTGTTCTTCGAGTTCGGCCAGTTCCTGACGAACGTCGCCCAGCTCGGTTGCCGCGCGCTCGCTGAAGCTCTGCTTGATCCGGACGATTTCCAGTTCGTTTTCACTGACGGACTCCTGCGTCCGCGCAATTTCAGCAACCTGACGCCCGTAGTTACCGCTCAATTGTGCTTGTTCGCGGCGCAACGCAGAGAGCCGGTTGGTGGAAACAACCCCTTTGTCTGTACCGGTTTGAAGCCGGGTCACTTCCTCTGCAATCAGGTCGATTTCCTGTTTGGCCGCATCGCGCTGAAGTTCAAGCCCGTGAATCTGGTTCTTCAGCTGTTCCACCTTCGACTGCAGGATGCCGATCTGACTGTCGCGCACCGATACGCGGTCCTTGAACAGATCTTCCTGAGCCTTCATCGCAAACTTGATGCGAACGTCCTGGGAACTTCTGATGTCCTCGGGAAACTCGAGCTTGTCGGAATTGGACCGTTCGGCTTCAAGCCGCGCCAGCTCGGCACGGGCAATCAACAGCCGCGTGTTCAACATGGAGGAATTTGCCTGAGACTCAATCTCGCTCAAACGGACCAGAACATCCCCCGCCTTGACCTGGTCAGAATCCTTGACAAGGATTTCCTTTACGATACCGCCCTCGAGGTGGTCGACCACCTTTTTCGAGCTTTCCACGCTCAAGACACCCGGTGCAATCACCGCGCTGTCGAGCGGCGCGGTTGCCGCCCAACCGCCCAATACCCCGAAGGTTATGAAAATAACAAGATAGCCGGCGATGATAAATGGCCGCGGGCTCAGGTCTTTCGGTTTCTCAGATGTCATCTTGCTCTCAACGATTGGAACCCTGCAACGCTGCAGTCGCTTGCGGTCCCAGATCTTTACGCTGACTTTGTGCCGAAATTTCGGGCTGCGCAGATTTCGACGGCGACTGCATGATCTGCTGTGTCGGACCAAATGCCTGAACGCGCCCTTTGTTCAGCACCAACACTTTTTGAGATAATGCCAGCAAATTGGCCTTGTGGCTAACAAAAATCACTGTCGAGCCGGATTCCCTCATGGACTGGATGGCTCCCATCAGGGCTTCCTCGCCAGTCGAATCGAGGTTTGAGTTCGGTTCATCCAGAACGATCAGTCTCGGTTCGCGGAACATTGCCCGCGCCAAACCGATGCGCTGCCGCTGACCGCCGGACAGTGTCCGTCCGCCCTCACCGATCTGTGTGTCATAGCCTTGCGGCAGCTCGAGGATCATCTCGTGGACGCCCGCCCGTTTGGCGGCACTGACGACTTCCTCGTCCTCTCCGTTCTGGAAACGGGCAATATTCTCGGAAATGCTCCCCGAAAACAATTCCACGTCCTGCGGCAGGTAACCGATATAGCGGGCCAATCGTTCCGGGTCCCAATGAACCAGTTCCGCACCGTCCAGACGAACCGTCCCGTTAAAGGCGCTCCAGACGCCGACAAGATGCCGCACAAGGCTGGATTTCCCCGCACCGCTCGGCCCGATGACCGCCAGAACTTCCCCAGGACTCAGCGCAAAGGTGACGCCGTTCAAAATGGTGGTCCGTGTCCCCGGCACCATGGAAACGAGGTTTTCGACCGAAAGCGCGCCGGTCGGTGCCGGTAAATCGGTCCGCGGAGGATCAGCCGGAACCTTTTCGAACAGACCGGTCAGGCGGGCATAGGCAGACCGTGCGGCAACAAACTGCTTCCAGTGGGAAACGGTCTGTTCCACCGGAGCCAATGCCCGGCCCATCATGATCGAGGACGCGATCATGATGCCGGGCGAGACCTCGTTGATGAGCACAAGATAGGCACCCGTTCCCAGGATCATGACCTGAAGAAGCATCCGTACGAATTTGGACGTCGACATCACCGCGCCGGCCCGGTCACTTGCCTTTGCCTGAAGCGCCAGAACATCGCGGTGCTTGTCCTGCCATTTTTCACGCAAGGCCGTTTCCATGCCGAGCGCCTTGATCACTTCCGCGTTCTGAAGTGTCGTGTTCGCGAAGTGATTGGCCGCCTGGGATGCGGCACCGGCTTCCTTCAAAGGCTTGCTTGTGGTGAATTCGTTCGCCAGCGCCAGAAGGAAAATCACAACCGCGCCAGATGTCGCGACGAGGCCAATGAGCGGGTGGAACACAAAACAGACGGCCAGAAAGATCGGCACCCAGGGTGCGTCGAGGATTGCCAGAAGGCCGTTTCCTGTCAGGAATTCGCGCAGCCGGTCAATGTCGGTCAAGGCAAAGCTTGCCTTGCCCCCCGGTTGCTGCAACGTCCCCTTCAAAACACGGTGAAACAGCGGTTGGGCAAGAACTTCATCAAACTGTACCCCGGAGCGGACCAGCAACCGGGAGCGTACGAATTCCAGCACGCCGTAGACGGCGAGCATGGCGCCCGCGATCAGGGTCAGCAAGATCAAGGTCGTATCGTTCCGGCTGGTCAAAACCCGGTCGTAGACCTGCAGCATATAAAGCGGGCCGACAAACATCAGAAGATTGATGAAAAAGCTGAAAACGACGGTCGTGCCGAGAATTGATCGAAATTTGGTTATCGCAGTGCCAAGTGGAGATTGTGCGCCCATGTGACCCTATTATCTTTCGTTCAGTTGCCGCTCGGCCCGAGCGCGTCAGGTTCCCGCCGTGTTTCCGACCGTAGGGCGACATGCTCGCGCCGCGGTCCGATCGATCGGAACTTACTCCACTGCCTGTTATTGTCCAACACTAACAAGCACTCACGTATTTGCAGGTCTACCTTCGAAGCGGCGTGACCTATTGGGCAACATAGGCCCAATTATGGCACGGAGCTGAGTACCCGCTAGACACTCAATTTGCAATCATTAGTCGTCGTAAATTTTTACACCCGCAAAAAATGAGTTGTTAACATCCACGCCGACATCCCAAGCAAGGGGTCTTCTATGAAGAGAATTCCGCCGCGTCTTCTCCCCCTACAATGCGGAGGTCAATACTATATGAAAAAAAGAAAAAAACATGTGCCAAACACGACGCTTGCGCCTCGCCGGTGCGCCATCGGCAGTCCTTCAGGGTGATATGGGGTCTTTTTGGTAAAACTTCGCGGCAGCACTTCGAACCAAATCCGATATCTCGGTCAGCTGAGGCGCCAGCGGACTGGTCTTGCGCCAGACCATGCCAATCGTTCTTGAAGGCTGCGGTTCTGCAAAACGGGCAATGCACACGCTGCCGCAGCGTGTCTCAACCGGCACTGCCATCTCCGGTATGAGAGTCACACCAATTCCGGCCGCCACCATTTGGACAAGGGTCGAGAGCGAGCTGGCATCCAGCACTTCACGTGGCGCCACAGTCTGCAGATTGCAGAAAGACAGCGCCTGATCCCGAAAACAATGTCCTTCCTCAAGCAGCAAAAGCCGCATCTCGCGCAGCGCCTGGAAATCCGGCAGGGGATCCCGTGCCTGAGCTGCAGGCCGGACCAGCACGAAGCTTTCTGAAAACAAGGGCTTTTCCGCCAAGGACACTTCGGAGATCGGGAGCGCCAAAATTGCGGTGTCCAACCGCCCTTCATGCAGCTCCTGAATGAGTTTCGACGTAGTCGTTTCCCGGATATTGATATCGAGTTCGGGATGCGCGCCGGTCAGATCGCCTATGACCGCCGGCAACAGGTAAGGCGCAACGGTCGGGATGATACCGATACGCAACCGCCCGACCATGCGTTCCCGGGATGCCCGGGCGAGATCGCCCAGATCTTCGACAGACCTCAGGATGGCCCTTGCACGTTCCACAGCCTCAACTCCGAATTGCGTCAGTTTGAGCTGGCGGGCCCCACGCTCGAACAACACCGCCCCCAGTTCCCGCTCCAAGTCCTTGATCTGCATGGAAAGAGCCGGTTGGGAAATGGCACAGGCTTCCGCGGCCCGCCCAAAATGGGCGGTACGGGCCAGCGTCTCGAAATAGCGAAGCTGTTTGATTGTCAGATTGTTCATAAGATTATCTTATCTCAATAATCAGAAATTACAAATTCCTCTGATGGGAAGTGTTTGCTAGCGTGCCTACATAAAGGGTGGCATCGCCAAAACCCGAGACATTCACCCTTTCTGGAATTCTAGAGACGTCAAACGACGATCGGAGAGGATTATGGACGCACTTGACAATAAGGCCGGGAAATGCCCGGTGATCCATGGCAAACCCCTGGCAGCCATGTTCGGATCTCGCTCCAACCGCGACTGGTGGCCCAACCGGCTGAACCTGAACATCCTGCGCCAGCACTCTGCGCTGGTTGATCCGATGGATTCCGGTTTCAATTATGCCGAAGAATTCAAGAAGCTCGACCTGAAAGCCGTCAAGGCCGACCTGACAGCTCTGATGACCGACAGTCAGGACTGGTGGCCGGCAGACTATGGCCACTATGGCGGCCTGTTCATCCGCATGGCCTGGCACAGCGCCGGCACTTACCGTGTCGCGGACGGCCGCGGTGGCGCATCCACCGGCAACCAGCGCTTTGCACCGCTCAACAGCTGGCCTGACAACGGCAACCTCGACAAGGCCCGCCGTCTGCTCTGGCCGATCAAGCAGAAATACGGCAACAAGCTCTCCTGGGGCGACCTTTATATTCTCGCGGGCAATGTTGCCATGGAGTCCATGGGCTTCAAGACCTTTGGCTTCGGGGGTGGACGAGCCGACATCTGGCAGCCGGAAGAAGACATCTACTGGGGCTCGGAAACCGAGTGGCTGGCAACCAGCGACAAGGCCAACAGCCGCTACACCGGCGACCGTGATCTGGAAAACCCGCTCGCGGCAGTCCAGATGGGCCTCATCTATGTGAACCCGGAAGGCCCGGACGGAAATCCGGACCCGCTCGCCTCCGGCCGCGATGTGCGGGAAACCTTCGCCCGCATGGCAATGAACGACGAGGAAACCGTCGCTCTGGTTGCCGGTGGCCACACGTTCGGCAAGACCCACGGCGCCGGAGATCCGTCGCATGTTGGACCCGACCCGGAAGCGGCCCCCATGGAAGACATGGGGCTTGGCTGGATCAGCAGCTATGGCAGCGGCAAGGGGCGCGATGCCATCACCTCCGGCCTGGAAGGGGCCTGGACCCCGACTCCGACCACGTGGGACATGAGCTATTTCGATGTTCTGTTCGGATGTGAGTGGGAACTGGTCAAGAGCCCGGCCGGTGCATGGCAGTGGACACCGAAGAACCCGACCGAAGACCAGATGGCACCGGATCCGGAAGATCCGGCCAAAAAGGTGCCGATCATGATGACCACGGCCGACATGGCCATGCGGATGGACCCGGCCTACGAAAAGATCTCCCGCCGCTTCCATGCCAACCCGGAAGAGTTTGCCGACGCCTTCGCCCGCGCCTGGTTCAAGCTCACGCACCGCGACATGGGGCCGAAGGCGCTCTATCTCGGCCCCGAGGTTCCGGCTGAAGACCTGATCTGGCAAGACCCGGTACCGGCCGTCGACCATGAACTGGTGGACGGCAAGGACATTGCGGACCTGAAGGCCAAGCTGATGGCATCGGGACTGAGCCTGCCGGAACTGGTCACCACCGCCTGGGCCTCGGCGTCCTCGTTCCGCGGTTCCGACAAACGCGGCGGTGCCAATGGCGCCCGGATCCGTCTGGCGCCCCAGAAGGACTGGGAGGTCAACAACCCGGCCCAGCTTGCAAAGGTTCTTGCCAAACTCGAAAGCATCCAGAAGGACTTCAATGCGTCCGCTTCCGGCGGCAAAAAGATCTCGCTGGCGGATCTGATCGTTCTCGGCGGATCGGCTGCGGTCGAACAGGCGGCCAAGAATGGCGGCCATGCCATCACGGTTCCGTTCACGCCGGGCCGTACGGATGCAACGGAAGCGCAAACCGATGCCGACTCCTTTGCGCCTCTGGAGCCGGAAGCAGACGGCTTCCGCAACTATCGCCGGGCCGAATACACCACCACGGCAGAAGCCATGCTGGTCGACAAGGCGCAGCTTTTGGGCCTAACCGCACCGGAGATGACGGTTCTGGTCGGCGGCATGCGGATGCTCGGCACCAACCATGACGGCAGCAAGCACGGAGTGTTCACCAGCAAGACAGACACGCTGAGCAACGACTTCTTCGTCAACATTGTTGATATGGGAACGGCGTGGAAGCCCGTTTCCGACAAGGAGGACGTGTTCGAAGGCCGTGACCGCAAGACAGGTGCGGTCAAGTGGACAGGAACCCGGGTCGACCTGATCTTCGGTTCCAATTCCGAACTCCGCGCCCTGTCGGAAGTCTATGCCCAAAACGACAACAAGGAGAAGTTCGTCAAGGACTTCGTTGCCGCCTGGACCAAGGTCATGAATGCTGACCGGTTCGATCTGGCCTAAGCCAGACTCTTAGACGGCAACACAAAACGGCGCTCCTCGCTTCCCCGGAGCGCCGTTTTTTATGTTCCTGGCGCCCGACCCCAACAAGCCTGAATGGCGGACGGCGTAGCGATAAACGAGCCTTCAAGACAATCAGGCAAAATCGTTCAACAGCAGCGCGGCGCGGACGGCTGCTGAGGCGCGGTTTTCGACGCCGAGCTTCACATAGATCTGTTCCAGATGCTTGTTCACGGTTCTGGGGCTCAGTCCGAGAATCTCGCCGATATCCTTGTTGGCCTTGCCCTTGGCAATCCAGAGCAACACGTCCGCTTCCCGAACCGTCAACCCAAAACGCTCCGCCAAGATAGAAGGCGCGTCCGGGCGGGTCTGTGCCGTCAAGCGGAACAGAAACTCATCCGCCCCGACCGCCCCCAAGAAAGTCAATTGCACTTCGTGGCCCGGCGCAATCGTCATGGACAACGGACGGCCGGGCTGCGGGCTGCCCGAGACGGTGTCGGCCTTGACCGCCCGTGCAAGCGGCTTTGCCAATTCGGCAAACGCGGTCTCCGGATCTGTCACGGCGGCGAGAAGCTGGCGGGTTTGCGGCGTTGACCACAAGAACGCACCGGTTACCGAGACAGCGATCAGGTGCCGCCCCGCCGCATCCAGCGCCACTCTTGCGGCCTGCACCGAGCGGGCATTCGCGAGATGCACCCGGATGCGCGCCTGCAGCTCATCGACATCAATCGGTTTTGACAGGAAATCGACCCCGCCGCAGTCCAGCGCGTGAACCACATGTTCGGTTTCGCTCAAACCGGTCATGAACATGACCGGCACATGAGCGAGACCCGGCGTGTCCTTGATCCTCCGGCAGGTCTCAAAACCGTCGAGCCCCGGCATCACCGCATCCATCAACACCACATCCGGTGTGATCCGTCCGCAAATCCTCAGCGCCGCTTCGCCGCTGGTTGCCACCAGGACGCTGACCCCGGCCTGTTCGAGCGCCTGTGTGACGAACCCCAGTGTTTCCGGCGTGTCGTCAACCACCAGCACGACATCCTGAAGGATTTCAGTCATGGGGTTCCAGTTCCGTGAGGGTTTTCCTGTAGGCGTCGAAATCGAACTGACCGAGATGCGCTTTCAGGGTGCGGACAATCTCGCCATTTGCCGAATCCCCTCCCAGAACCTCCAGTTTCCGTTCAATTCCGCGGACATAGCCGATTTCGCCCAGATCCAGCAATTCGTCGATATGCGCACGCGACAAGGCTGCGGGTGCGGCGGCGCCGGACGGTCCGGCTATCGGATCTGCCGCCGCCAGATCGGTCTCGTCAAGCCAGGTGAGCTTGAGGTGCTTTTCCAGTTTGTCGCGCAGCTGCCCAAGGTCGAAGGGCTTGGCCAGGGTGTCATTGTGAAGATCCGGACCGGAGCCCCGCAGGGACAGGTCGCCAATATTGGCCGACAACATGATGATCGGCGCGGTTTCGCCCGACTGGCGGAGTTTTGCTGCCAGTTCCCAACCATTCAGGCCGGGCATCAGAATGTCGAGCAGATAAAGATCCGGCCGGGTCGTCTCGCGCATCCTCAGTGCCGCTTGCGCATCTTCGGCCATGACGACGGCAAACCCGAGCGGCTCGAGAATTTCGCAGACAAGTGCACGGTGGTCCGGGTTGTCCTCGACCACCATGAGGGTGCGCTGCGGACCTGCATAGCCGGCGATCTTGCGTTCCGGGCGGACCTGTACAGGCCGGTCGACCGCCGTCAACATCAACCGGACCTCAAAACAACTCCCCTTGCCCGGTTCCGACGACAGCGCGATGGCGCCGCCCAGTGTTTCGGTCAGCAACCGGGTGATGGTCAGCCCCAGCCCGAGCCCCGGTGTTCGTTGTGACCGGGCTTGCGCACTGCGGCCAAAGGGCTCGAAAATCTTGGCCTGCTCGTCAAGTGCAATCCCCGGACCGGTATCGCTCACGCTGAAACAGGCAACTTGGGACCGGTAGTCCACCTTGAGACAGACATCCCCGGTTTCCGTGAACTTGATTGCATTCGACAACAGGTTGACGAGGATCTGGCGCAGGCGTTTTTCATCCGCCTTGACGAAAACCGGCAAATGGGCGGCGGGCTCGAACCGGAAGGAAAGCCCCTTGGCCTCGGCCTGCATGCGCATCATGCCGACGATCTGGTCGAGAAACTCATGCAGGTTGATCTCGCCAATATGGACCTGAAGCCGCCCGGCCTCAATCCTCGACAGGTCAAGCAGGCCGTCGATCAGGCCGGACAGGTGATCGGCGCTGCGGCGGATCGTGGTCAGTGCCGGTTTGCGCTCCTCCGGCATCCGGGGATCGCGTTCCAGAAGCTGGGCGTAGCCAAGCACCGCATTGAGCGGTGTGCGCAACTCATGACCGAGGCCAATCACATACCGGCTCTTTGCCTGATTGGCGGCCTCGGCATCTTCCTTGGCCTTTTGCAAGGCCGCATCCGTCACCCGATGCGCATCGATTTCCTTTTGAAGCAATGCGTTTTGACGCGCCGATTCTTCTTCGGCGACAACACGCGTGTCATGCACCAGCACCAGAAACCAGACCGCAATGCCTGCAAAGATTGCAAACACGAAAAAGATCAGCGACACGGTCTGGCCGATCAGCCCGGCTTCTGCCGGAAACCGGAGGGCCGCCTGGGCATGGATGATCCAGAGAACCGCACCGATGGCTGAAATCGCGAGAACCGCAGTCAGAACATAGCGGCCGAGCCGGGTGTCGAAGCGTTTCAAGGCATGCGGCGGCAGGACAAGGTCGGCAAGTTCCGAAATCTGCGACCCGATCCGCGCCCTGGGCTTGCACAGATCGTGGCAGCGGGCATCAAGAGAGCAGCAGAGCGAGCAGATCGGCGCCTGATAGGCCGGGCAATAGGCCATGTCCTCCGGCTCGAACGGGTTTTCGCAAATCGAGCAGGTTATGCTGTCAGCCTCCAGCCAACCCTTGCGGGGTTTGCGGGCCAGATAGAAACGCCCCCTGGTCGCCACCGCGATGACAGGCGCTGCAACAAAGGCAATTCCCATGGCGAGAAAAGTTGCAAGTGCCGCCGCAACATCTCCGAACTGGCCGAAATGGGCGGCCAGTGCAACACCTGTTGCCAGCAACATGGCTCCCGTGCCGACCGGGTTGACATCATAAAGATGCGCCCGCTTGAATTCGATCCCCGGCGGCGACAGGCCGATCCGCTTGTTGATGAAGAGATCCGCCGAAATGGCGGACAGCCAGGCCATTGCGATGATCGAAAACACGCCAAGGGTTTCTTCCAGAAGCGTGTAGATGCCGAGTTCCATCAAGAGAAGCGCGATGCCGACATTGAACACCAACCAGACCACCCGGCCCGGATGGCTGTGTGTTAGCCGGGAAAAGAAATTCGACCAGGCGAGCGACCCGGCATAGGCATTCATCACATTGATCTTGAGTTGCGCGACGACCACGAAAGCCGCCATCAAAAGGAGCGCAAACACCTCGCCGGGCAGCATGTAACCGAAGGCAACCGTATACATGCGTGAGGGCTCGTCCGCATGTTCGGCCGGTACGCCATGAGACAAGACCAGCACCGCCAGAAACGATCCGGCCAGCAGCTTTGGCGCGCCGAGGATCACCCAGCCGGGACCAGCCAGAAACAGGGCAAAGCGATGCCGCTTCCGCATCAGGTCGTTTTCCGGCAGGAAGCGCAAGAAATCGACCTGTTCACCGATCTGCGCCATCAGCGCCAGAATGACCGACGCCCCGGCGGCGGCACTGATCAGATTGACCGACGCCCAACCTCCCGGCGCCTGCCCGCCGTCTGGCGCCGCCTGAAGCCCGCCAAATGACAGCCAGGTGCCAACCGCCTGCCAGTCGGTCAGGGCGATAAAGACAAAGGGCAGAATGTTGAGCACGATCCAGAAGGGCTGGGTGATCAACTGAAAGCGGCTGATCAGCGCGATGCCATGGGTAACCAGAGGGATCACCGCAACCGCGCTGATAATATAGCCGATCCAGAGCGGGATCCCGAACGCGAACTCCAGCGCGCTGGACATGATCGAGGCTTCGATCGCAAACAGCAGGAAGGTGAAACTCGCATAGATCAGCGAGGTGATGGTCGAGCCGATATAGCCAAATCCCGCCCCGCGGGTGAGCAGGTCAATATCGACCCCATGCCGCATCGCCGTTCTGGCAATCGGCATGCCCACCAGCAGCAACACAAGACACCCGGCGCCAATCGCCACAAAGGCATTGGCCGTGCCATGTGACAGCGTGATCGCCCCGCCAATCGCTTCCAGAGCCAGAAAGGAGATTGCGCCAATCGCTGTCTGTGAAATGGCGCGGGACGAGAACCGGCGGGCCTTCTTGGCCGTGAACCGGAGCGCGTAGTCTTCGAGGGTCTGGTTGTTGACCCACTGATTGTATTGCCGCCGCACCGGCAAAATGCGTTGACGGGCAGTCACCGGGCAAACCTTGAAGCCAAACAGGGAGCGATGGACCTGTCCTTACAGGACCACCCGTTCAGGTGACTAAAACTCTGGCACGCTGCACATTTCCTTTGCAATTTTTCCGCTTACCCCGCCCTTCGCCCGTGATTTCAACGTTTTTCTGATCGATCTCAACGGACCAAGCAAATGACGCGCCAACAAAGACGGCAGGAAAGAGCAAAACAAGATGACTACAACTAAGGATGTTTAACCACTCGAAATAACTCAATTGTAAATTGTATATTATGCATTAGTGTTCTTTTGATTGCATAATGTATGCAATCCACTTTTGGAGGAAACACAGTGTTTAAGGTTCTGATTGCAACTGCCGCACTGGCCGGTGCGGCCACATTTGCTCATGCCGATACCGTCAAGTTCGATTTTCAGGGAACATCGACCATTACCACCAGCACCAACGGCTTGAGCTGTAACCTCAAAGGCTCTGCAGCCGGTTCGGTGCCTACCGGATGCAACTATGAAATCAGTTTCGACCAGCAACAGGGCACATGGAGTGTCAATCTGACGTCCGGAAACGATGTCTGCACCCAATCGATCTCCTCAACGGACCCCAATGCCGGAGAGGTTTGCAACTTCAAGTAGTTTCTTTGAAAGGAGTTGGCCGGGCGCGCCGTTTGCGGCCGGCCGCTCATTCTGTCTGGTGTCTTCATTCCCCCCTTCCCCATGGTTTACGTCAATTGACGTATGTTGCAGTGCGGCAGTCCTGGCGCACGATCCCTCTTGGACGCGGCTCGTCTTGAAGCCGCCGATGCATCGGCGTGGGACCCGGTGCACCACTTCCAAGAGGGGAACGACAATGAAATCCACATTCAAGAAGCTGGCACTGGCGGGTCTGATGGCCTCCACCATGATCGGCGGCGCAGCTGCACAGGAAGACACGATCAAGGTCGGTATCCTGCACTCCCTGTCCGGCACCATGGCGATTTCGGAAACGACGTTGAAAGACGCCATGCTGATGCTGATCGAGGAGCAGAACAAGAAGGGTGGCATTCTCGGCAAGCAGATCGAGGCAGTCGTGGTCGACCCGGCCTCCGACTGGCCGCTGTTTGCCGAAAAGGCGCGCGAGCTGATCGAGGTGAACGGTGTCGACGCGGTCTTTGGCTGCTGGACGTCCGTGTCGCGCAAATCCGTTCTTCCCGTTTTCGAGGAACTGAACTCCCTGCTGTTTTATCCGGTGCAGTATGAGGGTGAAGAGTCCCAGCGCAACGTCTTTTACACCGGCGCCGCTCCGAACCAGCAGGCGATCCCGGCTGTCGACTACCTGATGAACGAGGAAGGCGTCGAGCGCTGGGTACTGGCCGGAACCGACTATATCTATCCGCGCACCACCAACAAGATCCTTGAGGCCTATCTCAAGGCCAAGGGTGTGGCGGCAGAAGACATCATGATCAACTACACGCCGTTCGGTCATTCCGACTGGCAGACGATTGTGTCCGACATCAAGACCTTCGGCTCGGCAGGCAAGAAGACCGCCGTCGTCTCGACCATCAACGGTGACGCCAATGTTCCCTTCTACAAGGAACTCGGCAATGCCGGTATCGAGGCCGAAGACATTCCGGTGGTCGCCTTCTCTGTCGGCGAAGAAGAACTGGCCGGTCTCGACACCGAACCGCTTGTGGGGCATCTCGCAGCCTGGAACTATTTCCAGTCCGCCGACACGGACGCCAATGCAGAATTCATCGAGACCTGGCACGCATTCACCGGCGATGAGGACCGGGTGACCAACGACCCGATGGAAGCCCATTACATCGGCTTCAACATGTGGGTCGAAGCGGTCGAAAAGGCCGGCACCACCGACCCGGATGCGGTGATCGACGCGATTGTCGGCGTTTCCGTGCCGAACCTGACCGGCGGCTATTCCACCATGATGCCGAACCACCACATCACCAAGCCGGTCCTGATCGGGGAAATCCAGGATGACGGCCAGTTCGAGACCGTCTGGGAAACCTCCGGACTGGTGGTGGGCGATGCCTGGTCGGACTATCTCGAAGGCTCCAAGGACCTGATCGCCGATTGGCGGGCGCCGATGTCCTGCGGCAACTTCAACACCGCCACCGGCAAATGCGGCGGCTCCGGCTCGTAAAAAAGTCCACAAACCATCCGGGGCGGGAAACGCGCCTGCCCCGGATGGAATGCACGGAACCTCTTTTCTGACTTGTGCCCGAGAGTGAGCGCCAACCCCGTGATCCGGTTTCAAGTCATCCCGGCCAAGCGTAGCGCCGAGCCGGGACAGGAGGCCAAATCTCCGAAAACGCAAACCATGTGGTGCAACTTGATCGCCGGTATTTGTAGATGACCCTGATCCGAAATCTCCTGCTTGTCCTTGCCTTGCTGATGCCCGGTGCCGGGATGGCACAGTCTCAGGATCCCGAGACCCTCCGCCCACTCGTCAACGATCTGGCAAAGGGCAAGTTCGCCGAGACTGAAAAACAGATCGGTGTTCTGGCGGCCACCGGCAACCCGGACGTTGTTCCGGCCCTTGAAGCCCTGAGCGGTGGCGACCTGTTTGTCCGCAAATCGGACGCTCAGGTGTTCATCGGAGACCGGGACGGCAAGATCTACCGCCTGATCGATCCGCTGACACTTCAATCCGCAGGCGAAGCGGGCCGCCGCGAAGTTTCGAAAATCAGGGTCAACAACAGCCTGCGCCGGGTGATCCGGTCGGCACTTGGCTCTCTCACCCTGATGGCGGCTGATCCGAAAGTGCGGCTGGACGCGGCCAATGCCATCTTCAAGGCGGAGGACCCGGACGCCATTCCCGCCCTTGATACGGCACTTCTGGCTGAAAGCGATGCCAGGGTGCGAAAAGCCATGGAGCGGGCACGCGCCGCAGCCGTCCTGAACTCGGATCTGCCCGAGCCGGAAATCCTGTCTGCAATTTCGACCCTTGAAAACATGGGCAACCGCGATGCCCTGTCGCTGCTGATCGGATTTCAGGCGAAAGCCAAAGGCGCAGCGCTTCAGGTCACAGAAACTGCCATCACCCGGATCGAGAAGACCCTTGCAGCCTGGGATGCGGCACAAAATGTCTGGTACGGCCTGTCGCTTGGATCTGTTCTCTTGCTGGCTGCCATCGGCCTCGCGATCACCTTCGGCGTCATGGGCGTAATCAACATGGCCCATGGCGAAATGGTGATGATTGGCGCCTATGTCACCTTCGTCGTTCAGGAGCTGATCCGCACGTCCGCCCCCGGATTGTTCGACTATTCGCTGTTCATCGCCCTGCCGCTCGCATTTCTGGCAAGCGGTCTGGTCGGGGTCGGGATCGAACGCGGCATCATTCGCTGGCTCTATGGCAGGCCGCTTGAAACCCTGCTCGCGACATGGGGTGTCTCGCTGATCCTGCAGCAGGCGGTGCGTTCCATCTTCGGCCCGACCAACCGCGAGGTCGGCAATCCGGACTGGATGTCGGGTGCCTTCGAATTGGGCCAGATGACCATCACCTACAACCGTATGTGGATCCTTCTGTTCGCGCTCCTGGTGTTCGCCGGTCTCATGCTGGTGCTCAAGAAAACGCCATTCGGGCTTTACACCCGCGCCGTCACCCAAAACCGGCGCATGGCCGCCTCCATGGGCATTCGCACCCCCTGGATCGACGCCCTCACCTTCGGGCTCGGTTCCGGAATTGCCGGGATCGCAGGTGTTGCGCTGTCCCAGATCGACAATGTCTCGCCCAATCTTGGCCAGAGTTACATCATCGACAGCTTCATGGTGGTCGTTTTCGGTGGCGTCGGCAATCTCTGGGGCACGCTGGTCGGTGCCATGACGCTCGGTGTGGTAAACAAGTTCCTCGAACCCTATGCCGGGGCGGTGCTCGCCAAGATCCTCCTGCTCGTCTTCATCATTCTCTTCATTCAAAAGCGTCCGCGGGGCCTGTTTGCCCTCAAGGGCCGGGCAGTCGACGCATGATGTCTTCCTTTTTGTTCCGCGCCATGGACCGGCGCGCCGGTGTGTTTCTGGCGCTTCTCGGGATGGTGATCATTGCCGTTCCCGCCCTCAATTTGGGCTTGCCGTCAAGCCATCCGCTGCATGTGCCGACCTATGCTGTCACGCTCATGGGCAAGTACCTGACCTATGCGCTGCTTGCCTTGGCGGTTGATCTGGTCTGGGGCTATTGCGGCATTCTTTCGCTTGGCCATGCCGCATTCTTCGCTCTCGGCGGCTATGCCATGGGCATGTATCTGATGCGCCAGATCGGGTCGCGTGGCGTTTACGGCAATCCGGAACTGCCCGATTTCATGGTCTTCCTGAATTGGGACCAGTTGCCATGGTACTGGCAGGGCTTCGACATGTTCTGGTTCGCCGCCCTGATGGTGCTTCTGGTGCCCGGCGCGCTCGCCTTCGTCTTCGGCTGGTTTGCGTTCCGCTCGCGTGTCACCGGTGTCTATCTCTCGATCATCACCCAGGCCCTCACCTATGCCTTGCTGCTGGCCTTTTTCCGCAATGACATGGGCTTTGGCGGCAACAACGGCCTGACCGATTTCAAGGATATACTGGGCTTCGACATTCAGGCCGACACGACCCGCGCCGCCCTGTTCGCTGCTTCCGGCATTGCGCTCGGTATCTGTTTCCTGATCTGCCGGGCGGTCACCCGGTCAAAACTCGGCAAGGTGCTGGTCGCCGTGCGCGATGCGGAAAGCCGGACGCGCTTCCTCGGCTACCGGGTCGAGCACTACAAGCTGTTCGTCTGGACCCTGTCCGCGATGATGGCCGGAATAGCCGGAGCGCTCTACGTGCCGCAGGTCGGCATCATCAATCCGGGTGAGTTCGCCCCCGCCAACTCCATCGAAGCGGTGATCTGGGTCGCGGTCGGCGGCCGGGGAACCCTGTTCGGTCCGGTCATCGGCGCGGTGCTGGTGAATTTCGCCAAGACCTGGTTCACCGGAGCTTTTCCCGAAATCTGGCTGTTTGCGCTCGGCGCCCTGTTTGTTGGTGTCACCCTGTTCCTGCCCAAGGGCATTGTCGGCACCCTCGGCAGCGGCTGGAACGCTCTTGCAAAACGCCGGCAATCGGCACTTGCGGAAAGCGGGGTCGATCCGGAACCCGCAGATGTTCCGCGCTCGCATGCAGCCGCGCGTGCGCCGGACCGGGCAGATCCTCCGCCCAGCCAAGCCCCCTCCCCCCAGCCAGCGGAGTAGCCCGACGATGTCACGTCAATCCAGCCTGCTTTATCTCGATGGCGTCTCCGTGTCCTTCGACGGTTTCAAGGCCCTCAATGCGCTGTCGATGGTCATCGCCCCCGGCGAAATGCGCGCAATCATCGGCCCGAACGGAGCCGGTAAAACCACGATGATGGATGTCATCACCGGCAAGACACGCCCGGACACCGGCGAAGTCTATTTCGACGGGGCAATCGACCTGACCGCCGAAGATGAAGCCGCCATTGCCGAACTCGGTGTCGGCCGGAAATTCCAGAAGCCGACGGTTTTTGAAAGCCACACGGTCTGGGACAATCTGGAGCTTGCGTTGAAAGCGCCGCGCGGACCGTTCAACACCCTGTTTCACCTGATCACCGGAGCCGAGAAGACCCGGATCGAGGCCCTGCTTGATCTGATAAGGCTGGGCGGCAAACGCGGCGAGCTTGCCGCCAATCTCAGCCATGGGCAGAAACAATGGCTTGAAATCGGCATGCTGCTTGCGCAGGACCCGAAGCTTCTGCTGGTTGATGAACCCGCCGCCGGCATGACCGATGCGGAAACGGAAGAAACGGCGGAGCTGCTCAAGGACATTGCTGAAACCCATTCGGTCGTGGTGGTGGAACACGACATGAGCTTCGTGCGCGCGCTCGGCGTCAAGGTAACGGTTCTGCACGAAGGATCCGTGCTCGCCGAAGGCTCGCTCGACCATGTTTCCGCAGACCCGCGCGTCATCGAAGTCTATCTCGGACGGTGAATTTCATGCTTCAAGTCGACAAAATCGATCTTCACTACGGGGCTGCCCAGGCACTCAAGGGCGTATCGCTCGCAGCCGAAACCGGCAAGGTGACCTGCCTCATGGGCCGGAACGGCGTCGGCAAGACCTCGACCTTGCGCGCCATCAGCGGCCAGCATCCGGTAAGCGGCGGCGCTGTTCTCTGGAACGGCGAAAACATCTCCGGTCTCAAGCCGCATGCCCGCGCCAAACGCGGCATCGCGGTTGTTCCGCAGGGGCGCGAGGTGTTTCCGCTTCTGAGTGTAAAGGAAAACCTCGAGACCGGGTTCGCGCCCTTGAAGCGGCGCGACCGGACGATCCCGGACACGATCTTCGATCTGTTTCCCGTGCTCAAGGACATGCTGTCGCGGCGGGGCGGCGATCTGTCGGGCGGCCAGCAGCAGCAGCTCGCCATCGCCCGCGCACTGGTCACCCGGCCGAAGCTGCTCATTCTGGACGAACCGACCGAGGGCATTCAGCCCTCGATCATCAAGGATATTGGCCGGGCCATTGCGTGGCTGCGCGATCAGGGCACCATGGCCATCGTTCTGGTCGAGCAGTATTTCGAATTTGCCCGCGACCTTGCCGACCGGTTTGCCGTGATGGATCGCGGCGAAATCGTCCTGGCCGGCGATGCGTCACAGCTGGACCCCGAAGAGGTCAAGCAACACCTGACAGTCTAATTTCCCATTCCTGACAAGTGAACTGCGCGCTGCCCGGCAACTGGAATGCCCCGATGCCGGGAGGAGCGCTGCTTTCGCTTTCGAGCAGAGAAAGACTGTTTCGCGCATCGGATAACGTTACCGTACTAATACCAAGGGGCTCCCCTCACAGCACCCTGCAATCTGTCCAAATACGCCCGTTTCCCTTGACGCCCGGACAGCGGTTTGCGATGAGATCCAAAAGTTGAAAGTAAGGCATAGGAAATTCTCGGTTTTCCTGATGCACCTTGCACACATGCGGGCTGACGACCCCCGTATCCGGACTGCATAGGTGCCAATGCCAATTCGAGGGAAACGCTCTGGCGAACGCAACAGACAGTTTCGCACGCCCCGTCATGAAAGACCGGCGCGCGAAAGCGGTGACGGCCAACAGGCCTTTGAAAATCGGGGCGCTTGCAGCCGCAGCACTTTGTCTGCTGCCAATGATTGCCGTTGCCATTGCAGCCGCCACCGGATCTCTGGACACGCTACGGCATCTCGCGGACACGGTTCTTCTGAGATACACGCTCACCACGCTCCAGCTGATGGTCCTGGTCGCGGTGATGACCGCGGTGATCGGCGTCAGCACCGCATGGCTCGTGACCATGACCCGGTTTCCGGGAGTTCGGATCTTCGAGATTGCTCTGGCCCTGCCCTTTGCCTTTCCGGCTTATGTCATGGGCTATGCCTATACGGATTTTCTCGACCATCCCGGTGCAGTGCAGACCGCCTTGCGGGCGGTGACCGGCTGGGGCCCGCGCGACTACTGGTTTCCCGAGGTCAGAAGTGTGGGCGGTGCCGCGATCATGCTGGCGCTGGTGCTCTATCCTTATGTCTATCTTCTGGCCCGCACTGCCTTCCTGCAAGAGTCTGCGACCGCCAACCTCGCTGCCCGTTCCATGGGCCGCAATGCCTGGGGGGCATTCTGGCGTGTGTCCCTGCCGATGGCCCGGCCTGCCATTGCCGGTGGCGTGCTGTTGGCCGTGATGGAAACCATCGCCGACTTCGGCACCGTCAGCTATTTCGGCATCCAGACCTTCGCCACAGGCATTTATACGAGCTGGTTCTCGCTGGCGGACCGGGGCGGCGCGGCGCAGCTCGCTCTCTGCCTGCTGATTTTCGCGCTGTTTCTGGCCATTCTGGAACGTATTCAGCGCGGACAAGCCAAAAACCACAACGCAGGCAAGCGGTTCGAACGCTGCCCGCCGATCCGGCTCACCGGATGGGGACGTCTGGGAGCCGTGGTCCTGTGTGGCGCGCCCGTTCTGTTCGGGTTTGTCTTGCCGTTGGTCCTTCTGTTGACGATGGGACTGGAATCCGAACAGAACCTGTTTTCGAACCGCTACCTGCACTTCCTCCAGAACTCGATCACGCTTGCAGGTGTCGGCGCGCTGGCGACCTTGATCGCGGCCATCTTCATCGCCTTCAACCAGCGCCTGAACCCAAGCCGCCTGTCGACCTCCTCCGCGCATCTTGCAAGGATCGGCTATTCCGTGCCGGGCGGCGTGATCGCGGTCGGTCTTCTCGTGCCCTTCGCCTTCTTCGACAATTGGGTCGATGCACAGGCCCGGGCGTGGTTCGGGGTCTCCACCGGGTTGATCTTTACCGGCACGATCACGGTTCTGGTCATGGCCTATATGGTCCGCTTCATGGCAGCTGCTCTCAACACACTGGAAGGGGGCCTGACCACCATCAAGCCGAGTGTCGACGGAGTGGCCCGCACGCTTGGCAAATCGCCGATACCGATGTTGTGGCGCGTGCACTTGCCGATCCTGCGGCCCAGCGTGTTCACCGCCATGCTGATTGTATTCGTGGATGTGATGAAGGAACTGCCCGCCACCTTGATCATGCGGCCGTTCAATTTCGACACGCTGGCGGTGCAGGCGCACCGGCTTGCGGCAGACGAACGGCTGGCCGGGGCGGCCGTCCCGTCGCTGGTCATCGTTGCGGTCGGCATTCTGCCAGTCATTCTGGTATGCCGCAGCCTTGCCCGGCAACGGCCGGGAACCCGGTCAAACCGCAGTCACGTTTGAGCCTCGCAAAATAAAAAACCCCTCCGCAGCGTACCTGCGAAGGGGTCTGGCATTCGTACCGGAAGGACGATTACTTCCAGCCGGCCTCGTTCAGGATCTTCTGGGCTGCCGGAATGTTGGCGGCAATCGCGGATGCATCGACATCATCCGGCTTGAAGAAGCCGAGCTGAGCCACCGACGGGCTGATACCGACGCCCGGAGCTGCCGGATATTCGTCATTGCCTGCAGAGAAGTATTTCTGGGCCTGGTCAGACGCAAGATACTCCAGGAACAGGACCGCATTGTCCTTGTTCGGCGCGTGAGCCGCAACACCGCCGCCGGACAGGTTCATGTGCGCGCCATAGGAATCCTGGTTCGGAAACACCCAGCCGATCATGTCGAGATCATCGGACACACCCTTCACCGGCTTGCGGATCGCACGGGCAAAGTAATAGGTGTTGGACATGGCAATATCGCATTCACCGGAAACGATGCCACGCAGCTGATCCGTGTCGCCGCCTTGCGGGTCACGGGCAAAGTTGCCGACCACTGCCGTCGCCCAGTCGCGGGCTTCTTCTTCACCAAGATGTTCGACCAATGCCGCCGTGATGGTCTGGGTGTAAACATTCGACGATGAACGAATGCAGATCTGGCCTGCATATTTCGGATCCGCGAGGTCTTCATAGCTCATCGGCGGCTCGGCCACATCGTTCTTGTCATAGAAGATGATCCGGGCGCGCTGGGAGAAGCCGTACCACTGATTGCTGTCGTCGCGGACATAGTCCGGCAGACGGGCAGCCAGAACATCCGATTCGATCGGCTGCAGCACACCGGCATCCTTTGCGCGCTCAAGACGGGAGGTATCGACGGTCAGAAGCACGTCGGCAGGGCTGTTCGCGCCTTCGGCCTGCATGCGGGCGATCAGCTCGTCGGCATTGCCCTCGATCCGGTTGATCTTGATCCCGGTTGCCTCTTCGAAGTCCGAATACAGGCGCTCATCAGTGTCATAGTGACGGGATGAGTAGAGATTGAGTTCGCCATTTGCAAGTGCGAGTGGCGAGGAAGCAAGCATCATCGCTGCAGCCAGACCGGCGCATGCGAGCGGAGTACGAAAAGACGGCATAAACACCTCCCGATTGAAACTGTCACGGTCAAACATGACCCGACAACTCAACTAAACGATCGTACAGGAAGGTCAAGGGAAATCGGAGGTTTTTGGTCAGGTTTATACGTAAGTGTACGTATTTCCTTTATCATTCGCTCTCGGAGCTTGCCGGTAGACGGTTTGGGAGACCTCCGCATATTGCTGGTCTGTGCAGCTGACGCGGCAATTCTGCTGTTTATCATCTGTAGGGGGATAGAGGTTAAGTGTTCACGGAACGCCTCTCAAGGCGGTCTCCGCCTTGAGAGGCTTCCTGACCAGTTTGTCATAAGGAATAGAGTGTCAAGGGTCTTTGACCGCGTAGCGCGCGTCCCGCGCCCTTGACACTCTATTCCTTATGGCGTCATCGCCACTGCTGTGGCGTGCGACCATATTATGCTTGTTGCCAATAGCTTCAATATGCAGAAGATGTTTTGGATATGCGTCGAGCGTGAAGACGTGGCAATGGGGGAAGACAAGATAAACGGTAATTCTACCGGTTGTGCCCCGGGCCGAATCGCGTTGCGGCCGTGAGGAACTAACACTGAATGAAAGTGCTGCTCCTCCCCCGGTCGATGGGGTACGTGGGGGAGGAGCAGCAGGGACGAGCCGCTTACCAGCCGATACCCGCATATTTGGGGCAGGATGGCGCGGATGCGAAGACACGGACGAGATCCACTATCGACGCTTCGGCCTGGTGAGTTTCGAGCAAGTCCCGGGTTGAGGAGTGTTTTTGGGCGACCACAATGGTGTCCGCACCGGTGGCAGCCATTTCCGGCGTTGCCTTGAGGATCTCGGGCAGCTTGTTGACAAGATGCTCGAGATGCGGAGCCGCATGGCGGATGTAGTTGAACTGTTCCGCCAATTGCGGGCCAGGTACAATGGCCGGATCCCACGCGACCACTTCGACGCCGTCACGGATCAGCTGGTCCATCACCTCAAGGATCGGGCTTTCGCGCAGATCGTCGGTCCCCGGCTTAAAGGCCACGCCCATGACGGCAACCTTTTTCGGCTCGGTCTTGCGGACCATGTCGATGGCCTGATCGATATGCTCCTCGTTCGAGGGGATCAGCGCATTCATCAGGGGCAGATCGATCTCGAGCTTTTCCGCCAGATGTGTGACCGCGCGCACTTCCTTGGGCAGGCAGGAGCCGCCGAAGGCGAAACCGGGCTTCAGGTAGTAGGGTGACAGGTTCAACTTGGTGTCCTGAACGAAGATGTCCATGACCGCATGGCTGTCGATGCCCATCGGCTTGCACAGGCGCCCGACTTCATTGGCGAAAGTGACCTTTGCCGCGTGCCAGACGTTGTCGACATACTTGACGAGTTCGGCAACTTCGATGGTCGTGGTGATGATGTTCTGATCAACCGGCTCATAGATCTTGGAGATGATCCGGGCGGTTTTCAGGTCACTGGTGCCGATGACGGTCTTGGGCGGTGCGTGGAAATCCTTGACGGCCGTGCCTTCGCGCAGGAATTCCGGATTGAAGCACAGACCGAAATCGCGGCCGGCTTTCTTGCCGGAGATGGCTTCGATTTCCGGCCCCATCAGACCCAGGGTCGTGCCGGGAGGCACGGAGCAGCGCAGAACGACGACATGAAAACCATCCTTTTCCGCAATCGCTTCACCAATGGTGCGCGCGACTGCCGTAATGGCGCGGGTGTCGCAGCCGCCATCTTCATTTGTCGGCGTGCCGACGGACACGAAGGTGACGTCCGTGTCCAGTACCGCCTGCTTAACGTCGGTGGTGGTCGTCAGGAGATTGTAGGCAACGCCGTCGGTCAGCAGTTCGCCAAGCTGATCTTCCACGATCGGGCTCTGGCCCATCCCGATATTGTCTACCTTGCGCTGGTCAATGTCGGCACCGACAACCCGGTGGCCGAGCTGGCTCAGGCATGCCAGCGATACTGCACCGACATACCCCATGCCGATGACGCTGACGGAGGATTTCTGCAGGGCGGAGAGTTCCAGCCACTCGGAGAAATCTGCTTCTTTCAGAAGTGTTCCAACATGTACATTCATTGTCCTGCTCCCAAACTCGAGGTTCTGCAGGGAGAAGAACAAGTCGCGTGCCAAAACCGGCGCGCAATAATTAATTGTTAAAATTCAATCTCTTAGTATTTTTTAAGAAACCCGGGTCTTTTCCGGTCATTCAGATTCGCAAAAAGAACTTTCCGAAATTCGGAACCATGCCGACAACGCAAAGACGCCGGGAACCGGTCCTCTGCGAGAGTGAGCTATATTTATATGAGTGTGCTCTTTCAGAAAGAGACCTCGGCCCATAGCTGATCTGTGCGCCTGACTTCACTGAGCTCAGATGCCGCCGAAATTGCGCAAATTCTTCGCGAAACGGGAAGGCATTTTCCAAAATTCGATTGAGCTGCAGCATTCCAATGGAACACCGAAAAGGCATCGAACGAATAATATTCATATAAGTCATATGCTTAGTACAACAAAACAGCTTTCTCCCCGATTTGGCAAGGAGGTTGCGTTTCCAAGGTCAGCTTTTTGGTGCAGACACACGAAAGGAAGTTGTCATGCAAGCGCCGTTCATGAACTCTTCGACCCTGGACGTTCTGGGACCCGTTCCGCCTTCAAGCAACGGCAGCGCCGGCGACATCTATCTGTTCGACCTGGATGTCCTGTCCACGTCGCGCCGCGCCAGAATGGATGATGGTTTCGCGCAGGTCCTAACAGCCTGGGCCCGCAAACATCCCTGCTATCTGGTGACCAGCCACAATTACCAAACGGTACTTTCTGTTGTTCCCCAGCCCTTGCGGCACGCCATGCGCGAGAACCACGCCTCCTCCGGGACCGAGGTCTGGCAGAACGACGCTTCGGTCCGCCATCACGACCATCCTTTCCGGGACAGCATTTACGAGTTCTTGGCCCAGGTCGTCCGGCGCAGCTCCTATGAGGAAAAACGCGCGCCTCTGCTCGACTCCGGCCCGGCCTGCCTGCGGATCGACATTGCCGGCCACAAGGCAACTGCCGCCCAACGCAAGGCCTATCTGGAATGGGAGACGGGAACCCGCGAACGGGCTGAAATCATCAGCGAATTTGCGATCCGCTATCCCGACTACCAGATCTGCCAAAATGGCGAGACCGGCATTCTCATCACGCACAAGGACTATTCGCCAAACACTGTCGTTCAGGCCCTGAGCGCCAATCACCCGGACGGCCGTATCCTCGGCTACTTCTCGCCGATGTCGGCCTGCGGCTACGCGGCGGCAATGGCCGATTCTCTGGAAAAGCCGAACATGTTTGCGGAAATCGCCGGGCCTTCGGACCTCGCGCAGCTGCTGAAATACGAGGAACGCCGGCAACAAAAGTCAGAAATCAAGGTGCCGGCACCGTTCCTGGAAGATGTGGGAGCCTGAAATGAACGACATGCGCGATCACGGATCCGCAGACGAGCGCTGGAACCTTCTGCGAAGCACAAAGGTCTTTGATGCCGGGGACCGGTTGAAGGTATCCCAGCAATCGGTCCAGCTCCCCTGCGACCGGGTGGTTGAAGACTATTACCGGGTGGACCTACCCTCGTTTTCGGCAATTTACGCCGTTACGGAGGACGATCACGTCCTGCTGATGCGGCAATACAAGCACGGCGTCGGCAGGGTCTGTTTCACGCTTCCAGGCGGCCAGATTGAGGCTGGCGAGATCCCCGAGTTTGCCGCACGCCGGGAACTTCTTGAAGAAACCGGCTATGGCGGCGGTCTCTGGTTGCCGGAAACCAGGCTTGTCGTTCACGGCAACCAGGGCGTGGCTTCGGCATTTGTTCATGTGGCAACCAATGTGATGCAGGTGTGCGAACCGAATTCACAGGACCTTGAAACCTCCACAGTTGTGACGGTGCCAAGGGACAGTTTCCGTCAGCTGGTGCTGGACGGTCAGGTCCCGATCGTGTCCCATGTGGCCGCCTTTGGCCTGGCGGAAAGCCTGTTGGCGGGCAGATAGCGCTCTCGGGTGAAACTCAGGAGGCCGCCTGCGTTTCTTCCGGCTCGCTCGTTTCCTGCGCGGCCCAGATTTCCTTTTTCCGGTAAAGCGTCGACGGGCTGACCTGCAGCGTTCTTGCAGTCTTGGGCAGACTGCCGCCGCATGCATCAATGGTCGCCTCGATGATTTGCCGTTCCAGCACCTCGAAAGGCTGTCCGAGAGACAGCGTCAGCCTTGGCCAATCGCCATTTCCGGTCTCGGCCGGGCGGATGATCGATTCAGAAGGCAGGGACGTCAAGGACGACAGCTGTCCGGCAGCCGGCCGGCGCATCTGCACCATTCCCAGCATGTCCGCCTCGATCACCGGGCCGTCATTCAAGACAACCAGATTCCGGATAGCATTTTGCATCTCGCGGACATTGCCCGGCCAGGAATGGGCAAGCAGGATTTCCTCCGCCTCGACCGAAAATCCGTCAAAAGACTTGCCTTCCTCGGCTGCAAACCGGCTCAGGAAGTGACGTGCCAGCTCAAGGATATCGGCACCGCGCGCGCGCAGAGGCGGCAAGGCGATCGGCAGAACATGCAGGCGGTAATACAGATCCTCCCGGAACCTGCCCGCCTCGACCTCTTCCAGGGGATTGCGGTTGGTTGCGCAGACGATCCGCACGTCGACCTTCTTCAGGCTGTCGCTGCCGACTTTCTGAACCGTACTGCTTTGCAAAAAGCGCAAGAGCTTGGCTTGCAGGCCAAGCTCAAGCTCACAAATCTCGTCCAGAAAAAGCGTTCCGCTGTCCGCTCGTGCCGCTGCGCCGTCACGGTCCGAGGTCGCACCGGTAAACGCTCCTTTCACATGCCCGAAAATCTCGGATTCGATCAGGTCCTTCGGGATGGCCGCACAATTGAGCGGCACAAACGGGCGTTTGGCCCGCGAGCTCGACTTGTGGATCGCCTCGGCGCAGACTTCCTTGCCGGTACCGCTTTCACCGGTGACAAAGACGGCCGCATTCGAGCGCGCGACGCTCTCGATCATCCGGTAGACCGCGGTCATCGCCAGTGACGACCCGACAAAACCATGATGGGCCTTGCTGCTGCTGGTGCTCTTTTGCACTTCCGCTGCAACTTCTGCCAGGGTTTCGCGCTCGACCGCGTTCTTGACCGTGGTGACCAAGCGCTCCTCGGCGACGGGCTTGACGAGAAAATCATAGGCGCCGCCCTGCATGGCTTCGACGGCAGTCTTGATCGATCCGGAACTGGTCACGACCACGACAGAGACCGGCAATTGCTCTTCCCGGATCGTCTCCATCACTTTCAGACCATTCATGTCGGGAAGCTGCAAGTCGAGCAGGACCACGCTGTAGCCGCCCTTTCTCAATTTGCCGAGCGCCTCCTTGCCGGTTTCAACATGGTCCGAGACCATGCCGGCTTTTGAAATATGATGGCCGTACACGGTGGCCAGTGGCAGGGCGTCTTCGACAATCAGAACCTTCAAGGCAACGTTCCTTGTAACACAAGCGTTTACTGCAAATTCGGCGTCTCCAGCTTCAACCCCATACTAGCGGCTAATGCCCCCACTTCGGCAAGTGTTCTGTTGCTGGTTTCAAGAAGCTCGTCGATACACCCCATGGCCTGACCGTGTTTTTCGTCACGGGCCAACTGGTTGACGCGCGCTGACACTTCCGCCAGATCCTTTGCGCCAAACGTCCCGGCAACACTTTTCATCGCATGCGTGGCGCGTTCCAGCGTCTCCAGATCGTTCTGGTTGTGGGCATCGCGCACCGCTTCACAGCGTTTCAGGATATCGCTTTCAAACTGAAACAGCAGTTTGCCCTGGATTTCTTCCGGCATGCTTGCAAGGATTTCCCTTGCCGCGTTGAGGTCCGCACCGTTTACTGCAGGCTCTTCCGGCTTGCTTCCGCCCTGAACCGTCTCGCCTTCGCTGACATGATGCAGGATCATCGCGATCAGGTCGTCTTTTTCAACCGGCTTGGACAGGAAATCGTCCATTCCGGCCTTGAGGAACGTCTCCCGGTCGCCCTGCAGGGAATAAGCCGTGAGCGCAATAATCGGGACCCGCTGGTTGCGCTCGGCCTCGCGAATATGCCGGGTCGCCTCCAGACCGTCCATTTCCGGCATGGAAATATCCATCAGGATGCAATCATAGTTGCGCATCTCGGAATATCGGACGGCTTCCTTGCCGTTGTTCGCGATATCGACATCGCATCCGGCCTTCTCAAGCGCATGGCTAACCACGATCTGGTTGGTCGCATTGTCCTCGGCCAGAAGAATGCGCAAGCCGGGCGGCAGGATTCCGACTTGCCGTTCTTCGGTGCCAGAAGGTGTGTCCTCCATTTTCGCGAGCGTCAACGGGACCGAGAACAAGAAAGTGCTTCCCGCTCCGGGCATGCTCTCGACACGGACCGTACCGCCCATCAGCTCGGCAAGCTGCTTGCAAATGGCAAGTCCCAGGCCGGTACCGCCCTGCTTGCGGGCATAGCGCGTATCGACCGTGGTGAATTCCCCGAAGAGTGTTTCATGCTTGTCTTTCGGGATACCGATGCCTGAATCGGTCACCGAAATCAGAAAGGTCGGTTTGACCGGGTCTTCCCGTTCAATGGAAACGCTGACAATGACCGACCCCATTTCGGTGAATTTCAACGCATTCGACACAAGGTTCAGGACAACCTGACGGATCCGGCCCGCATCCGCGCTGACAGCTGTGGGAACACTGCGCGGATATTCGAGCTTGAGCGCCAGTTTCTTTTCGCGGGCAATCGGGGCAAACAGATCGACGATCCCGTAAAGCACCTTGTGGAGGCGGAACCGAGACACATCCAGTTCCATCCGCCTTGCCTCAAGCTTGGTAAAGTCAAGGATGTCGTTGATCAGCTCCAGAAGCGCCCGGCCCGAATCCCGGGCGGTGCGAACATACATTTTCTGTTCCTGGGTGAGGCCGGTGTCGCTGAGCAGGCTGAGGATCCCCAAAACCCCGTTGAGCGGTGTGCGGATCTCGTGGCTCATCATGGCCAGGAACTTCGCCTTGGCTTCATTGGCGACTTCCGCGCGTTCCTTCTCCTGACGCAAGTCCTCTTCGCGGTGCTTCAGTTCGGTGATGTCAACCCTGAAACCGACAAGCCCGCCCTCGCTGGTGCGGGATTCGATCACCCTGAGCCAGCGCCCGTCATCCAGATGCTGCTCCATCGCCTCTCCGGGATTGCGATGAAGTGCCAGACGCATTTCGACCCATTCATCAACATTCTGGATGTCCGGCACATATTGCCCGCGCGCCGCGCCATTGCGGATGATGTCCTCGAAGCGCTCGCCTTCCTTTATGAATTCCGCGCTGCTTGCATAGAACTCGCGATACTTGCTGTTGCACAGCACCAGCCGGTCATCCGCGTCATACAGCACGAATCCGTCGGGAAGGGATTCAATCGCATCGACGAGCCGGGTTTCGGCCCGCCTCAATTTTTCGGCCGCCGCTTTCTGCTCTGTCAGGTCATGGAATATCGCCGTGAAGACATGCAGTCCTTCAGCTTCAAGCTCCGAAATGGCAACTTCAACCGGTGTTTCGCGCCCGTCAACGCGCCTCAACACCATTTCCTGACGTTCGCCGTAGCCCTTCAGGGGGCTGCCGCTGACCGGCTGTTCGCAACAGCTGAAGGGCGTGTCCCGGCCTTCCGTCTCTGGCAGGAAATCACAGATCGACCGGCCGGTCACCTCCTCCGAAGACCGGGCCCCGAACATGGAAACGGCGGCCCGGTTCGCCGTATCAATGATGCCGTCCGGCGATATCGTCACCAGCCCGTCGAGCATGGTATCGATAATCGCGCCGACCTGCGCTTCACCGGCTTCAGCACGTGCGATCACCTGTTGCAGCGAGACATTACGCGACCGCTCCCGGCTGACAAGGTCCTCGACCTTCTCAAGCGCGCGGCGCCTTTGGCGGGCGAGCAATACCGTCAAACCAATGGCTGCCGCGAAAGCAATCCCGAGCGCAATCAGCAGATTGGTGAAAACGATATCGTGCTGATGATCCTCTGCGGGCAGGCCGAGTTCCCGGCTCAGCACATAGACCGCGGAGCCGGATGCAACCACAAACACCAGAACCAGCCAAAACGTGGCATCCGACAGGATATCGCGTATCCAGCGTATGAAAATCATGCGCCGTTCCCTTGAGGCAAAAAACGGTTTACGGACCATGATACTCACAACTCTTGAGGGTTGTACGAAAAATTATCTATCCCTTGCAGCGTACAATTACATCCTATCCTGATTTTTTACCATTTGTGCCCGCTTTTCGGAATGCTGGATCGAAAAGAACGGATTTTCATCCAGAAAAGCTGCCGCGCTGTCAAAATTCATGGCTCTGACTTCTTCGCAACTCTGCTGGCACACGAAAACTCTCAAGTTCAGGTCGAACTCTTCCTCGGGATCAAACAGGCTCGCATAGGTGTAAATTGAATCGGCCGACATGTTGCCGGGAACCGCCCGGGCATAAGCCTTTTCAAAACTGCCGCTTGCATAGCTGGACCATCCCCCTGCCGGGAACCAACGGGGGCCCTTCGGGCCGGAGCCGTCCAGATCACGGGCCGGTTCAGCGCCCTCAGCCACAATCGTGTCCAGACGTTTGGCAACGCCCTCGCGCTGCGCGCGGGTCTGGACCGTGGCAAAGTCCTTCAGGCTCTGCAACGTAATCCCGGCATGGCCGGTGTCTTCATAGCGTTGCTTTTTGATCTGGGCGTCCGATTTGCCGTTTTCCCGGAAATATCCGTTTGGCCAGTACCGCCACAACGCCCCGTCCGGGGCCGGCTGCCATTCGGACAGGAACAACTCCACGATCCGGTTTGCGCGGGCGTGGTCGCCGGCTTCCGCGTCAACCGCACCGGCGATCAGGGCAGCGAAGGATATCTGCCAGTTCCAGGGTGCAAGTTCGCCGGCAAACCGGAAACCGCTTTCCGGCGAAATCCGGTAAAGACCGGCCTTGTGATCGAAATCCGGTTCGAAAGCCGCAGCCAGGCATTGGCGAACCGTACTGATTTCATCTTGAAGCTCTGCCGGGCAGTGCCCCCCGATGCCGTCACAACCGCGATGAAGGGCATTGCCGATCATGGCCTGATTGATCATCAGGGACAAACGTTCTCCGGGCACACTCGAATAAACCAGTGAACTCCAGCCGCAATCGGGGTTTTGCGGGGAGCTGCGCCCGTTGGGACCGTCTTGCGCCCCGAGCGTGTTGCGGATCGATTTGACCGCGAGATCGGCAAAGATCTTCTGTCCCGTTTTCCGGTAGAGATCCGACAGGGCCTCAAGCCGGTAACTCTGGTTCCAGCTTTGCAGGCCTTCCGCGTCCGAGGCGCAGGATTTGGGTTCCCCGGTCTGCCCCAAAAGAGCGCCGGTGACGGCATAGAAAAAATGCAATCCGGCGTCGGAGCCATCTGCTGACACTGCCACGACACCTTCACGCAACCGGCCAGTGCGGGGCACCGGATCGAAACGCACATCACCGGATACATTGAGCGCGGCCTCAAGGGTTTGTTTTTCCACGTCCAGATAGAACAGGTCCGCTGTCTCCGTTTCGCACGGGATCTGCACCAGATACCCCGCGCCCGATTTCCGGATACTGCCAGGAGAGCATGTGGCAAATTCAAAGAGTGCCTCGCCTTCCGGTAAAATTCCGCCGTCCGGCCCGCGATCATAACGAACCAGCCGCGCCGTTTCGTTTTTCTGCCGAACCAGCAGAACAAGTTTTGAAAGGTCAAACTGCACAACCCGGACCGAGGTTGCGACGGGCCAGGTGAGCATGACCGCGTTGTCCTGAACCAGTTCCACCTGGCGCGCGCCCGACTTCCACGTTCTCACGTGAACCAGAGAACCATCCCGGGCAAGGCGCATGGAACCGATACGCGCGAGCCCGTTTTCATCCGGGCCTATGTCGCGGAGGGAGCCATCGACATAAACTTGCGCCTGATCCGCGCCGACCGTCCGGGTGACAACCAGCTCATGCGCCCCCGACCGGCTGACCGTCTCGACACACGGGTCCTGGATGTCCTTGTTGGTGATGACACCGCTTGGAAACACAACGCTTGTGTTGCGCCCGGGAACCGTCAAAACGCTCGAGACGGGATCCGCGGCGGTTGCCGTTTGCACTCCGGCGCCGGTGAGCAAGACACCGGCGCCGAGAACAAGATGACCTAAGAACTGATGCATGATCCGGCCCCAAATCAAAAGTTGAAGTAGATGAATTCGGTCATTTCCGCGAGGCGGTAGACCTGCACCATCGAGACCACGCCGATCGCCGACAAGCCGGCGGCCCAGCCGTAGGACGGACGCCACCGCAAGGGCAGGAACCCTTGGGTCTTGCGCTGTGCAACGAATTTCTTCACGCCGAGGATCGGGTTGTAGCGCTCGGTGAACTCGATCGAGTTCGGCAGCAGGAAGACAATCCCCGCCAGAAGCGCCAGACCTGCCCAGATCGGAGCCGTGCCAAGGGTGACAGTTTCCCAGAGCTTCGGCTCATAGACCGTGGAGAGCCCGGTCATGCCGTAGATGATGGCGTTGGCCCCGTCGAAGGATTCTGCGCGGAAATAAACCCAGGCAACGATCACCGCCAGCAGCGTCAGGCCGCGTGCAGAGAACTCGGCCACCGGCTTCGGCAGGATGTTCGGGACGTAGCCCTTGGCAACCAGCGCCGACCAGCTGTGATTGATCACCAGATACGCCCCGTGCAGGCCGCCCCAGAAGACGAAGTTCCAGCTGGCGCCATGCCACAGCCCCCCCAGCAGCATGGTGACCATCAGGTTGGCTTTCTGCCGGCTCACGCCGCTGCGGTTGCCGCCAAGCGGAATGTAGAGGTAATCCCGCAGGAAGTGCGACAGCGTGATGTGCCAGCGGCGCCAGAAGTCGGAAATGCTGGTCGCCTTGTAGGGCGAGTTGAAGTTGACCGGCAGGCGGATGCCGAACATGCGCGCCAAGCCGAGTGCCATATCGCAATAACCTGAGAAGTCGAAATAGAGCTGGAACGTGTAGGCCAGAGCCCCGATCCAGGCCGCTTCGAACGGCACGCCATTGGCGGTTTCGGCAAGTCCGAACACCGTGTTGGCATAAGGTGCGATGCCGTCGGCGAGAACGATCTTCTTGAACAGACCGATGGCGAACAGGGTCGCGCCGACGGCGAGGTTCAGCATCAGCCGGCTGCGGAAGATCGCGAGCCGGAACTGCGGAATTGTCTCCTTCTGCATCACGATCGGCCCGGCAATCAACTGCGGGAAGAACACCACGAACAGCATGTAGCGCGGGAAATCGCACTCCGTGACCTGCCCCTTGTAAGTGTCGATCAGAAACGAGATCTGCTGGAAGGTGAAGAACGAGATCGCCAGCGGCAAGGCCAAATGCAGGAGCGGCACATCCGCACCCGCCAGAGCATTGACATTGCCGATGAAGAAGTCGGCGTATTTGAAGACCGCTATCAAGGCGAGATTGAAGACGATACCGAAGATCAGGATGAACCGGTCCTGCGTCTTCAGCAGAACCCGGTGGATCGCGTAGTTCACCACAACCGAACCCAGCAGCAGCGGCAGGTAAATCGGCTTCCACCAGCCATAAAATACGAGAGAGGCCAGGGTCAGCCACCAGATGATCCCGTTTTCCATCTTGAAGTGGCGCAGGATCAGGTAGCCGATGAGGACCGGCGGCATGAACAGATAGATGAATTCAAGTGAACTGAAAACCATGACTCAGCCCTCCTTCTTCGTGCTGGCAGGAATTTGCGTTGCCGCCGTTTCAGAGGCGAGCGTGGGATGCTTTTCATTGAGTTCATTGAGGAAGCGGACACTGCCCTGATGGCCGCGATCCGCGCCTTTTTGCGCAAGTTCATGCGCCTTCTTGAGGCTTTTCTCGACCAGGTCGCCTTTGGCATATAGCTTTGCAAGTTCTTCCATCGCGCCCGGGTGGCCGACCTCTATCGCTTCGGTCAAAAGCGTGACCGCACCATCGCGGGTCAGGCCATATTGCTCCTTCAAATGCATCCGGGCCAGATTGGTCAGAGCGCCGCCATGGCGGGCCTTGGCTGCCAGATCGAACCACTCCAGAGCCGTTTCGATTTCTTCACCGGAGGGGTCTCCCGCGAGGATCATATGCCCCAGGTCATGCATTGCACCCGCGTCGCCGAGTTCGGCGGAGCGGAGAAACCAATCCTCCGCCGTCGACGTGTTCTTGTCGACAAATTCACCGTCACGATAAATCCGGCCCAGGGTCTTGGCGGCGCTTGCGGAGCCGTCACGCGCTTTTTTCTCCAGCCCTTCCATGGCGCGGCTCGCCCAGAACAAGGCCTGAGCCGTGTCCGGCACGGTGTTATACCGTCCGGTCAGCAGGATGCGGGCATAGTTGATGGTCGATGAAGGGTACCCGGCAATCGCCGCCTGTTCGTAATGATCAAAGGCCTGCACCATATTGCGCTCGGTGCCAATCCCGCGCTCATAGTGCTTGGCAAGCTGGACATGTGCCTTCGGATAGTCCCAGGCGAGCGCCTTGTTGAACCACTGCAACGCGATGCTGACGCAGTGTTCACCGGCAGATCTTTGAAACAGACGGCCCAGCTCGTATGCGGTTTCGCCTCGGTAGGCGAAGGAGTACCGGACCGCCTCCATGAACAAGAGACGCGCCTGATTAAGGTCGGCGTCGACCCCCCAGCCATTCTTGTAGGCCCGCCCCAAATGAAACAGGGCGACCGGATGACCATCGCTTGCAAGCTGGGTCAGAATGTCGGCTGCATCGTCCCAGCGGCCAACCTTCTGGAGACCCCGGGCCTGCTTGATCCGCTCCTCGATGGTCGGATCGATGCGCTCGCTCTTGGCCGAGGGTTGCAGGGCCGGACCGGACACGGCCACAAAGCCCGCCGTTCCGAGTGCAACACCGACCACCGCCAGCTTCCAGAGTTTTATGCCTGATGATTTCCTGGACATGTCATGAGCGCCTTTCATCGCAAGCGGTCAGAGGTTCATTCGCTCCACACCGAACGGGTCCAATGCGGTTGCCAGCCATCCTTGCAACAGGGCTGAGACGGGCGGTGTGACTTGACGAGGCTACGGAAGAGCCCGACTGGAAATCAGGTGCGGGCCGAAACGGGTCACTCTGGAACCGCTCTTTGGAAAAGGTACCGGGCAAGCTCAACAGAGCCAGAGCAACACCGGCACCGATCACGTACCCCCAAAACACCCGGATCAGATCGGAGGAGGACAATCTGGACTTAGCCATTTTTCTGCCTCCAGACCCTGCAGGACTCGCCTTCGATCAGTTCAAGCGTTCCTTCCGAATGCTGCTCGGTCATGTCCTGCGGACGCACCGGACAAATCAGATCACCACGCCGCTTATGCGCAAGCTCCGTTCTCTCCGGGTCCTTGTCGATCAGTTGAAGAAGCTCTCCGACAATCTTGCGGGCCGGGGTGGAACCGAAGTGATAAGCATCGGTGAAGTTTGACAGCTCCTGAGAAAACGGACTGTCGTAGTCGAGATCGATCACCGGAGCCATTGTCGTCAGGCGCTCACGGAAGCGATGATTGGCGCTGGCCAGCCCGAAGTCCGAAATCCGGCGCTGCATTTCCGAGATGGTTGGCGGAATGAAAAAAATCAGTTCGACATCGTTTTCGTCACACCACGCGGCCATTTCCTCGACCATGGCCCAAAGCTCATCCGACTGCTTGAACCGGCGCCAGTCGGCGGCCCCGTTGGTCCCGACCTGCTGGGCAAACAGACGCGGCAGGTCGCGCTCGATGGTGATTTCCGGCCAGTAGCGGCCCCAGTATCCAAGCCCGAGGCCGCGATGGTAGAAGGCCGCTGGCAAGACAAGCGCCGTGTTCGGTGTCGTCAGGATGCAGTCGTCACACAGGTCCGGATCAAGCAGTTGCTCGACACTCAGGTGCTCCAGGGCTGCAAACTCGGCCGCCCCGGCTTCAGAGACGGGACTGATCGATAAGCCTTCAAACGCCTCGAACACGTCCGGATAACGGTCTTGCAACAAGCGCCAGCCGATCTTTGCGACAAACCAGTTACTGTAGTATCCGAAGGGATCATTGGCGAGAGCGATCGCTTCCGGAACCCGGTTCATGCCCCCTTTGAACCGCTCATCCATGCTGCGCAGGGGCAGGCTGACAATCAGGGTCTCAAGCTCCGCGTTCTCGCGCAGATAGTTGAAGGTGTCGTACATTTCGTAGACGGTCGCGCCGCCATAGGCGAAATTGTAGACATCGTCCCGGCCCAGTTCCTGCCAGTACTTGTCCTGAAGGGCGCGTGCGCGGCTGTCACCGAGGATCACGGTCGGAGCTTTCACCCGCGGATATTCGATCATCTTGTAAAGCGGATAATGTGCCTTGACGCTGATCTCGGACTTGTCGAGGTCAAGGTCGACCATCCGGTTGTGATCATAGGCGTCAACCACGACATTGAATGTGATCGGCGCGAGCGCGACAGCTGCAACCACTGTCATTGCGGTAACAAAGAATGTCGGCTTCCGGGTCATTGTCAGGTCCTTCCTCTCTCAAGGTTTGCCATCCCCAATCAAGACCCGGGCCAACTGGAAACCTCAAATATTATCCAGCAATTTCAATCCATTATTCTGAGTTCCGAAATTGCAAAACCGCTCACCACGCGATTTTGGAGAAATGGCATTTGCAAAATGAAAAGCCGTTTCAGGCATGCAAATGCCAGATCCGTGACTTCAAAAGCCAATTGAAGAGCCCGCTACTTGCGGTTCCCGGGATACATTCGAGGCTAGGCTTTTCGGCAATCAAGGAAGCATGAAAGACACTTGTAAATGCGATACCCAATCAGGCCGGAAGCAACATCAGCGACCAAGTCTCGTGGCCATATTTGCACCACTGCATGAAATTCACGGCTGACAAGCTACTGATTTCATTGGATCCCCGATCCGGGATATAACCTTTCGGTTTTTCCGGCATGACGGTCGAGACGCAGAATGAAAATGCCCAAACTGATCGCTGGTCTCCTCTAGAACCCCAGCACGCTGGAGATCATCCCGGTGCTCGGGGCTTCGATCAATCCGGCCATCAGGCTGACGCCCAGGAACAGCATGGTGACATAAAGCAGCGTCAGATAGCTCGCCATCCAGTTCTGCAGGGTCGCAATCAGCCCGGCGCCTTCGCCGGCCCTTTGGTCACCGCGATTGGACCAGCGCTGCTTGGAGAGCCGGAAGATACAGTAGACCTTCACCGACGCGTTGATCAGCTGGTTGAAATACAGGATGAACGGGTAGCTGAGATCCACCTTGCGGGCATATTGGTAGAGGAACAGCGACAGGAGCATCCGGGTGATCATGATGAAGACCACGTAGCCAAGGAGATAGGCCGGGCTGATCAGGACAGCTGTGCACACGGCCAGTACCGGGCTCACCAGCATCGTCCACATGGACATGCGCTGGTCCAGCAGGCACCACCAGATGAAAAACGGCATGCGGTGCGGCCCAAGGGCCAGAGCCCGCGACCCGTTGCGCAGCATGTTGCCAGACCAGCGGCGGAAATTCTGCACCATCCGGTCCATGCCCGAGCCTTCGATCACCTCGACCGTGTAGCCCATGGCGTCGGGCACATAGAGCATCCGGCAACCGGATTGCAGCATGTAATACCAAGTGCTCTTGTCGTCGCCCGACAGGAACCGGAACTTGCCCCAGAGCCAGTGCTCCAGATGATCGGCTTCCAGCAGTCGGATGAATTGCAGTTTCAGCAAGTGGTTGGCCCGGAACACGGACATCCGCCCTGTCAGGGTGAGGACCCGGCCCGATAACGAGTGCGACTGCATCGCCAGGCGTCTTTGCGCAAAGCGCATGGTCAGCCAGTTCGACACCCAGCGCGGCCCGATACACAACACTTCCTCGTCGGTGGTGCAGGCCTGCAGGTCCGGATACAACTTGAACAGCGGCAGACAGGCGCCAACGGCGTTCTTCGCCAGAATGAAATCGCCATCCATGAAGATGATCAAGTCATCGTCCTGCACTTCGCTCCGGCTCATGGCGCGCAACACAAGACCGATCGCAAGGCGTTTTCCGGGCTGATTCTGGCGGATGATCCGCAATGTCACGTCGAGATCCCGCATTTCCCGGCGCAGCAAATTGGAAATCAGGTCCTCGTCATACTGGTCGCCCGAGCCCAGCCAGATCGTTCCCGGCACGCCCGCATCGCGGATTTCCCGGCAGATCGAGCGGATCACCTTCTCCGTGATATCCCGGTGTTCCTTGTAGGTGGTCATCATGAAATGCAGGTGTCGCGGCCGCCAGCCCTGATCCCAAACCTCCTGACCTTCCCGGCGCATCTTCGGATAGACGTACCGGCCATAAATGTGCGCCCGGACAGCGTGGGTGAACCACCAGCCATACCGCCAGATGCCCAGCGCCCCGATAACAAAGGTGATCTCGGACGTCGCCGGGCTGAAAAAAACATTTTCAACCGAGGTCAGGCCAATGAAACAAACGCCGAAGTAGAGCGTGATCTGCAGCAGGACAAAAGGCGTCCACTTGGCCCAGCCCTTCGGCTGATAGGTGATCTCGTCGACATTGTAGACCGGCTTATTACGCTGTCTCATGACTGCCCCCCAAGGAAGCCGGAGACAGTCCGGAAAACGGTGTTCGCCCGGTGACGCTCGAAATAGACCGTGACAGGCGTTCCTGCTTCCGGCAACGCATCTTCGGCACTGGTCAGGACCACCTTGGCCGACCGGGAGTCCGGCGCCCGGAACCGGTGCATCTGTGTGACTTCGTCAATGAAACCGTCGGTCCGGCTGACCTTTTCGACCGTCGCGCTCATCCATTTGTTGGCGCTCGGCACATAGAGTTTCGCTGCCGAGCCAACCCGGATGTCGTCGATTTCGTCCTGGGTCAGGAAGGCGGTGACTTTCCGGCCGTCGCTTTCTTCCAGCGTCAGGATCGGCTCACCGGCCTTGACCATTGCCCCGCCATTCAGCAGAACCTGTGCCACCCGGCCATTGAAAGGGCTTGCGACCTGAACAACATCCTTGCGGGTTTGAAGCTGGGCAAGGTGGCTTTTACGAGCAGCGACCTCTTCCTCAAGACGCTTCACATCGGCTTCCATTTCGGGAAGACGGCCTGCAAAACCGGAACCGTTATAGAGCTGTGTGGTCTCGCCGCTTTGCATGAGAACCTTCAACTCGGCGATGTGGATCTGCTTGCGCTCGAGTTCGGAGGCAGCTTCCGCATGTTCCAGCTCGGCCATGTCGAGGTCTTCCTGAATGACCAGGCCCTTGCCGAACAGGGTCTGGAAGCGCTCTTTCTTCAGGTCAGCGGCATCAACCGCCAGCTTCAAACCGTGAAGCTGGCTTTCAGCCTGGCGGATGTTGTTTTCAGCCACCATCCGGTAGCCTTCTGTCCGCAGCTTTTCTTCTGCCAGAAGCTTCTGGCTTGCAACAAGCTCGGCCTGGGCTGTCTTCAGGTCGATCCGGGCGCGGCTGACATCCCTCATTTGCTCTTCATTTCGAATGCGCAGCAGGGGGCCGCCGGACACGACCGTCGCGTCGGGTTGTGGCGTCGCACCAAGGATCTGACCGGAAACCGGCGCGGTCACCTGCATCCTCTCGGCGCTGACGACAGCAGACGGCACTTCCATGCGGAACAGGGTTGCGAAGATATAGACGCCCACATATCCGAACACGACAGCCCCAAGCACAAAATAGAACAGTGTCATGACGATCTGCTTGATCGGCCACCTGCGGACCGGCATCTGCCCAACCGGGTTCGGATCAGGCTTTGTCGGAACCGGGGTGACGGGCGTATCGATGCGCAGGATTGTGTCCTCCACATCGGTCATGGAGCCACGGACAAGATCCTCGATAAAATGCTGCATCAGAGCCGATTCACGGTCTCCGAGCTCCATAAACCGGAACGCCGCTTCATCGTTCCCGTCATCGGCCCGTATGACCTTGGCCCGTGTTTCGAAGGTGATGTCAAAGTTCTGGAACGGGATGGTGCAAAAGACTTTCTTTTCCGCACCGGTCTCAAGAGTACCGCACCCGGAACCGGCAAGCCTGAAACCCCCAAGGCTCCAGTCGAAAGCATCAAACGACGTGCCGTCCATGGTGACGCGGAACGGCGCTGTCACCCGGTGGTGCAATCGTTGGCTTGGCCTTTCGCGCTTGATGTACACGGTGCTTGATCTCTGCGGTTGCGGACGACCAAGTTTACGCAAGGACGGGGCCAAACCGAATTCACTTTCTCCAAAACGCCAAATCACCTCATAATATACTGATTTTAATGAATAAATTTTTCCATTTAGGACACCAGACAGTGATTTTCGCAAAATGAGAAGATGAAAACACGCCGGTTGTGGCACCCGTGTTTGTCAAAATGCGAAACACAAGGCCAACACCCCGGTCTTTTCATGTTTGCCAAAATGCAAAACCGGGCCGCTGATGCGGCCCGGTTTTCTCGCCATATGAAACGCTCACGCGTAAATGAACGTATCTTAAAACAGGAAGCAGCCATTATCGAAGAGCGATGTGACCGTTTCTCCCTGAACGTTCTGAAACGTGCAAACATCAGTGTAGTTTCCGTCATCGGCAAGATCGACGGAAATCTCGAGACCGGACACAGTCTGACTTGCCTGCAGCTGATCGAGAAAGGTTTCGTTGCCGGCGCTGCCTGCGAGGTGCCGGAGGTCGAGCACGTCTTCCCCAACCGAAAAGTCGGTGATGAGATCCGCTTCGTTGAGGTCGTACGACCGGTAGACGTAGGTGTCCGACCCCGCACCGCCAGTAAAGGTGTCCGCGCCTTGCAAACCACGGATCGTATCGTCACCACCACCGGCCACGATGACGTTGGCGTCCCGGCTGCCCTGCAGATAGTCGTCGCCGGATCCACTGTTGATGTTGTCGATGTATTTCAGCGTGTCACGGCCGATCTCGAGGCCGTGAGCCTTCTTGTTGTGCAGCCAGATCTTCAGATCAACGTCAAAGGCGGTGTAATCGACCGTGTCGTTGCCCAGTCCGCCATTGATGACATCGTTGCCGGCATCGCCGAAGAACGTGTCGTCGCCGGTGCTGCCATAGAGGTTATCATTGCCATTGCCACCGTAGAGCAGGTCATTGTCACGCCCGCCATTGAGCGTGTCATTGCCATAGCCGCCATTCATGATGTCGACGCCGTCGCCGCCAAACAGCTTGTCCTTGTCGTGATCGCCGTTCAGCGTGTCATTGCCGGTACCGCCTTTCAGTGTGTCATTGCCGTAGCCGCCGTTGAGCACGTCAATGCCGCTGCCACCAATCAGGCTGTCGGTATCATTGCCTCCAAACAATGTGTCGTTTCCGCTGCCACCGATCAGGCTGTCATTGCCGCGATCCCCGTGGAGCGTGTCATTGCCGTTGTTGCCGTTCAGCTCGTCACTATGGTTACCGCCGTAGAGGATATCGTCGCCGGAGTTGCCATAGAGCTTGTCGCTTGCGGCGCCGCCATACAGATCATCGTTGCCGCTGCCGCCATGCAGATGGTCATGGCCGTTGTTGCCATAAAGCTCATCATCGCCCGACCGGCCATGAAGTTCATCCGAGCCGTCACCCCCAAACAGGATATCATTGTCGGACCGCAGGATTTCGACCGGCTGGTTGCCTTCACCTTCTGGATCCGGATCGGTCCCGCCATGTTGCTGCTGAAAATGCGCGTTGAGAACCAGCGCATTGGCTACGCCGATATCGACCGTGAAAACGCTGTCGTCAAAGTCGCGGTCACCGCCGTTGTAAAGATCTTCAAAGCCGAGCGTGATGGTGCCGGCATCGGCCTTCAAGACACCGGTCGTGTGCAGGATTCCATCCGGATTGAGCCCGACGGTGTCACCATACGCAGACGTATGGTACGGGTCGGTCTGAATCATCGTCCTGGTACCATTTTCGGCAATATGGTAGAGGCGCGGGCCATTGCTGTTCAGGGTTGCGACTGTGCCGTCCGAGTTCTGAAACTCCAGCCGACCGCTGTCGAGATCGATCCCGTTGTAGCCACCATTCCGGCTGTAGCCGTTCGAGATAATGAAGAAGGCGATCTTGTCACCGGCCTGAACGTTCAAAAACTCTCGAGACTGCCCCTGGACCAGGTTTCCGCCACTGCCCTGCAGTGAAGCATTCGGCCAGATGATTTCGACATCCTTGATCGTACCGTCATCTTCGACCTTGTAATATCCGAAGGTGTTTCGGTAGCCAGCGGTTTCGCCTTCAAACACTACCGATACGGGATAGTCGTTCGTAACTGCGACAGACGTGATCTGGACAAGAGTTGGTCCGCCTGACCCGTAGATCTTGTCATTGCCGGAATTGCCGTAAAGTACGTCGTCGCCGGTACCACCCCAGACGTCGTCACTGCCATTGTGGCCGTACAATGTGTCGTCGCCGAAACGGCCCGACATCACATCAGAATGAATTGTGCCTTGAAGCACATCATCCTGATTTGTCCCGATCATGGGACGTGTCGCGGGCAAGCTTGCCATCTTTTTCTCCTCTTGATGCCGGCGGCAAAAAAGACCGCCAAGCTTTTCCGTGTCAGGAAATGCCAGCCACAAGAGTGCAAGCGCCGGGCCACGCCAGTTTCAGCTCCGGAAATAAAACTCCTATTTATTTCAATTGCTTAATTTTATTTAGCCTCTGAAAAACCAAACCCTTTTGCGTTTCCGGAAGGCTTTTTTCGATTTCGCAATCTGAATAGTCCCATTCTCAAGCGCATTCCGGCCTTAAAAGTCAGCAGAAGTCAGAGGTGACTTTTGAGACCTTGATCATGTCCGGGTACAACTCAGACTTCGGCCCCGGGTTCTTCTGTCTCGGGACTGAGTTCCTGATCCGCGTCCTCGGTCGGCTGTGTGGTAAACCCCTTGAGACCGGCAAATTCTCGCGCGTCTCGCTGGATCGCCACCGGGCTCATGGCGTAACCGGTGCAAAGCTCGGACAGCGACCGCAAGGCATGCATATGGATGCGTTCGTAGCCATGACTGGCGTCGACCCCGAAAGTGATCAGGGCGGTGCGCACATCCGCCCCTGCCTCTATTGCAGAGGCCGCATCGGAGCGGTAGTAGCGAAAGATATCCTTCTGGAACTTGATGTTGTTGTCCCGGCAAAGCTGGGCCATCTTGCGGGTAAGGTGATAGTCGAACGGTCCGGTCTGGTCCGCCATGGCGATGGTCACCCCGAACTCGTCGGAGTTCTGGCCGGGCGCCGACGTACCGTTGTCGATCGCGACCAGTGAGGCGATTTCCGGTGTCAGGATAGACGTTGCCCCGTGGCCGGTTTCCTCGGCAATGGTGAACAGCCAGAAAACATCCACGGTCGGCTTTTTGCCCGAATCAATCATCGCCTTCAGGGCAGTCAGCATGACAGCGACACCGGCCTTGTTGTCCAGATGGCGCGAAACAATAAACCCGTTGTCCAGAAATTCCGGCATCGGATCGATCGCAACAATGTCGCCTATATCAATGCCGAGCCGTTCGACGTCTTCCTGCGACTTCGAGTAGGCGTCGACCCTGAGTTCCACGTGATCCCATCCGACCGGAAGCCGGTCGATTTCTTCATTGAAGGTGTGCCCGGACGCTTTCACCGGCAGGATCGTGCCGGTATAGGCACCTTTTTCGGAAAAGATCGTTGTGCGGGCCCCTTCAGCGAACCGGGCCGACCAGTGGCCAATCGGGACCAGTTCCAGGCGGCCATTGTCCTTGAGTGCCTTGACCTGTGCGCCAAGCGTATCGAGGTGGGAAACAAACGCCCGAGCAGGCTTGTCCTTCTTGCCATCCAGCCGTGCTCGAATGGCACCACGCCGGGTTACCTCATAAAAGACACCCAGCCGTTCCAGCTCTTTCGAAACAAACCGCGCCAGTTCGTCCGTATAACCGGTCGGACTGGGAATCGCCAAAAGATCCTTCAGGATTTCGGCCAGATAATCGATGTCGATCGCAAGAAGGGTCATGAATACTCCCGGTTCAGCGTGTCCCGGACCGCTTTTGGCATGGACAATGGAAACAGGAAATCAACAAACCGTTCCGCAGTCGGTTGCGGTTCGTGATTGGCAAGCCCCGGACGCTCATTGGCTTCAATGAAACGATACTCGGGCTGTCGCGGATCCTTGACCATCAAATCAATCCCGGTGACCGGGATCTGGATCGCCTTGGCCGCCCGGATGGCGGCTTCGATCAGGGTGTGATGGGTTTCGCCCGTGACATCGTGAATGGTCCCGCCCGTATGGAGGTTCGCGGTCCGGCGCACGGCAAGCCTTTGCCCCTCGGGCAAGAGGTCGCTGAGCGTGAAACCGGCAGCGGCAAGACACCGCTCGGCCTCCTCGTCGACAACGATCCTCGATTCACCACCTGTGGCCGCCGCCCGCCGCCTTGATTGCGATGCGATCAGGTTTTCGATACTGCTGCGGCCATCGCCAATGATTTCGGCTGGGCGGCGGATGGCAGCTGCGACCACACGATAGTCGATCACCACAAGCCGCAGGTCCTGGCCTTCCACGCATTCCTCGACCAGGACATCGTTGGAATAGGTTCTGGCGGCCTTGATGGCGGCCTCCACATCCTCGATTTCCGTCAGGCCGATGGATATCCCCTTTCCCTGTTCGCCCCGGGCCGGTTTCACAACCACCGATCGATGCCTGGCGAGGAAAGCCTCCCTGTCACCATGATCAGCGCTGATCTGGTCCGGAACGGATACACCAGCTGCATTGACAATCCGCCGGGTGGTTGCCTTGTCGTCGCAAATCGACATCGCGACGGCACTTGTAAATTCACTCAGTGACTCGCGGCAGCGGACCGACCTGCCACCATGCGACAGACGAAAAAAGCCGCCTTCCGCATCGATGATTTCGGTCCGGATTCCGCGCCGGCGGGCTTCATTGACGATCAGGGTTGCGTAAGGGTTAAGTTTTTCCTCTGTCGCAGGCCCGGCAAACAAGGCTTCATTGATCGGGTTCTTCATCTTCACCGTGAAGACCGGCACCCGTTCAAAGCCCAGCTTTTCATAAAGCGCGATGGCCTGCTCATTGTCATGCATGACAGACAGGTCCATATGCGGGTTTCCACGCGCCTGGAACACTTCGGCCAATCGCCGGACCAAGGCTTCGCCAATCCCGGGAAACCGGGCTTGCGGTGAAACGACAAGACACCAAAGCGATGATCCCAGATCCGCCCCGTCCGTCGCCCGCTGGTGATCGACACCCATGGCACTGCCGACAATCTGGCCGGTTTCTTCCTCCTCGGCCACAAGCACGGTGACCTCGCGCGGGTTCAGGTCCGACCAGAAATAGTCCTCTGACACCGGAACCATGCCACGGCTGGCATAAAGCGCATTGATCTGTTCCGCATCCATGCGCGACGACAACCGGCGTACGGTAAACCCCTTGCGCTGATCCTTGGCCGCCCGGTAGGTCGACAGGTTCAATCGGTAGGTGTGCGAGGGGTCGAGAAAAAGCTCCTGCGGGGCCAATCCGACCACAACATGCGGATCGCGCACATAAAATGCGATATCGCGTCTGTCCGGGCGCTCGTCGCGCAGGGCATCGACGAGGTCCTGGGGTTCTTCGAAGGTGTTGCCGAAAAGCAGCCGGCCCCAGCCGCAATCAACAATCTGGTTTACCGGCAAGTCCGTTTCCTCCACCCGGTATTCCGGTTTCATGCCGTGGGAGCGCATCCGCTTCAAACGGTGTTCCATGGCTCCCTTGGTCCGGGAAGACACTTTTTCCGACATCCTGGTCACGCCTCCTGCGCCTGCAACCAAAGCTCCAGCAAGGCCACTTGCCACAACTCGGATCCACGCAGCTTGGTAATATATTGTGTCGGTTCCTTGAACAGCTTCTCAAGGTATGACGCGTTGAACAGGCCCCGGCTGCGTGCCGCCTCGTTGGTCAGCGTGTCGCGCACCATGTCGAGATAGGACCCCTGGATGTATTTGAGTGCCGGAACGGGGAAATACCCCTTCGGACGGTCGATCACTGCAGAGGGAACGACGAGACGGGCTGCTTCCTTCAACACACCCTTGCCGCCCTGAGCCAGTTGGTGCTCTGCCGGGATGCGGCCCGCCAGCTCGACCAGCTCATGATCAAGAAACGGAACCCGCGCCTCCAGCCCCCACGCCATGGAGTGGTTGTCGACCCGCTTGACCGGATCGTCCACCAGCATGACGTTTGTATCGATTCTGAGCGCCTTGTCGACAGGATCTGCCGCGCCCGGCTGCGCAAAATGCCGTTCCAAGAATGCAAGGCTCTCGTCGCGCGAACAGCGATATTCAGGTGCAACCGCCTCGCTCATCTGCGCTTCTGTCCGGTCGAAAAAGGCATTCGCATAGTCCTGGACCGGCGCATTGGACCCGGTCAGTTTCGGGTACCAGTGATACCCGCCAAAGACCTCGTCGGCGCCCTGCCCCGACTGAACCACCTTGATGTGCTTGGAAACCTCACGCGACAAAAGATAGAAGCCGATATTGTCGTAAGACACCATCGGCTCGGACATGGCAGAAATCGCGCCGGGCAGGTTGTCCTGAAGCTCCGAAGACGGAATGAAGATCTTGTGGTGGTTGGTGCCATAGTGTTCGGCAATCAGATCCGAATACTGAAACTCGTCGCCCTTTTCGCCATTCGCCTCTTCAAAGCCGATCGAGAATGTGGCGAGGTCCTTTTGTCCCTCTTCGGCCAGAAGCCCGACAATCAGGCTGGAGTCGACCCCGCCCGACAAGAGCACACCAACCGGCACATCGGCCACCATGCGGCGCCGGACGGCAGTGCGCAGGCCTTCCAGAACCATATCGCGCCACTCATCTGCGGAGCGCGCGACATCTTCCGCGCTCTTTTCGAACTCCGCTGACCAGTAGGTCACATCCCGGGAAGTTCCATCGGTTTCATATGTGCGAACGGTGGCTGGGGGGAGCTTGCGAACCCCGTTCAGGATCGTGCGCGGGGCCGGCACAACCGCATGCCAGCTCATGTAATGATGGAGCGCGACCCGATCAATCGATTTGTCGATGTCGCCGCCTTTCAGAAGCGCCGGCAAGGAAGACGCAAAGGCAAGACGGCCATTGGCCTCGCTTAGGTAAAGCGGCTTGATGCCAAAGCGGTCACGGGCAAGATGCAGACGCCCGCTGTCATGCTCGTGAATGGCAATCGCAAACATGCCGTGGAAGCGGGAAAAACAAGCGCGCCCCCATTCCTTCCAGGCTTTCAGGATCACTTCCGTGTCGCTGGTGGAGAAGAACCGGTACCCTTTTGCGGCCAGTTCCGAGCGCAAGTCCTGATAATTGTAGATGCAACCATTAAAAACCAGCGACAGGCCAAGTTCGGGATCGACCATCGGCTGCGCACCCTGATCGCTCAAATCAATGATTCTGAGCCGCCGGTGGCCTAAAGCGACCCGCCCGCGCATGGTCACCCCCATTGCGTCCGGGCCCCGGGCTGCCATGGCTTGGGCCATACGATCAACCCGCGCCGTGTCCGCCTGGTCGGTTCCAAAAACAACTTCGCCGCAAATGCCGCACATAGTTCCAAAAAATCCTCTTTTATGGTCAAAGGCCCACGGTATATAGACCTATAATAATTAGAGTTCAAACGATCAGAGTTAGAACAATGTCGCAGTGCGAAACATCTCAGATATTCAAATCGATCCGCCGCATCGTCCGCGCAATCGATTTGCGGTCGCGCGAAGTGTCGCGCGCATCCGGCCTCACCATCCCGCAAATCGTCGTCTTGCAAGGCGTTCACGACCTTGGCGAAGTCACCACCAAGGCCCTGTCGGCCCATGCCGATCTCAGCTCGGCCACAGTGGTCACGATTCTCGACAAGCTCGAGGACAAGGGACTGATCGAACGCTACCGGTCTGCCGCAGACCGGCGGATCGTGCATGCCCGGCTGACAGATGCGGGCAATACGGCCATTGCCTCCCTGCCCAGCCTGTTGCATGAGGAATTCGAGGCCAAGTTCTCGAAACTTCCAGAGGAGGAAAGAACACAACTGGTCCGGGCCCTTGGTGAAGTCGCCGAAATGATGAACGCGCACAAGATCGACGCCGCCGCGATCCTGACCACCAGCTCGGTCCCCCAATGATTCGGGCGGTTGGTACAAGGGGTACCGGCGGCAAACGAACCAAGTACCCGTTCCGGACCGGGCTGCTTGCGGACCAAGGACTATTGCGGCCGGCCAGCCATTGCAGCCCCCGGCGGATGCGCGATTGGGAAACTCCGACACTCTTCCCGCATCCTTCGATTTGAAAACACCTCGCCAATGGCGATCAAAACAGGTTCGTCTGACGGTAAAGAGCCCACTCCGTCCTCCAGTTCCGAAAGGACCCCGGACCAGGTGCGGGACATGTCCCGTGAAACACTGGTCGTGACGCGAACCGGAGTATCCGGTTTGCGCCCCTGCGCAATCAGACGCGCGCTGATCCGGCCGGCCATGCGTCCGCCCATGTAAAAGACCGTGGTGGTCACCGGGTCGGCAAGGCCCCGCCAGTCGACGGTTTCCGGCAGATCCCCCTTGCGGGAATGCCCGGTGACAAACCGGACCGATTGGGCATGATCGCGATGGGTCAGGGAAATTCCAAGTTCCGCCGCCATCGCTGATGCCGCCGTGATGCCCGGAACCACTGAGGCCGCGATGCCTTCGCGCTCCAGTCTCTCAAGCTCTTCCCCGGCGCGCCCGAAAATCATCGGATCGCCGGATTTCAGGCGCACGACATGTTTGCCTTGCCGCGCGAGCGTCACCATCATGTCATTGATGTCTTCCTGACGGCAGCTTTCCCGGCCGCCGCGTTTGCCGACCAGCAAGCGCTTGGCTTCCCGGCGTGCAAGCTCCAGAACGGAATCGTCGACAAGATCGTCAAACAGGATCACATCCGCGCTTTGCAGCGCACGCATGGCTTTCAATGTCAGGTGTTCCGCATCCCCCGGCCCGGCTCCGACCAGCGTCACGCGCCCGGCCTGCGGTGTGCCACACTTGTCAAACAACGCTTCAAGCTCCGTTGGAGCTGCTTGAACCGGCTTTGAAGAAAAGGCGAGATCGCAAAACCGCTCCCAGAACCGGCGCCGTTCCGCACCTGCTTCAAGCGTTGACAGCACCCGTGCCCGGAGGCGGCCAGCAAGGGCTGCCCAATCCTGCAAGGCATTGGGCAACAGGGTCTCGATCTTGCGGCGGATGGCCTGCCCGAGTATCGGGGCAACACCATTGGTCGAGATCCCGATTACCACTGGCGACCGGTTGACAATCGACCCGAACTGAAACCCGCAAAATTTTGGATTGTCGATAATGTTGACCGGAATCCCGGCTGTTTTGGCCGCGCAGTAAAACGCCTGCGCTTCGCCTTCCGTATTGGCATCCGCGACTGCCAGCACCGCTCCGGCAAGACATTCCGGGCTCCAGAGCCGCTGATGATGCACGAACGCTCCCTTGACGCTTCCTCTTGCAAACAAAGCCTCAAAAACCTCATCGAGCCGATCCGCATAGACATGGACCTCGGCTCCGGCGGCCGCCAGCAATTCGGCCTTCCATGCGGCTGCCTCGGTCCCCCCGGCGAGCACCACCTTGCGGCCCTCCAACGGAAAGAACAACGGCAGCGCCGCAAGCGCTTCGACCCGCGCCGGACGCCGTTTGGAGCTGATTTCAACCGGCTTGCGCGATTCTGGCTTCATCTGCCGTTTCCCCATTGATGGTATCGAGTAGGGTCTGGATTTCGGACCGGCAAGACCCGCAATTGGTGCCGGCCTTGAGTTCTTGTCCGATTGCCTGAACCGTGCCGGCTCCATTCCGCGCTGCTGCGGCGATCTGGTTGCAACCGATCTGAAAACAGGAACAGACGATCGCGCCGGGATCCGGCAAGTCGGCCGGTGCACGCCCTGCCAGAACCCTGAAACGCTCGTTCGGGGAACAATCAACGGCTGTCAACAATCCGCAAGCCCATTGCCGCGAGACCGCTACCGGCCTGGGTGCAAAGAAGACCGCCCCCATAAGCTGGCCGCCCGCCCATCCTGCCGCCCGAAATGTGCCGGTGTCCGGGTCTTCCAGATGCAAAACCGCGTCGTGCGCGTTTAATAACCGCTCCGACAAAGCCCGAAGGTCCGCCTTTTCCCGGCCCGCCATCTCGAGCCGCCAACCGCCATCGGCGGGCGCAATCGCCCAGTAGTCGGTACCGGGCCCCTCCGGACAGGTCCGCAGGATCGCAAAGCCATACCAGGAAAATTCCTGCTTCCGTATGGCAACAGGGGTGAACTTCGAACCGGGTTGCCCTGAAACAGGATCCGTTTCGGGAGCCACCACCGCGTCAATCCGGCCGTTTGAGGCCATTTGATCGGTCCAGTGCATCGGCACGAACACCGTCCCCTTTTGCGCCCGGCCGCTGACCAGCGCGCGGACAGTCACCGCCCCATAAGGACTTTTGACCTCAACCAGATCGGCCGGCTTGATGTTCAAGCTTTCAGCGTCTTCCGGGTGCAGTTCGGCAAAGGGTTCGGCAATATGCGACAACAGCCGGGGCGTCTTGGCCGTCCGCGTCATGGTGTGCCACTGATCACGAATACGGCCGGTATTGAGCACAAACGGAAACCGCCGGCCGGTCTTCAGCAGCTTGTTTCGGACCACCGGCACAAAAGCGGCCTTGCGGTCAGATGTATAGAATCGGCCTTCGGCAAAAAAACGCGTTTCACTCTCGCACATGGCCGAACCGGACTGCGGCCATTGTACAGGATCCAGCGCATCAAACCCGGACGACTCCAGGTCTGCAAAGGCGCTGATGTCGAAATCCCGCACACCATTGTTGCCGTGCCCCGACAGGGCCGCATGCTCCCGGAAGATCGCGTCCGGCCCGCGATAGTCGAACGCCTCCGCAAACCCCATGCGGCGGGCCACCTCACAAAACTGCCACCAGTCGGGTTTCGCCTGCCCCGGCAGATCCAGAAAGGCTCTCTGGCGCGAAATCCGGCGCTCGGAGTTCGTGACAGTGCCGTCCTTTTCACCCCAGGCAGCCGAAGGCAGAAGAACATCCGCATAGGCCACCGTATCGGCAGCACGGGTCACGTCCGAGACGACGACAAACGGGCAGGTTTTCAGAGCCTCGGCAACGCTATCGGCATCCGGCAGGCTGTCGACCGGATTGGTCGCCATGATCCACAGTGCCTTGATCCGGCCCTCGCCTGCGGCCCGAAACAGATCGACTGCCTTAAGGCCTTGCCGGCCGGCGATCACCGGGCTGTTCCAGAACGACTGAACCAGTGCCCGGTGATCCGGGTTTTCAAGGGCCATATGGGCCGCCAGCATGTTGGCCAGTCCGCCGACCTCGCGCCCGCCCATGGCATTGGGCTGGCCGGTCACGGAGAACGGTCCCATGCCTGGCTTGCCGATCCGCCCGGTTGCCAGATGCGTGTTGATGATCGCGTTGACCTTGTCGGTCCCGGTGACGGACTGATTGACGCCCTGACTGTAAACCGTGACGGTTTTTTCCGTGCGTGCCACCATCGCGTAAAAAGTTGCAATGGCCTGCGGCGCGAGCCCGGTTTCTCCGGCGATCCGGTTGATTTCGCATGGTCCGGCTAACGCCAATGCGTCGTCGAAGCCATGCGTATGCCGGGTGATGTAGCCGCGATCCAGCGCGCCGGTTTCCGACAGAAAGGCCAAAAGACCGTTGAACAGCGCCACATCGCTGTCCGGCTTCAAGGCAAGGTGCAGATCCGCGATGGCGCAGGTTGCGGTCTCGCGCGGATCGATCACCACCACCCGCATGTTCCGGTTTTGAGCTTTCGCGGCCTCGACACGCTGAAACAGGACCGGATGACACCAAGCGAGGTTGGACCCGACCAGCACCAGAAGGTCACAAGCCTCCAGATCACGATAGGTCCCGGGCACCGTATCACTGCCGAAGGCCCGCCGGTGGCCCGCAACGGACGAGGCCATGCACAGGCGGGAATTGGTATCAATGTTGGCCGACCCGATGAAGCCCTTCATCAGTTTGTTGGCCACGTAGTAGTCTTCGGTGAGGATCTGGCCGGAGACATAAAACGCCACACTGTCCGGTCCATGCCTGGCAATCGCTTGTGAGAACTTTTGCGCGACCAGGTCAAGGGCGGTGTCCCAGTCCGCCCGGGCACCGTTGATCTCCGGACAAAGCAGCCGGTCGTCCGGCGACAGGGTTTCGCCCAGCGCCGACCCCTTGGAACACAGACGCCCGAAATTGGCCGGATGATCCCGATCCCCTTCGATTGCGACCTTGCCATCGGTGTGCCGCGTCGCGACGATGCCGCAACCAACCCCGCAATAGGGGCAGGTCGTGCGGACACTATTTGGCCCGTTGGTCATGCTCCGCACCCGCGTTTGTTGTTACCAGGCATTGTAGGCGAGATATTTTCCGGACATTTCGACCTTCACCCGGTCTCCTTTCGGGTGCGGCACCTTTTCGACCGACATGTCGAAGTCGATCGCGGACATGATGCCGTCGCCGAACTTCTCGTGAATCAGTGCCTTGATAGTCGGCCCGTAAACGCCAACGATCTCGTACAGCCGGTAAATGCATGGGTCTGTCGGGACGGTTTGCTCCCAGATCTTGGTCGGGCTTTCCTGAAGAACGAGAGCCGCTTCCTGTGGCAGCCCCAACGCCTCCGTTAGCGCCTGGGCCTTGCCGGCCGGCATTGCGTTCATCCCCATACAGGCGGAATGGGTCCAGACCGGCGACATGGAAATCATTCCGGCAATGCTTTCCCAGGTCAGTCCGGCCTGGCGCTTGGATGCCAGGATCATCCCGGTCACATCTTCACGGTTCAATACAGTCATGCCTGTCTCCTTGGTACCTCCCCAGACACCGGCACCGCCGGTTTCAAGATACCGTCTTGCTTGTTTGAGTAGCCGAAGAAGCCTTTGCCCCTTCAAACGCCCTGCCGGGTTAACGGCAGTGCCTGACGCATTATTCCGCCGGCGTTGCCGCGATCGGGACATGCCCGGGTTCGACGGGACGGGACGGAGAGGTTCTGTAGTGGGTGGCGTAGATCATCGCGCCGACAAAGGTCAGGCCGCCGACCAGATTGCCAATGATCACAGGGATTTCGTTGTAGGCGAGATAGTCGAACCAGGTGAACTGACCGCCAAGCATGATCCCGGACGGGAACAGGAACATGTTCACGATGGAATGCTCGAAGCCGAGATAGAAGAACACCAGGATCGGCATCCACATGGCAATCACCTTGCCGGACACGGAACTGGACATCATCGCCGCGACGACACCGGTCGACACCATCCAGTTGCACATCACGGCGCGGATAAACACGGTCAGCATTCCGGCCGCCCCGGCTTCGGCATATCCCACGGTCCGGGCTTCGCCGATGACACCGAGTTTCTGACCGACAGCATTGGGTTCTTGACTGAAGCCCATCGTGAAAATCACCGCCATGAAAACGGCCGTGGTCATGGCGCCTGCAAAATTGCCGATAAAGACGAGGCCCCAGTTCCGCAGGACACCGCCCCAGGTGACCCCGGGCCGTTTTGCCAGAAGAGCGAGCGGCGCAAGGGTGAAGACCCCGGTCAGCAGGTCGAAGCCGAGCAGGTAGAGCATGCAAAACCCGACCGGAAACAGCAGCGATGCCACGAGGAAATTGCCGGTATTGACCGCAATGGTCACGGCAAAGGCAGCGGCAAGCGCCAGGATCGCTCCGGCCATGTAGGCGCGGATCAAGGTGTCCTTGGTCGACATGAGCACCTTCGCCTCGCCGGCCTCGATCATTTTCGAGGCAAATTCCTTTGGAGTAACATACGACATTCAAATTCCTTTCACGGCTTCAAGTCCGTCAGACAACGGCATGGGAGAAAGACAGGTCGATGAAGATCCGGCCCTGATCGAGCCTCACCGGAAAGGCCTGGGTCTGCCCCTCGTCGGCACCCTGGGCGGCACCGGTCTTGAGAGAAATCACCCAGTTGTGCAGCGGGCAGGTCACGCAGCCCCCGTGCACGATCCCCTGGCTGAGCGGCCCGTTCTTGTGCGGGCATTTGTCTTCCAGCGCGAAGACGTCATCGTCAGCCGTCCGGAACACAGCGATGGTCATGTCCCCCTTCCGGACGCAACGCGCGCCTTCGCGGGGGATTTCTTGAAGCATCCCGACTTCAATCCAGTTGCGGATATCGGCGGTCATTCGGCAGCCTCCATGGAAACAACGGCCAAGGGCTTGAACTCGTGCTTGTCCTTGCCGGAGACACGCTCCGACCAGGGATCGACTTGCGCGAATTTCTGGGAGAAGACGAACCGGTCGTAATAGGCCTTGCGCCGGGCCGGATCGCCGGCGATCTGGCGCTTGATCTCGTCAAGGCCGATCCGCTTGGCCCATTTGTAGATCCGCTCCAGATAACGGCCCTGCTCCCGGTACATCTGGGTGAGCGCGGCCACATGTTCGATGACCTCGTCTTCGGTTGCAACCTGACAGAGCACTTCGGTGCCCTTGATCTCCAGACCGGCAGCACCGGCATAGTGGATCTCGTAACCGCTATCGACGCAGATGATGCCGATGTCCTTGCAGGTCGCCTCGGCGCAATTGCGCGGACAGCCGGATACCGCCAGTTTCAGTTTCGCAGGCGTCCAGGAACCCCACATGAACTTTTCCAGCTTGATGCCCAGTCCGGTCGAATCCTGTGTCCCGAACCGGCACCAGTCGGACCCGACACAGGTTTTGACCGTGCGCAGGCCCTTGGCATAGGCCTGGCCGGAAACGAACCCGGCCTTGCCAAGGTCCGCCCAAACGGCGGGCAGGTCTTCCTTGCTGATGCCCAGCATGTCGATGCGCTGGCCGCCGGTGCATTTCACCGCCGGGATATTGAACTTGTCGACCACATCGGCAATCGCCCGCAGTTCCGTCGATGAGGTCATACCGCCCCACATGCGCGGAACCACCGAATAGGTGCCATCCTTCTGGATGTTGGCATGCACACGCTCGTTGATGAAACGGGACTGGTAGTCGTCGGCATATTCGTCCGGCCAGTCGGACACGAGATAGTAGTTCAGGGCCGGACGGCACTTGGCGCAACCGCCCGAAGAGGTCCATTCGAGTTCCTGCATCACGGCTGGAATGGTCTTGAGCTGTTTCGACTTGATCAGCCGCCGGACATCATCGTGCCCCAAATGCGTGCAACCGCACATGGGCGTCACCGCTGCCGGATTGTAGGCATCGCCCAAGGTGACCTGCATCAGCTGTTCGACCAGCCCCGTACAGGTTCCGCAAGATGCGGAGGCCTTGGTGTGGGCCCGGACATCGTCCAGCGTGGTTAGCCCCCTGTCCCTGATCGCCGTGACAATCGTTCCCTTGCATACGCCGTTGCAGCCGCAGATTTCCGCATCATCCGGCAAGGCTGCAACGGCCGCCGTAGGGTCCAGGGGGGCGCCCCCCTGATAGGCCTGACCGAAGATCAGTGTCTCCCGCATGCCCGAGACATCCGTCCCCTTCTTCAGGAGATCGAAGAACCACGGACCGTCGGAGGTCTCGCCGTAAAGCACCGCCCCGATGATCCGGTCGTCCTTGATCACAAGCCGCTTGTAGACGCCCGCCGATGCATCGCGCAGCACGATTTCCGAACGATCCGGGCCTTCGGCAAAGTCTCCCGCGGAATAAAGATCGACCCCGGTCACCTTGAGCTTGGTCGCCGTCACCGAGCCGGTATAGTTCAAAGCGCCACCCAGAAGGTTGTCTGCCAGAACCTGCGCCATGTCATAGAGAGGAGCGACAAGACCATAACACTGGCCCCGGTGCTCGACGCATTCGCCCAGCGCAAAGATATCCGGGTCGCTGGTGCGCATGTCGTCAGCCACCAGCACCCCGCGCCCGGTCTCAAGCCCTGCAGCCTTGGCCAGATCTGCCGAGGGGCGGATGCCAACGGCCATCACCACGATGCTGGCCGCGATTTCCGTGCCATCATCAAGGCGGATGGCCGTCACCTTGCCGGTTCCGTCATCGACGATTTCGTGGCTGTTGGCTTTGGTTCGCACCTCGATGCCGCGGCGTTTGAATTCCTCCTCCAGCAGGAACCCGGCCGCCGGATCCAGTTGCCGCTCCATCAGGGTCGGCATCAGGTGCAGGACCGTCACGTCCATCCCCCGCATCTTCAGTCCGGCGGCGGCCTCCAGTCCCAGAAGGCCACCGCCGATAACGACAGCACGCCCGCCCCGCTCTGCCGCTGTCAGCATTTTTTCGACATCCTCCAGATCCCGGTAGGCCAGAACCCCCTCAAGATCCTTGCCCGGTAGCGGGATGATGAAGGGGCTGGAGCCTGTCGCAACCACCAGCTTGTCATAGCCGGCCGTGATGCCGGTATCCGACGAAACAGTCTTTGCGGTCCGGTCGATCTGCGTGATCCTGGCCGCCTTGTGCAGCGTGACGGAATGCTCCGCGTACCAGTTCTCGTCATGGGTGATGATGTCTTCGTAGGTCTTTTCGCCCGACAGGACCGGCGACAGCATCAGCCGGTTGTAGTTCACCCGCGGCTCGGCATTGAAAATCGTTACGTCATAGGCGTCCCTGTCCTTCTCGAACAGGTGTTCCAGCATCCGGCCCGGCGCCATGCCATTGCCAATGATGACCAGTTTCGGTTTGCCCATCGCCCTACTCCGCCGCTTCAAGTTTGGGATAGGCGGCTTCGATCATGACGCCGGCAATTGTCGCGTAGGCCTCTTCCCATGCACTTTTGGTTTCCGGATCAAAGGCTTCGCCAAGACCTTTTTCGAGAGTCCAAAGCAAAGCCGCCCCGACAGGCGCGTAATGCTCCCTGCGAACGCCGTAATCGATGTGGCGGACGGCCAGGTTTCTCGCCGCCGGCAGGATCGTCTCCGGATCCGACAGACCGTTGACGACCACACCGAGTGTCGCCATCAGCTTGCGCCCCTGATCCCGCAGATCTGTCTTGAAGAACGGCTTGACCTCGGGCGCGATTTCGAACAGGCGGCCGTAAAACAGGCTCGCCGCGTCATCGGCAATCGGCTTGACCTTGGCGAAGGAAGACTGGACAAGCTGGATCTGGTCTGGCGTCATTTTCTGCTCCTTTTTTCCGTCTCTGGACAAGATCATTCGGCGGCCTCTGACACGGCCTTCTGACGGGCCATGCGGGCTGCTCTTTTTGTCTGAATGGATTGAAGCTGGTCGGCACTCGGATCTGCTCCGCCTTCATAGGCTTCGAGGAAATCGAGCAGCTCTTCGCGGTAGGCGTAGTAGTCGGGATGGGCGAGCAACGCCTTGCGGGAACGCGGGCGCGGCAGATCCACCTCCATGATATTGCCGATCCGGGCATTCGGGCCGTTCGACATCATCACCACCCGGTCGGCCAGCAGGATCGCCTCGTCGACGTCATGTGTGACACAGATCGCAGTCACCTCGGTGCGCTTCCAGACATCCATCAGAACGTCCTGAAGCTCCCATCGGGTCAGGCTGTCGAGCATGCCGAACGGCTCGTCGAGCAGGAGCAGTTTCGGCGACAAGGCAAAGGCCCGCGCGATCCCGACCCGCTGTTTCATCCCATTCGAAAGATCGGCCGCCGCCTTGTCCATGGCGTCTACGAGCCCGACCTTTGCGAGGTAATACTCGATCACATCGCGTTTTTCGGCCCGTGACGCATCCGGGTAGACCTTGTCGACGCCCAGCGCGACATTTTCATAGGCTGTCAGCCACGGCATCAGGCTCGGCGATTGAAACACCACGGCCCGGTCCGGTCCGGCCCGCGTCACGTGCGTACCGTCAAGAATGATGGCGCCTTCGGTGATCGGGTTGAGCCCTGCGACCATGTTCAGAACCGTCGACTTGCCACAGCCGGAATGCCCGATCAGGGTAGTGAATTCACCCTTCTGCATTTTCAACTCGAACCCGTCGACCACCGTGAGCGGCCCCTTGGGTGTCGGGTAAACTTTCTTCAGCTGCGAAAACTCCAGATAACGGTCTTCCGTTACGGCCCCGGCTGCGCGTTCATAGGCTGCGGGCAGCCTTTCGGTAGGTTTGCCCCTTTGGGTAATCGGCACAATGTCCGGCAGTCGGATATCGCGTTCCAGATCCGCGCCACGTTCGGCCCCCACCGCCATCAGATACTCGGTGATGCCGGCGCGCAACCTGATGAAATCCTCATCATGATTGAGCTCGCCGCGGTCACGCGGGCGCTTGAACGATACCTTGAACTCCGGCCCCAATGTCGCGGGGGTGCCCGGCTTCAGGGGGATGATCCGGTCGGCGAGCAGGATTGCCTCGTCGACATCATTGGTGATCAGGACAATGGTCTTCTTCTCCTGCTCGCAAATCGCAGCGAACTCGTCCTGAAGCTTGGCCCGCGTCAGCGCATCAAGGGCGGAAAGCGGTTCGTCCAGAAGCAGCAGGTCCGGCTGCATCGCAAGCGCCCGCGCCACTGCCACCCGCTGGCGCATGCCGCCGGAAAGCTCCGCCGGTTTGCGATCCCGGGCATGGGCGAGACCGACCATGTCGATATACCTGTCACAGATCGCCTTGCGCTCGCGGGCCGGCTTTTTCCTGAAGACGCTGTCGACAGCCAGTGCCACATTCCCCGTGACCGATAACCAGGGCATCAGGGAATAGGACTGAAACACCACGCCCCGGTCCGGACCCGGTCCGTCGATTTCCTTGCCCTTGAAAACGATCCCGCCGGTATCAGGTTCGATCAGACCCGCAAGCAGGGAGATCAGTGTGGTCTTTCCTGTCCCGGAAAAACCGACAATCGCGATGAATTCACCGTCCTCGACCTTCAGGTTGATGTTGCCGAGAACGTCCGTGCGTCCGGGTCCTTCGCCATAGGACTTTGACAGATTGGAAATTTCCAGAAAGGACATGTCCGGCTCCCTAGCGATTGGCGCTGAAAGTAAAGGCGCGCTGCAGGGCAAACATCAGCCGGTCGAGCATGAAGCCGATCAGGCCAATGGTCAGAACCGCGACCATGATCTTGGCAAGCGACTGTGAAGACCCGTTCTGGAATTCGTCCCAGACGAACTTGCCGAGACCCGGGTTCTGAGCGAGCATTTCGGCAGCAATCAGCACCATCCAGCCCACGCCCAGGGACAGACGCAGACCGGTGAAGATCAACGGCAGGGACGAGGGCAGAACGAGTTTTGTGATCGTCTTCCACGTCGGCAGCTGCAGCACCCGCCCGACATTCATCAGGTCCTTGTCGACCGAAGCCACTCCGAGGGCCGTGTTGATCAGGGTCGGCCACATGGAGCAAAGCGTGACGGTGACCGCCGAAATCAGCAGGGACTTGGACAGCCAGTCGTAAGGGTTTGCATAGGCGGCCGACACGATCATCGTGACGATCGGAAGCCAGGCAAGCGGCGATACCGGCTTGAAGATCTGGATCAGCGGATTGATCGCCCCGTTGATTGACCGCGACAGGCCCGAGGCAATGCCGAGCGGCACGGCGATGATCGTTGCAATCAGAAACCCGAGCCCGACCGTCTTCAGCGACGTTCCGATCTGGTCGATATAAGTCGGCGCACCGGTGTAGCTGCGCCACTTGATCCGGTCGGTCTTGCCGGCGGCTTCCAGCTTGGCGTTGCGGTCTTCCTGTCGCTGGTAGAAGGCGGCTGCCTTTTCGCGCTGCCGCACGTGATCATCCCACAGGTTTCCGGCCTGCTCCCAGACGTGAACCGGCCCGGGCACGGCGCCGAGCGAGGTCTGGACCTGAGGCGCAAGAACCGCCCAGAGCATCACGAAGGAGGCAATACCCAGAAGCGGGATCAGCAACACCCGTTTCAGTTCGCCCAACTGCTCTTTCGGATTGTCGCCCGCTGCCATCTTGAGCAACGGCACAAGCCACGAAAACCCGAGCGCATCCAGCCAGCCACCGGCCTTGTTGATGAAGGTGAAGAGTTTTTCCTTTCGCGCGGTCGCGGCAAGATCGGCGGACCTGGCGGTGTCGGCGTTGGCCATCGTGGCATCCCTGTTGTCTTTGTGGGTCTGGTCGGTTGGCAGCTTCGGTGTTCATTCAGTCTCCCCTCGGCGTCATCCCGGCCAAGCGAAGCCGGGAGCCGGGATGACGTCGGCCGGGGACGGAAGGATCAGCCGCCGATCACATCCGAGCCTTCGACGGTCTGCATGCTCTTCAGACCAATGGAGAGGCTGTCGATATAGGCGTTCGGCTGCTTGCCGTCGTAAGGAACGCCGTCGATGATGTCGGATGCCTGTGTCGGCGCACGGTACCCGTCGCTCTCCCAAGGGAAATCGGCCTCCGCCACATGCCCTTCCTCGACCAGCATGCGCGCCGCGGTCAGATAGATTTCCGGCTGATAGACAGACTTGGCGACCTCGTCATACCAGCTGTCCGGCTTGTGCTCCGGGATCTGGCCCCAACGGCGCATCTGGGTCAGGTACCAGACCGCATCGGAGTAATAGGGATAGGTCGCGTAGTACCGGTAGAAGACGTTGAAGTCGGGAACGTCACGCTTGTCGCCCTTCTCATATTCGAAAGTGCCGGTCATGGAGTTGGCGATCACTTCCGCGTCCGCACCGACATATTCCGGCCGGGACAGGATCTCGACTGCGTCCATGCGGTTGGCATTGCCGTTCTCATCGAGCCACTTTGCGGCCCGGATCAGGGCCTTGGTGATGGCCAGCGTCGTGTTCGGGTAGTCTTGCGTGAATTCCTTGGTAAGGCCGAACACCTTTTCCGGGTTGTTCTTCCAGATCTCGTAATCGGTGATAACCGGAACGCCGATCCCCTTGAAAACCGCCTGCTGATTCCATGGCTCGCCGACGCAATAACCGTAGATGGTACCGGCCTCGAGCGTCGCTGGCATTTGCGGCGGCGGTGTTACAGACAAAAGCGCATCCGCCTGGATCTGTCCGGAAATATCGGTTTCGGAGTAAAACCCCGGATGAATGTCACCGGAGGCAAGCCAGTACCGCAGCTCGTAATTATGCGTCGACACCGGGAACACCATGCCCATGGTGAAGGGCTTGCCTTCATCAATGAACTGATCAACGATCGGTTTCAGCGCATCCGCCTTGATCGGATGCATGGGCTTGCCGTCTTCCTGCATCTCGAGATGCGGCTTCATCATCTCCCAGATCTCGTTGGAGACGGTGATGCCGTTGCCGTTGAGGTCCATGGAAAACGGCGTCACGATATGCGCCTTGGTACCGAAACCGATGGTCGCTGCAAGCGGTTGGCCCGCCAGCATATGGGCGCCGTCCAGTTCGCCGGTGATCACCCGGTCAAGCAAAACCTTCCAGTTGGCCTGCGGCTCCAATGTAACAAACAGGCCTTCATCCTCGAAATAGCCCATTTCGTAGGCAATCGCGAGCGGCGCCATGTCCGTGAGCTTGATGAAGCCGAAGGTCAACTCGTCCTTTTCGACGTCGAGCATATCCGCAAAGGCTGCAGAGGCCGGAACCATCACAGTGGCAACCATCAAGGCGGCACATGCGGCCCCTCGGGTCATCTTGAAAGTATAATCCAGTGTCACGTCCTGTTCCCCTCGTCCCGCCCGCGCCGGAACGATCCGCGCAGGCCCAAAAACAAAAAAAGCCGCCGTCACAATCCGCGCACTTTGGGAGGAAGCGCAGATCGGAACGGCGGCTTTGCCTGGGCACCCGGCTGTGGGCGCAATATCGGTATGGCCAGCGTTGGCCTTACGAATTAGAAAGCACAACACGTGCCAACTCAGGTAATTATAAATTCTTATTTAAAATCAATTGCGTGAAGTTTTTCTGAAAAATCACCCTCATAAGCTTTGCACGAATTCTTGGCCCAGAAGCAGAGCAATTGGCGTCATTTTGTGCAGCGCAGTAAACAGGCCCTGAACACACAAGCACAGACTTTTTGGCTCATTCGACCACCGGCATGTCGAACAGACGCGCCATACGGCGCTCTTTGACCCCGTCAAGTTGCAGAGCCGAACGGTAGAGGGCCGGCGAGAAGATTTCGGACACTTCATCGCGGTGCCCGGCCGCCGCCTTGGCTTGCCCCCACCGGAGCATCTGGTCATAGAACCACAGCCCCTGCGCCGGAGAGGGAGCCGCCTTCGCCCCACCGGAAAGGGTCAGGAAATCCGGAATGAACTTCTCCGTTCTCTGGCCGAAACGCATCTCGCCCTGAAGGGCTGGAAGGCATATCTCTTCGGGACACGCAAGATAGTCCGGACGCGCCAGAAGCCGGGCAAGATCGCGTACATTCTTCTGTTCTGCACACCAGTCTGCTGCAGCCGACATGGCGCGCAGGAGAGCCGACAGTGTAACCGGATGGGCTTCTGCCCAATTGCGGGTAACACCAAGTACCTTTTCCGGGCTGTCCGGCCAGATTGCCTGCTTGTAGGTGGCGATCCGCCCCGTTCCCGCCTTGACTGCGGCCGTGTTCCACGGTTCACCGACGCAATATCCATCCAGTTGACCGGAGGCGAGCGCATCGGGCATCAGCTGCGGCGCAAGAACCGAAATCTCGACATCCGCATCCGGATCCAGCCCGGCCGCTGCAAGCCAGTAGCGCAATTCGTAAGCATGCCCGGAAAAGGGATGTACGACGGCAAAGCGCAGGCGGCCTTGCCCCTTTGCCTTGCGCGTTTCAATCAGCCTGGCAAGTGCCCGGCCCGTCGAAGCCGGGTCCCCTTCCCGGTCCGCATCATGCAGGGTCATGGCCTGCCAAAGATCCGCCGCAACGGTGATGGCGTTTCCGCCGAGGCCCAACACCATCGGCGCCAGCATGGGGACAGCCAGACTGGTCAGGTGGAGGCTTGCGGCAATCGGCATGGGCGCAAGCATATGCGCGACATCAAATTGCCCGACGGCAATCCGGTCCCGAATATTGGCCCATGAAGTCTCACGGAAAAGCTTCAATTCGATGCCTTCACGCGCTGCAAACCCCTTTTCCCGCGCGGCGATCAGGACGGCGCTATCCAGCAGCGGAATAAAACCGGCGATGACAGGTGTCAGATACGTCTCCATTTTCCTCCGCTCCCCTGTCTGCCAGCTCTTCCCCGGCCGGGTTTCAAGGTCAACAACACTCACTCCACCAGCAGGCCACTGGCGATCACAAGGCCTTGCGCCACTTCGATGATCTTCCGGTTCTGGTTCATGGCCGTCCGTCGCAGAAGCGTATAGGCATCCTGCTCCGACAAACCCTTTGAGGACATCAGGATGCCCTTGGCCCGATCGATGGTCTTGCGGTCGGCCAGTTCGGTGCGGGCGTCCTCAAGATCTTTCGCCAGTTTCGAGAACGCGCGGAACCGGCTGATCGCCATGTCGAGAATGGGCTTTACGCGCTCGCGCTTGAGCCCGTCGACCACATAAGCCGACACGCCGGCATCAACCGCTGCCTCGATCGACCGGCTGTCCGCCCTGTCGACAAACATCGCGATCGGCCGGCGCACCGCCCGCGAGACCTGGAACATGTGTTCCAGCTGGTCCCGGTTAGGGTTTTCCAGATCTATGACAATGACATCCGGATTGATCTCCGCAATCTGCCGCACCAGCCCGTCTACGTGGCTAACGACAATGACCCGGTCATGCCCGGCATCGCGCAATCCCTCTTCAATGATGGATGCCCGGATCTTGTTGTCATCTATGACCAGAATCGATAGCCCGCCGCTCATGCCCGCATTATGCGCAGGGTCATTTTTTATGCAATATATTTGCTGCAACGCGAAAAACAGATCTTGCGAGGTTTCCGAAACCGGGACACCGGGAACAGCGCAGAAATAAAAGTGATCATTGGCGCGAACAACGGAAGTATATTTTTTGCATGCGGGAAACAAAAAATCTGAAACGTAAGAAAAAGTATTTTCACATGGTTAATATTGCCCAGATCCTCAAAGCGTTGGCAGCGGGATATTGTCGGCGTCATCGGGATTGAACGGGAATTTCA